>RPRK01000134.1 GCA_003818495.1 Burkholderiales bacterium
GCCGGCGCCCAGACCGATCGACCTGATGATGCTGTCGCTGGCCGAGCAGGGGCTCGAGCGCGCGGTCGGCATCGTCCTCAGCGGCACGGATCACGACGGCACGATCGGACTGAAGGCGATCCGGGCCGCCGGCGGGATCGCCTATGCGCAGCGACCGGACACGGCCGAGTTCGAGAGCATGCCGCGCAGCGCGATCGAGGCCTCCGCAGTCGATCGGGTGCTCGCCCCCGCGGAGATGCCTGCGGCGCTGTGCGCGGACCTCGATCATCGGGATCGGATCGGCCTGTCCGTCGCCATCGACCGGGTGGGACCGCTGGACGACGGTCTGGAGCATGCGCTGCGCGTCGTGCTCGACCGGACGGGGCACGACTTCCGCTGGTATCGCCCCGCGATGCTGCGCCGGCGGCTCGCGCGGCGCATGACGCTGCGCGGCATCGAGCGCATCGAGGACTACCTCGCGCTGCTGGACCGCTCCGCGGACGAGGCGCTCTCCCTCAAGAACGAGTTCCTGATCGGCTACACCGAGTTCTTCCGTGACGCCCCCGCCTGGGAGGCGCTCGAGCAGAGCGTGGTGCCCGCGCTCCTCGAGGGGCACCGCATGCGCCGCGCCCCGATCCGGGTCTGGACGCCCGGCTGCGCGACCGGCGAGGAGTCCTACTCGATCGCGATGCTCCTGCTCGAGCAGTTCGACTCACTGCCCGATCCGCCGCCCGTCCAGGTGTTCGGGACCGACATCGACCTCGACGCGCTCGCGACGGCGCGGGCCGGCAGCTATCCGCTGACCCTCGCCGGCTCGGTCTCGCCGCGACGGCTGGCCCGTTTCTTCGAGCGCAGCGGCGAGCGCTACGTCGTCCGCAAGGCCCTGCGAGACGCGGTGCTGTTCGCGCCGCACAGCCTCGTCCGGGACACGCCGTTCTCGAAGCTCGACCTGATCCTGTGCCGCAACCTGCTGATCTACTTCGAAGCGGAACTGCAGGAGCGGGTCTTCGAGATCTTCCATTTCGCGCTGCGTCCGCAGGGGTTCCTGCTGCTCGGGCGCGCGGAATCGCTCGGTACACGGGCGGCCCTCTTCGAGCCGGTCGCGCGGGAGGGACGCCTGTTCAAGCGGGTCGGCACGCGCACCCACCTGCCGCGAGGCTTCGTCGGCGGATGGGCCGGGCTCGGCAGTCCCCGTTCCGGCACGAAGCGCGTCGCCGACGCCTCGGGCCGGACCGCCGGTCGGCTGCTCGCCGAACACCTCGGGACCCGCATGCCGAGTGCCGCGGTCCTGGTCGATCGGGAGGGGCGTGCCCTGTACTTCCACGGCGCGGTCTCCGACTTCCTGGCGCCGCGGGGCGAAGCCACGCTGGACCTGGCCCGCCTGGTGCGCCCGGAGCTGAGGGCGGGCGTGCGTGCGTCGCTGTCGCATGCCGCCGTCGACCGGACGGTCACGGTCCGGCGGACCCGGCTCGGATCGGGGGCCGATGCCAGGCCGATCACCGTCGCGGTCGAGCCGCTGGAGGAGGGCGTCGGGCCCGGCCTGTGGGCCGTCGTGTTCGAGGCGGACGTGGCGCCGGCGGCGGCGCGCGTCCTCTCCGCGACCGGACTCGATGCCGCCCCCGCGGTGGCGGCTCCGGCCGGCGTCGCCGAGATCGACGAGGTGCAGGGCGAACTGGCGTTCGCGCTCGACGAGGCCGAGCGGGTCAACGAGGCGCTGCGCATGGCGAACGAGGACACGCTCGCGCTGAACGAGGAGCTGCAGTCGTCGAACGAGGAGCTCGAGAGCGCCAAGGAGGAGCTGCAGGCGCTCAACGAAGAGCTGTCGATGGTGAACGCGCAGCTCGAGGAGAAGGTGGTCGAGGTCGCGCGCAACCGCGACGACCTGCAGAACCTGCTCGAAAGTTCGCACGTCGGGACGATCCTCCTCGATCGGGACCAGCGGGTCCGCCGCTTCACCCCGAACGTCGGCGCGTTCTTCCGGCTGCAGAGCGGCGACGAGGGGCGTCCGCTCGGCGACATCGCATCGCGCCTGCGCGATCCGGGGTTCGCCACCGACCTCGCCGCGGTGCTCGCCGACGGGCGCACCGCGGAGGTCGAGGTCGGGACCGAAGACGGCAGGACGGTGCTGCGCCGGGCGACGCCCTATCGCAGTCGTGGCGGGGCGATCGACGGCGTGATCCTGACCTGCGTCGACGTGAGCGCGCTGCGCACCGCCGCACTGAATGCCCGTCACCTGCTCGCGGTGCTGGAGGACTCCAACGACGCGGTGATCGTCCACGATCTCGAGGGGCGCATCACCGGCTGGAACCGCGGCGCGGAGCGGCTGTACGGCTGGCGGGCGGACGAGGCCCGGGCCACCGGCCTGTTCGCGATGGTGCCCGGCCCGGGGCTGGCCGCGACGCGGTCGATGATCGAGCGCGTCCGGCTGGACGGGCACGCCGGTCCCGAGGATCTCCCGCGACGCATCCGGAGCGGCGCGCTCCTCACGATGTCGGTGACCGGCTCGGCGCTGCGCGACGAGCACGGCACGGTGACCGGCGTCCTCTCGACGGAGCGTGACCTCACCGAGCGGCTGCGTACCGAGACCGAGGTGCAGTTCCGCAGGCTGGCGGACCGGATCCCGGCGCTGCTGCGCGTGGACGACGCGCAGGGCCGCACCCAGTTCGCGAACCAGGCCTGCGCCGACTTCGTCGGCTGCGAGCGCGAGGCCCTGCTGGGCCGAGGCTGGCTGGAGTTCGTGCATCCCGACGATCGCGCGCGCTTCCTGGCCGGACACGGCGGCGCCGGGCGCTCGAGCGACCGCCACGAGACCGACCTGCGGCTGCGCCGCGGCGACGGCAGCTATCCGTGGATGCGCTCGATCACCGTCCCGTACTTCGACGCGGCCGAGCAGTACGTGGGTGACGTCACGCTGACCCTCGACATCGACGAGCGCCGCAAGGCCGAGCGGGCGCTGGTCGCCGCGGACCGCCGCAAGGACGAGTACCTCGCGATGCTCGCGCACGAGCTGCGCAATCCGCTGGCGCCGATCCGCACCGCGGTGACGATCATCTCCCGCCTCGGCCAGCCCGATCCGCAGACCGCCTGGGCCGCCCGCATCATCGAACGCCAGACGGAGACCCTCGCCAAGCTGCTCGACGATCTGCTCGACGTCGCCCGCATCGCGCGCGGCAAGATCCAGCTCGACCGGATGCCCGTCGATCTCGCGGTGCTCGTCGAGCGATCCGTCGAGGTCGCGCGCCCCCTGATCGAGGCGCGTCGGCACAGCCTGTCGGTGTCGATGCCCGACGCCTCGCTGTTCGTCGACGGTGACCTCATCCGGCTCACCCAGGTCGTCGCCAACCTGCTCAACAACGCCGCGAAGTACACCGACGAGGGCGGAGCGATCTCGCTGTCCCTGGCCCGCGAGGGCGGGGAGGGCGTGATCACGGTCCAGGACAACGGCGTGGGCATCGAGGCCGACACGATTCCGCGGGTGTTCGACCTGTTCACGCAGGCCGACACGACGCTCGATCGGGCACGGGGCGGGCTCGGCCTGGGGCTCACGCTGGTCCGGCAGCTGGTGGCCCTGCACGCCGGGCGGGTCGAGGCGAGCAGCGCGGGACTCGGGCACGGCAGCCGGTTCGTCGTGCGCCTGCCGCTCACCGCCGCGCCCGCGCCGCGGACCTCCGTCGATCCGATCGAGCCGCTCGCGGCCGGTATCGGCGCGCGCCGCGTCCTGGTGGTCGACGACAACGTCGATGCCGCCGAGAGCCTGGCGCTGATGCTGCGGGCTGCCGGTCATGCGGTCTGGACCGCGTTCTCGGGCGAGGTCGCGCTCGAGATCGGCGCGCGGGTACGACCCGACGTCGCGGTGCTCGACATCGGCCTGCCGGGGCGCAGCGGCTATCAGGTCGCGCAGGCGCTGCGGAGCCGTCCGGAGACCGCGGCCTGTCTGCTCATCGCACTGACCGGCTATGGCCAGCCGGAGGATCGGGACCGAGCCAGCCGGGCAGGATTCGACCTGCATCTGATCAAGCCGATCGACCCGGATGCGATCCTCGCGGTGATCCGGGGTGCGGCCGCGGGGGCCGCAGGTCCTTAGGCGCCCCTTGCAGCGGGCGGGGTCCGCCGGTGCCGGGGCTCGGCTACTTCGACATCTCCCGCATCGCCTTCTCCAGGCCGGCCAGCGTCACCGGATACATGCGGTTCGACAGCACCTGCCGGATCACCGAGATCGATTGCCGGTACTCCCAGACGCCCTCGGGCTCCGGGTTCAGCCAGGCGAATTTCGGGAACCGCTCGGCCAGCCGCTGCAGCCACAGCGCACCGGCCTCCTCGTTGTTGTACTCGACCGAGCCGCCCGGCTGCAGGATCTCGTACGGGCTCATCGTCGCGTCGCCGACGAAGATCAGCCGGTAGTCCGAGTTGTACTTGCGCAGCAGGTCCCAGGTCATCAGGCGCTCGGAATGCCGGCGCCGGTTGTTCTTCCACACGAAGTCGTAGACGCAGTTGTGGAAGTAGTAGAACTCGAGGTGCTTGAACTCGGTCTTGGCCGCCGAGAACAGCTCCTCGGTGCGCTTGATGTGGTCGTCCATCGTGCCGCCCACGTCGAGGAGCATCAGCACCTTGATCGTGTTGTGGCGCTCCGGGACCATCTTGATGTCCAGATAGCCCGCGTTGCGCGCGGTCGAGGCGATGGTGTCGTCGAGGTCGAGCTCGTCCTGGGCGCCTTCGCGGGCGAACTTGCGCAGGCGGCGCAGGGCCACCTTGATGTTGCGGGTGCCGAGCTCGACCTGGTCGTCGTAGTCGCGGTAGGCGCGCTGCTCCCACACCTTCACGCCGGTGCGGTTGCCCCCGGGCGGGCCGCCGACGCGCACGCCTTCCGGGTTGAAGCCGCCGTTGCCGAACGGCGAGGTGCCGTTCGTGCCGATCCACTTGCTGCCGCCCTCGTGGCGCTCCTTCTGCTCCTCGAGCAGTTCCTTCAGGCGCTCCATGAGCTTGTCGAGTCCGCCCATGGCTTCGATCGCCGCCTTCTCCTCGGCGGTGAACTCGCGCTGGAACTGGCGCTTGAGCCACTCGAGGGGCACGTCGATGTCGATGCCGGGAACGTTCTGCACACCCTTGAAGTAGGCGCCGAAGGCTCGGTCGAACTTGTCGAAGTTGCGCTCGTCCTTGACCAGCGTGGCGCGCGACAGGTGGTAGAACTCGTCGATCGAGTTCGAGATCACGTGCTGCTTGAGCGCCTCGAGCAGGGTCAGGTATTCCTTGACCGAGACCGGCAGCTTCGCCTGACGCAGATGGAGGAAGAAGTCGATCAGCATGCGTCGCTCCGGTGGGGGCGGCTGGGCGCGGCGCTCACGGCGCCGGCAGCCTCGCCTGTCGGAAGCCGAGGTGGCGCTTCACCGCCGGCCATTCCGAATCGATGATGGAGAACACCACCGTGTCGCGCAAGCTGCCGTCCGGCAGCCGCTGGTGGTTGCGCAGGACACCGTCCTGCTTGGCGCCGAGGCGGGCGATCGCCTCGCGCGAGCGCTGGTTGAACCAGTGCGTGCGGAACTCGACCGCGATGCAGCCCAGGGCCTCGAACGCGTGCTGCAGCAGCAGCCGCTTGCACTCGGTGTTCAGCGCGCTGCGCTGCACGCTGGCCGAATAGAACGTGGTGCCGATCTCGAGGCGGCGCTGCACCGGCTCGACATTCATGTAGCGGGTCGAGCCGACGATCCGCCCGTCGCGCAGCCGCCGCACCACGAAGGGCAGGGCGCCGCCGGCGGCCTGCTGCGCGAGCGCCGAGGCGATCCAGGCATCGATCGCGGCCGGTGCCGGCACGATCGTGTACCAGAGCTGCTCGAGCCCGCCGTCGGCGATCGCCTCGACGAGCGGGCCCGCATGCTCGGCGGCCATCGGCTCGAGCCGCACGAGCTCGCCCGCGAGGGCGACGGGGCGCGGCGGCCAGGGCAGGGAGGGCGTCTCGCTCGTCACGGGCGCCTCAGGTTCCGCGGGCCGACAGGGCGAGGCCCACCACGCCGCAGACGATCAGCGCGATGCTGATCAGCCGCTGCGCGCTGATCTCTTCCTGGAACCAGGTCATGCCGATCACGGCGACCGCCGCCGTGCCCAGCCCCGACCAGATCGCATAGGTGACGGACAGGTCGAGCTTCTTCAGCGCCATCGCGTTGCAGGCGAAGGCGACCGCGTAGAACGCGAACATCATCGCCGTCGGGCCGGCCTTGGACAGGCCCTGCGACAGCTTCATCGACGTGCTGCCCGCGACCTCGAAGACGATCGCCGCGGCGAGGAAGTACCAGTGCATCGGGAATCCGGTGAGCGGACAGGCCGGCCGTCGTCGCGGGCGGGCTCAGCGGTTGTGCCGCGCCATGAAGATCAGGCGCTCGAACAGGTGCACGTCCTGCTCGTTCTTGAGCAGCGCGCCGTGCAGCGGCGGGATCGCGGCCTTGCCGTCCTTCGACTGCAGCGCCTCGGCCGGGATGTCCTCGGCCACCAGCAGCTTGAGCCAGTCGAGCAGCTCCGAGGTCGACGGCTTCTTCTTGATGCCGGGCAGCTCGCGGATCTGGAAGAAGCTCTCCATCGCCTCCTTGAGCAGCGCCTTCTTGATTCCCGGGTAGTGGACGTCGACGATCTTCTGCATCGTCTCCTTGTCCGGGAACTTGATGTAGTGGAAGAAGCAACGGCGCAGGAACGCATCGGGCAGTTCCTTCTCGTTGTTCGAGGTGATCATCACGACCGGGCGGTGCTTCGCCTTGATCAGCTGGCGTGTCTCGTAGACGTAGAACTCCATCCGGTCGATCTCGCGCAGCAGGTCGTTCGGGAACTCGATGTCGGCCTTGTCGATCTCGTCGATCAGCAGCACCACCGGACGGTCGGCCTCGAAGGCCTGCCAGAGCACGCCCTTGACGATGTAGTTGTGGATGTCCTTGACGCGCTCGTCGCCGAGCTGCGAGTCGCGCAGCCGCGAGACCGCGTCGTATTCGTAGAGACCCTGCTGGGCCTTGGTCGTGGACTTGATGTGCCACTGCAGCAGCGGCATGTCGAGGCCCTGCGCGACTTCCTCGGCCAGCATGGTCTTGCCGGTGCCGGGCTCGCCCTTGATCAGGAGCGGGCGCTGAAGCGTGATCGCCGCATTGACCGCGAGCTTGAGGTCGTCGGTCGCGACGTACGTGGAGGTGCCTTCGAATCGCATGAATGGGGTCCGCCCGCGGTGGAAAGTCGCGGCCCGGGCCGCCCGCGGGGCAGGGCGGCGGGCCGCTGCCCGACGCGCCCGAGTATACGGAAAAGCGCCCCCTCGGGTAGAATGCGGCGTTTGCCCCGGGCCCGGTGCAGGTCCGGTACGCGTTCCGAACGAAGACATATACGCCCATCCAATGACGAGAACACGTTCCCCTGGTCCGCGCGCATTCAGCCCGGTTTCGGCCTCAGTCCGCGTCCTGCTGTTCGCTGGCGCGCTCGCTTCGGGCGCTGCGTTCGCGCAGGGCGCCGCCCCCGCGGGCAATGCCGAGGCGGGCCGCGCCAAGGCGTCGATGTGCATCGGCTGCCACGAGATCCCCGGCTACAAGGCGTCGTTCCCGAACGTGTATTCGGTGCCGATGATCACCGGCCAGAGCGCCAAGTACATCGAGGCGTCGCTGGTCGCCTACCGCAAGGGCGATCGCAGCCATCCGACCATGCGCGCCATCGCCGGCAGCCTGACCGATCAGGACATCGCGGATCTCGCCGCGCTGTACGGCAGCAAGTGACCCGCCCGACCCACGCGATGAAGCCTTCGAAGATGCACTCGTTCCTCCGTCACGCCGCGGTCGCGACCGCCCTGTCCTGCATCGGGTTCGCCGCCCAGGCCGCCGACCTCGCCGCCGGCAAGGCCAAGGCCGAGTCGGTCTGTGCCGCCTGCCACGGCAAGGACGGCAACACGCCGATCGATCCCTCCTATCCGAAGCTCGCGGGCCAGTACCGCGACTTCCTCGAGCGCGCGCTGCTCGACTACAAGAGCGGCGCCCGCAAGAACGCCATCATGGCGGGTCAGTCGCAGGCGCTGTCGCGCGCCGACATCGAGAACCTCGCCGCCTACTACGCGAGCCTCCCCGGCTCGCTCCGCATCAAGCGGTGAGTCTCGCCGGCGCCGCCCCGACCGCTCCTGCAGACGGGGCGCGGCCGGACGCGGGCGCCGGACTCGACGGCCCGTCCGATTCACGGGTCGTCGCGGTGGTCGGGGTCGCCCGAGCCCTCTCGCACGTCCTCCGCTACGCGCCGCCCCCGCCGAGGAGCCCCAACGATGAGCGTCAGCTCCACCGATTTCGCCACCACGGACCTGTGCGACGCGCACGAGGCGCGTCTGCTCGACGGCCGCCTGAGTGTCGCCGCGCCGCCCTGGATCGCCCTGGGCGCCGTCGTACGGTTCGCCGGCCCGGTCACCACGCTGCGTGTGCCCGACGACAACTCGCTGGTGAGGGCTGCGCTCGAGCAGCCCGGTGAGGGGCGCGTGCTGGTCGTCGACGGGGCAGGGAGCATGCGTTGTGCGCTCGTCGGCGGCAAGCTCGGCGAGCTGGGCGAGCGCAACGGATGGCAGGGCGTGATCGTCAACGGCTGCGTGCGCGATGCGGACGAGCTCGATGCCTGCCGCTTCGGCGTCCGCGCGCTGCACCTTCATCCGCGTCGCAGCGACAAGCGGGGCCTCGGCGAGCGCGACGTCGTCGTCAGCTTCGCGGGCGTGACCGTGCGTCCCGGTGACTGGATCTACGCCGACCGCGACGGCTGGGTGGTGTCCGAGGGCGGGCCGCTGCCGGGCTGAGCGCGCGCATCGACGGGCACATCCATTGCCCTGTCGGGGAGCACTCGGCGCTGCCGCAAGGCGCGCCTCGTTCTCCCACACTCGACAGGAAGGAAGTGCCATGACCCATCGACTCGACCGCCGTGCTACCGCGCTCGCGGCAGCGATCCTGCTGGCCTACGCCTCGGTGTCCGACGCTCAGGACGGCACCAAGGGGGCCGTGCCCCGTACCGAACGTCCCGCCGCGGCGGCTCAGGCCCCGGCCACGACCCAGGCCGTGCGCGACCTGCGCATGTCGGACCTGATCGGGATGGACGTCCGCAATGCGAAGGGCGAGAACCTCGGCGACGTGACCGACGTCGTCGTCGACGTCGAGACAGGCCGCATCGCGTATGCGGTCGTCGGCATCGGCGGATTTCTCGGCATCGGCGAGAAGCTGTCCGCCTTCCCGATGAGCGCCTTCAGGATGACGCCCGCGAGCACCCGTGCCGGCACCGCGGCCGATGGCTCCCGCATGATGGACAACGACGGCGTCAAGGGCGACAAGGGTCCGATCGGCTCGGACCGCACGCCTGCCGAGGCCCGAGCCCAGGGCAGCGCGGGACCGATCGACAACGACGGCGTCAAGGGCGACAAGGGTCCAATCGGCTCGGACCGCACCGCGTCGGGCTCGGGAGGCTCGATGACCGAGCGTGCCGGCGACGCGGCCAGCCGGATGCTCAGTGGCCGGGGTGCGGCCGGCATGCACCTCGTGCTCGATGCCGACCCGCAGCGGCTCAAGCGCGCGCCGAACTTCGAGTCCAAGGCTTGGCCGGACTGGAACGACGCGAAGTATCGCGGCGAGGTCGACCGCGCCGCAGGCACGAACAGCGCTGCGAAGGCCGGCCGCATGCTGCGCGCCAGCCAGCTGCTCGACGCGGACATCCAGGATCCGAACAGCAAGAACGTGGGGGAGGTCGAGGACCTGGTGCTCGACGTGCGGAGCAGCACGGTGCGTTACGCGGTGGTCGACTTCGATCAGGCCTGGACGCCCGACGACAAGCTGGTCGTGGTGCCGATGAAGTCCCTCCGGCCGATGGGCGAGAAGGGCGAGCTGGTGTTCTCGGGCGACCGCAGCCAGCTCGAACGCGCGCCGTCGTTCGACAAGGGCAAGTGGCCCGACCTGAACGGCGGCACCTTCCGCGGCGAGGTGGACCGCTCCATGGCGTCGTGGCGCAGCGACGCGCCGAGCGCGCGGGGCACGACGCCGGGCAGCGGCGTGACGGGTGCCGCGACCGATCGCTCGCGCGGCACGACGGCCGCGGGCGCTGGCGGCATGAAGGATCCCGCGGCCCCGGCCGCGCCCGGCGCCCCGAGCCGCTGACGGCCCGCACGAGCGATAGCGGGAGAGGGGGGTGGCGCGAGCGTCATCCCCCGTCGCCCCGGCTGCGACGAGCGGCAGGGCGGGCGTGCAGGATGACGCTCGAGCCCGCTCCGCCTGCGTTCAGATCAGCCCGTCGAACGGGATCGCGTCCACCATGTCCCCGTCGGCGACGTCGCCCTGATCGTGGTGCAGGACGACCAGCGCGTTCGCTTCGCTCATCGAGCGCAGCACGCCTGATCCCTGGCTGCCGGTGATCCGTGCCTGCAGCACGCCGTCGGGTCCGGGCTCGACGAACGCACGCTGGTATTCGGTGCGCCCCGGACGCTTGCGCAGCCGGCCGATGCTGCGCGCCCGCAGCGGCAGCACCGGCCGCGGGCTCGAGCCCGAGAGGCGGATCAGCGCGTCGCGCACGAAGAACAGGAAGGTGACCATGACCGCGACCGGATTGCCGGGCAGCCCGAAGTACCAGGCCTCGCCGACCCGTCCGAACGCCATCGGACGCCCGGGACGCATCGCGATCGTCCAGAAGGCCACCTCGCCCAGGCGGTCCATCACCTCGCGCGTGAAGTCGGCCTCGCCGACCGACACCCCGCCCGACGACACGATCGCATCGGCGTTGCGGCTCGCCGCGAGCATCGCGGCTTCCAGCGCTTCGCGGGAATCGGGCACCACGCCGAGGTCGACGAGCTCGACGCCGAGGCGGGTCAGCATGCCGTGGAGCGTGTAGCGGTTGCTGTCGTACACGCAGCCCGGGTCGAGCGGCTCGCCGATCGAGCGCAGCTCGTCGCCGGTCGAGAAGAAGGCGACGCGCACGCGCCGCTGCACCGGCACCTCGGCGATGCCGAGCGAGGCCAGCAGACCGAGATCGGCGGGTCGGATCAGGCGCCCGGCGCGCAGCGCGGCGCGCCCCGCCGCCAGATCCTCGCCGCGCAGGCGCCGGTTCTGGCCGGCCTGCTGGCCGGTCGGCACGAGGATGCGATCGCCGTCGCGCCGCACGACCTCCTGGATCGCGACGGTGTCGCAGCCCTCGGGCATCACCGCACCGGTCATGACCCTCACGGTCTCTCCGGCCCCGACGCGGCCCTCGAAGGCGACCCCCGCGTAGGCCGTCCCGATGGGCACGAGCGGCGTGTCCGCGTCGGCCGACAGGTCCTGCGACCGCAGCGCCCAGCCGTCCATCGCCGAGTTGTCGTGGGCCGGCACGTCGATCGGCGAGATCACGTCGCGGGCGAGCACGCGATCGAGCGACGCGCGGATCGCGACCCGCTCGACGCAGTCCACCGGGACGACGAAGCGCTCGATGGCCTCGCGGGCGCGGGCCACCGGTACCGCCCGCGGGTCGAAATCGGACAGGCAGGAGACGATCTCGGCGAGCGTGGTGCGTGCGGTCATCGGGGACAGGCTGCGGTCATCGGTGCGGGGGGCCCGAACCGGGCAGGGGCGGGTCGGACTCGCGCTCCCAGCGCTCGAGCTCGTCGGCGGTGTTGATGTTGCGAAAGGCCGCCTCGTCGTCGAAGGCGACCTCGACGACGCGCAGCGGCGCATACCAGGCATCGATGCGGCGCCGGCCGGTGGCGAGGAACGCCTCGAGGTGAGGGCGCAGCGAGCGCTCCACCAGCGCGAACACCGGATGCGGCTGGTCGCCGGTGCGCGCCACGGCGATCTGCGCATCCGCCTGCGCGAGCGCCTGCGCGAGACGCTCGACGAGGTCGGTCGGCAGGAAGGGCGAATCGCAGGGGGCGGTCACGAGCCACGGCGTGTCGGCGAACGACATCGCCGCGTGCAGGCCCGCGAGCGGACCGGCGAATCCCTCGATCCGGTCGGGGAAGACCGGAACGCCGAACGCCCGCCAGGCATCGGGGTGACGGTTGGCGTTGATGGCGAGCGAACCGACCTGGGGCGTCAGCCGCTCCACCACGTGGGCCGCCATCGGCCGACCTCGGAAGCTGCGAAGCCCCTTGTCGATGCCGCTGCCGTCGACACTCATGCGCCGCCCCAGGCCACCGGCGAGCACGATGCCGGTGATCGAGGCGCGGTGCGGCACCGGGGTGCTCATCGGGGCGCCGGCGTGCGGACGAACCGCTCCGCGCCGGTGAACAGCAGGTAGTGCCGCCCCTGGCAGCGGCCGATCATCGTGATGCCGATGCGGGTCGCGATCTCGTGACCCATGCCGGTCAGCCCCGAGCGCGACAGCAGCACGGGGATGCCCATCTGCGCGCACTTGATGACCATCTCCGAGGTCAGTCGACCGGTCGTGTAGAAGATCGTGTCCGTGCCGTCGACACCTTCGACCCACATCCAGCCGGCGATGGCATCCACCGCGTTGTGGCGACCGACGTCCTCGACGAACCGCAGGATGCTCGGCGGGCCGCCGTCGCGCGGGTTGGTGCACAGCGCGCAGCCGTGCACCGCACCCGCGACCTTGTAGATCGACTCGTGCCGCCGGACCTGGTCCATCACCGCATAGACCGATGCCTCGGACACCCGGACGTCGCCAGGCAGGCGGATGTCGTCGAGGCTGTCCATCAGGTCCCCGAACACCGTGCCCTGGCCGCAGCCCGTGGTGACCGTCCGGCGTCCGAGCTTCGCATCGAGGGAGGCTTCGCGGTCGCCTCGGGCCCACAGCGCGGTGCCGTGATCGCGCAGTTCGCGGGACGTGATCGCCACCGAGCCGGTGTCCCAGTCCACCTGGACCGCGGCCAGCTCGTCCACCGATCCGACCAGCCTCTGGTTGCGCAGCCATCCGAGCGCAAGGTGTTCGGGCGCCGCGCCCAGCGTCATCAGCGTGACCAGCTCGCGCCGATCGAGGTACAGGGTCAGCGGATGCTCGCCGGCGATCGGCGTGGGCACGGTCCGGCCCGTCTCGTCGACGGCATCGACGGTGGTCGTGACCGGACGGGCATGGTCGGTGAGCTCGAGTTCGGCCACGCGGATCGGGCGGGCCATCAGCCGCCGATGTAGCTCATCTCGATCCGCCGCAGGCCCTCGGTCCGGCTCGAGCGGATCTCGGAATAGCGGTCCGCGCGCTGCGACCACAGGTGAGCGATCGCGCCGGCCAGCCGCGCATCGTCGGTACCGCCTCGCACGAGACCCCGCAGGTCGTGCCCCGACCCGGCGAACAGGCAGGTGTAGAGCCGACCCTCGGTCGAGAGTCGCGCGCGCGAGCAGTCGCCGCAGAACGGTTGCGTGACCGACGAGATCACGCCGATCTCGCCTGCGCCGTCGAGATACCGCCAGCGCTCCGCCACTTCTCCGCGGTAGTTGGCCTCGGCCTGCTCCAGCGGAAAGGCCGCATGGATCCGATCGACCACCTCGCGGCTCGGCAGGACGTCGTCGAGTCGCCAGCCGTTGGAGGCGCCGACGTCCATGAACTCGATGAAGCGCACGATGTGGCCGGAGCCGCGGAAGTGCGCTGCCATCGGCACGATCTGGTCGTCGTTCACGCCGCGCTTGACGACCACGTTGACCTTGACCGACGCGAAGCCGACCGCGGCGGCGGCGTCGA
>RPRK01000135.1 GCA_003818495.1 Burkholderiales bacterium
CGTGAAGAACTCGACCCGGCTCGAACCGGCCCGCGCCGCTGCCGCCTCGCGCTGCCGCGCCTGCACGCCGCGCAGCGGTTCGATCAGGCCCGGCTCGAGCCGATCCCGATAGGCCGGCACCTGCAGCAGTGCATCGAGCACTGCCACCAGCTCGGCCTTGCGGGCGTCGCGACCCAGCACGTGTCCGCTGCCCACCGGTCCGTCGGCCAGCCGCACCGCGCACCGGGTGACCGTCGCCTCGCCGAGATTGAAGGCGTCGCCGCCGCCGCCGATCCGCCCGCGCAGCATCACCATGCCGATCTCCGGGCGCCGCAGCAGCGACCAGCGCTGCGACGGGGCCCACCGCGCGAGACCCTCCTCCAGCTCGAGCGTCGCGGCACGGGCCAGCACCGAGAGCCAGGCCTGTCGCGGTGCGACGTCCTCGGCCGCCGTGCCGGGATCGGGCGGAGTCATCTGTCTGTCTCAACGAGTGTGTAGGCTCGCCAGCCTCGCGATCCAACAAGTCACGACCATGACAGTCGGCTGCCTGCCGCACGTTTCCCGGCACGGGTGCTGCGGTGCGGCCGCCCTCCGGGGGCGTCGCGTCACGCTCGCGGCAGTCGGGGGGCGACCGTGACCGAGCCGACGCCGAGCGCGTCACCGCGCTGGGCGGTCTACTTCGCACCGGCCGCGGGCAGCCCGTGGTGGCGGTTCGGCAGCACCTGGCTCGGGCGCGACGAGATCGCCGATCGCCCGGTCGCACAGACCCCGCCGCCCGCAGGCATCGACGGGGCACGCTGGACCGCGATGACCGAGGCGCCGCGCCGGTACGGCTTCCACGCGACGCTGAAGGCCCCGTTCCGGCTCGCCGACGGCGTGAGCGCGGCGGACCTCCGGGCGGCCCTCGCCGCGACCGCCGACCGCCTGCGGCCCGTGCCGCTCGGGGCGCTGGTGCCGCGGGTGTTCGACGGCTGGGTCGCGCTGACCGCGCCGCACGCCGACGAGCCGCTCGCCGAGCTCGCCGCCGCCTGCGTGGTCGAGCTCGATGCGCTGCGCGCACCGCTGTCAGCGGACGAGCTCGCACGTCGACGCCCGCACAGCCTGGATGCGCGGGGGCGCGAGCTGCTGCTGACCTATGGCTATCCGCAGGTGCTGGAACGGTTCCGCTTCCACCTGACGCTCGCCGCGGTCGACGATCCTGCGCTCGCCGAGCGCGTCCGCGCAGCGGCCGAAGCCGCGGTCGCATCGCTCGGACGCGAGCACCCGGCGGTGCTCGATCGGCTGTGCCTGTTCGTCGAACCGGCACCGGGTGCGCCGCTGCGGCGCGTGCACGACGTCGCGCTCGCTCGCGGCTGAACCGGACGCGGCGCCCGGTCCGCCCGGCCGCGCGATCCGGGCGGGGCCTCGCGCCGCGCGCGGACCGGCCCGATGTCATTTCCCGCACGACCCGGCGCGACGCCCGCTCGCGGCCCGCGTACCGTTCCACCGGACGTCCGGCCGAGGCGTCGCAGCCCGCTCGACCCCAGAGGCCGACATGTCCGTCACGCCGATGCCCCCCGCTCCGCGCCGTCGCGCGCCGATCGCCGCGCCCGCTACGGCCCGCGCCCGCAAGGCCGCCGCCGCACACCGGCCCGCCGTCCCCCCTGCCTGTCTTCCCGAGCAGTCCCACGGCCTGGCGCATGCCGAGCGACTGGCCGCCGGCAAGGCGCTGCGGTCCCGCGTCGCGCGCGAGGCCGTCGCGAAGTGGCTGCCCGACGGCCGACGCGCCGACCCCGTCGACCTGCTGGTGGCGAGCAGCGCCGGCCGCGTGCCCGAGCTCGTGCCGATCCGCTACGGCCGGATGCTGGCCAGCCCCTTCACGTTCTTCCGCGGCGCGGCCACGGTGATGGCGCACGACCTGTCGTTCCTGCCGGTCACGGGCATGCAGGTGGTGGCCTGCGGCGACTGCCACCTGATGAACTTCGGCGGCTTCGCGTCGGCCGAGCGGCGGCTGGTCTTCGACATCAACGACTTCGACGAGGTGTCGGTCGCGCCCTGGGAGTGGGACGTGCTGCGGCTCGCGGCGAGCTTCGTGATCGCGGGGCGCGCCAACGGCTTTCGCGAGGCCGACAGCCGCGAGGCGGCCTGGACGGCCGCGCAGTCGTACCGCACGCACATGGCCCGCTACGCCGAGATGCCGGTGCTCGAGGCCTACTACGAGTCGATCGACCTCAAGCGGCTGCTCCTGACCGAGGAGACCGACGAGGAGATGCGCGCGCTCAACCGCAAGCGCATCCGAAAGGCGCAGCGCGAGTCCGCGCACCTGAAGGAGTACGCGAAGCTCGCGGTGCAGTCGGGCGACGAGCCGCGGATCCGCGACGAGCCGCCGCTGATCTTCCACGACACGGACATGTCGCGTCAGGCCGGTTTCCGCGAGATGGTGGAGCGGATGCAGGCCGAGTACGCGGCCTCGCTGCCGCCCGAGCGTCGGCTGCTGTTCGACCGCTTCCGCCTCGCCGACGTGGCGATCAAGGTGGTGGGCGTGGGCAGCGTGGGCACCTACTGCGGGATCGCGCTGATGGTCTCGGGCGCCGGCGACCCGCTGTTCCTGCAGTACAAGGAAGCGCGCCCGTCGGTGCTCGAGCCGTACTGCGGGCGGCTGCCCTTCGCGCACGACGGCGAGCGCGTGGTCTTCGGCCAGCGCCTGCTGCAGGCGAGCGCCGACATCTTCCTCGGCTGGACCACGGGCGGCTTCACCGGCCGCAACTTCTACGTCCGGCAGCTGCGCGATGCGAAGATCAAGCCGACGGTGGAGATCATGAAGCCGGCCAACCTGCGCACCTATGCCAGCGCCTGCGGCTGGGCGCTGGCCCGCGCGCACAAGCGCACCGCCGACGCGGTGATGCTCACCGGATACCTGGGCACCGGAACGGCCTTCGAGGACTCGGTGACCGCCTTCGCAGGACGCTACGCGGACCGCAACGAGCGCGACCACGCGGCGCTGGTGGCCGCGGTCCGCGCCGGACGGGTGGAGGCGCGCGGCGAGACCTGAGATTCGACCTCCATCTCCAGCTCCACCGGTGCGCCGCGCTCGCGAAGTCGCGTGGGGTGGCGAAGAAGTGCCTACGATGTATATACTTTCCGCTCCACCTCGTCGAGGAGTGCATCGTGAAGGTCGCCAAGCTCTTCAATCACGGCGGAAGCCAGGCGGTGCGACTGCCCAGGGAGTTCCGGTTCGATGGGACCGAGGTCCACGTTCGTCGCGTCGGCAACGAAGTCGTGCTGAGCGCCGTGCCGCGATCGGACGCGGACGCACTGGTCGGCGCACTTCTGGATTTCGAGCCTGACGTCAGGATCCAGCGGGATCAACCCTCCGCGCAGTCACGAGTCGACATTTCGCCGGGACGCTGATGCGCTACATGCTGGACACGGACATCTGCATCTACGCCATCAACGAGCGTCCTGCTGCGGTGTTGAAGGCCTTGCGTGAACACCATGATGCCGGGCTCGGCGTCTCGTCGATCACAGCGGCCGAGCTGCACTTCGGCGTTGCGCGAACCGGTTCGCAGCGCAACATGAAGGCGCTGAGGGATTTTCTGTCCACGTTGGAGATCGCTGCTTTCGACGAGGTCGCCGCGGAGCTGAGCGGGTCACTGCGCGCGTGGCTGGTTTCGCAAGGCACGCCGATCGGGCCTTACGACACTCTGATCGCTGCACACGCGCATGCGATCGGTGCGACGCTCGTGAGCAACAACACCCGGGAGTTCAGCCGGGTCCCTGGGCTCAAGCTCGAGAACTGGGCCGACCCGAGTTGACCGCCGCGCCGATCCGCCCCGGTCATCCGAGACGACCCGCCATTGGCCTGCCGAGTACGCCGAGGCCGGCTTCGGCAATCTGCGCAGCGACGTCCCCGATGACGATCGCGGGCGGCTCCGCCGGCGCATTGTCCGCGCTCCAGTTCGCGCGCGGATAGGCATTTCAAACGCCCTCCCAAGGCCCGGCAGGGGGAAGCAAGCACCAAGCGCAGGGGGCTGCACGACGCGCGAGCGTCCTTTCGGACGCGCCCGGGCGTGAACGCAGCCGGGCTGCGAGCGGCCGCGGGTGCAACCCTAACGTGGGTTCGAATCCCACCCTCTCCGACAGCACCGACAACAAAGCCGCGCTCGACGCGAAATGTCTCGCCGACGAGATCCTTGCGGCCGGCCATGACCTGGACGTCGCGCTGCCACGCTACGAGGCCGCGCGCTTGCTGTTCGGCCGGCGGGCGGTCGCTCGCGCACGCTGGCTCGGCGCGCACCTCGAGGCGCAGAACACGCCGCGCGAGCAGCGCAGCGAGGCGGCGCTGCACCAGTACCCGGAGCAGGTTCTGAGCGAGGTCGACAAGCAGGTCGCGGAGATCCCGGAGCTGGCGGAGCTGGAGACGCTGGCGCGTTGACCGCAGGGCCGCGCTCAGGCCGGCCCCGCCTCCGGCCTCGCAGAGCGAACTCGAGATTCGCTGCAGGCCGCAGAGGTCGATGCTCGGTCGCTGCGCCTACTTGGTCTCGAGCGCGGCCAGCGTCACGATGGCCTGCGCCCAGTGCACATACTTCAGTTCGGCGAGGTCTTTGATTGTCTTCACATTGAAGGCCTTCGCCAGCAGCTCCGCATCGCTGTCGCTCACGCCCTGCAGCGCGGCGATGGGGGCATTGACGAGCTCTGCAAGGCTCATCGACTCATAGGCTTTGTCGAGGGCATCATTGATGTTCATCGGGCATTCCTGGTGAGCGGCTGAAGGCAGTGACCGTGTTGACGCCCTGCAGTGTCGATTCGCCGGGCTCTGCGGTCGGTCGAAGTGTAAGGCGATTCCGGCGGCCATCAAACAGCACCTCACCCTTCCGATGGCGATGCAGGGCGACTTCGTGTTCGACGCGGCGCCAACGGCCAGCAGATCACCTGCCTGTCGGTCGTGGCTGCAGCCAGGGCCCCTCCCCGCCGTCAGGCATCGTCGGGGCGCATCACCTGCTCTGCGCGCGTCGGATAGATGATCGCATCGGCGAAGCGGTGCATCGCCTCGATCTCTTCGTCGCTGCGGTAGGTCGGGCGCGTGCCCTTAAGCGCCGCGAGCTGCTCGGCGAGGATGTTGCGACGGACTTCGGAGACGAACGCGTTCAGTCGGTGGTAGGCCTCCGACAGCGTCCGGCCGAGCGAGGTGACGCCGTGGCCGACGAGCACGACGGTGTTGGTGTCGGCGATGAAGCCCGCGACGGGCGCCACGTCGGCCTCGACGTCCAGGCTCGCGGGCACGTAGTGCGGCGCCTTGCCCAGGATGAACGGCATGTCGAGCGACAGCACCCGCACCCGGTCGAACGCACCGCTGCCGAAGAAGGCGATCGTCGCGTCGTCGTGCACGTGGATCACCGCGCCCACGTCCGGGCGAAGCCGGAGGATCTCGCGGTTCAGGTTGTGGCCGACGCTGGTGGTGCGCGTCCCGTACAGCATCCGGCTGCTCGGGATGTCGGTGACGACGATGTTCGCGAGCCCCATCTCCTCGAGCGACACGCCGGCATGCTTGGTGTAGGCGACGCCATCCGGATGGTCCGGATGCGGCACGCGCACCGCCATGTTGCCCAGCGTGTTGTGCACGTAGCCGCGTGCCGACACCAGCCGCGCGTAGCGCAGGAACTGCTCGCCGACGTCGGCGTCGAAATGGACCGGCATGTTCACGCGGCGCTCCCCTGGCTGGACGCCGGTCGATGCTAGCGGCACCGGGCCGCCCGGACAACCCGCGCGCCCCGGTGCCCGAGCCGAGCGCCGACCGCACCGGGTCGAGCGGCTGCAGCGTCGGCCGCGGGCCGGCGCGCGAGCGCTTCGGCCCTGAGCGAGGTCCTGAGCGAGGCCCTCGGGAAGGCCCTGCCTGCGATCAGCCGCCCGCGACGAACGCCGTCACGTCGTCGAGCACCGGCGCGATCCAGCGCAGGGGCCCGGCGAACGCGCCGACCAGCGTGATGTGGTTGGCGCGCGGATAGAGTCGCTCGACGACCTGCGTGCCGGCCTCGCGCAGCAGGCCCGCGAGCTGCGCGGTGTTGCGCTTCGGATCGACCAGCGAGTCCGACGAGGCCGCCCCCAGGAACACCGGCCGGTCGAACCCCCGTGCGTACTGGATCGGCTGCGAACCCTTGGGATAGTCCGGGTGGAAGAACACCGGCTTGACGTCGGGGTTCTCGATCGGCAGGAAGTCGTAGGGGCCCGCGAGGCCGCAGAAGCCGGCGAGCGCGCCGGGCGGCACGCCGGCCTCGGCGAGCCACCTCGGATCGAGCGCGAGCATCGCGGCGTTGTACGCGCCGGCGCTGTGCCCGGCGACGAAGAGCCGCGCCGGATCGCCGCCCCAGCCGCCGAGCTGCCGGCGCGTCCAGGCGAGGGCACGCGCCCCGTCGCGCAGGAACTCCGGATACCGGACCTGCGGATAGACGCGGTAGTCGGGGATCACCGCGAGCATCCCGCGCGAGGCGAGCGCGCGACCCACGAAGCGGTAGGTGCCGCGCGAGCCGCCGTTCCACGAGCCGCCGTAGAAGAACACCACCACCGGCCAGCCGGCCGCGGGCGGCGTGCCGGCGGGCACGTAGACGTCGAGGCGGTGGCGCGGATCCTCGCCGAACGGCTGGTCCGGGAGCTCGCGGGCGTCGGCGGGCGTGACGGCCGCGAGCGCGCCGCCCCACGAGCACGCGGCCAGCGGGGCCGTGGCGAGCGCGGCGGCGCCCGCGAGCAGTCCGCGTCGCCGCACCGCTGCCATTACCGGTTCCCCGCCGGCAGGTCCTTGGTCGCGTGCTCGAAGCGCTGACGCAGCTCGCGCTTGAGCAGCTTGCCGCTGGGGTTCTTGGGCAGCACGTCGACGAAGACCACCTTCTTCGGCACCTTGAAGTGCGCCATCTGGGCGCGGCAATGCGCGATGACCTGCTCCTCGCTCATCGCCTCGTGACCGGGCTTGCGCACGATCACCGCGGTGACCGCCTCGATCCAGTACGGATGCGGCAGGCCGACGACGGCGACCTCGGACACGCCCTCGAGGCGGTAGACCGTCTCCTCGACCTCGCGCGACGCGACGTTCTCGCCGCCGGTCTTGATCATGTCCTTCTTGCGGTCGACGACGGTGATGTAGCCCTCGTCGTCGATGGTGGCCAGGTCGCCGCTGTGGAACCAGCCGCCCTCGAACGCGGCGGCGGTGCGCTCGGGGTCGTTGAAGTAGCCCGAGAGGAGCTGAGGCGAGCGGTGGACGATCTCGCCGACCTCGCCCACGGCCACGTCGCGCATCGCGTCGTCGACGACTCGGGTCTCGACGTTGAGCACCGCGCGGCCCGCCGAGCCGGCCTTGCGCAGCTGGTCCTCGGGCTTGAGCACGGTCGCCAGCGGCGCGATCTCGGTCTGGCCGTAGAAGTTCCAGAGCCGCACCTTCGGCAGCCGCCGGCCCATCTCCTTGAGCACCTCGACCGGCATGATCGACGCGCCGTAGTAGCCCTTGCGCAGCGCGCCCAGGTCGGTGGCCTCGAAGGCCGGCGAGCGCATCAGCGCGATCCAGATGGAGGGCGGCGCGAAGAACGAGTCGATGCGGTGGGTGGCGAGCAGCGACAGGATGTTGTCGGGCGTCGGCTTGCCGGTGATGACGCTCGAGGCACCGACGTAGATCGCGGGCCCGAGGAACACGTCGAGCTGCGCGCAGTGGTAGAGCGGCAGCGCGTGCAGCAGCGAGTCGGACTCGGCGATCTCGCCCTCGACGACGCAGCTCACGTACTCCCAGCACACCGCCTCGTGCGTGAGCATCGCGCCCTTGGGCAGCGACTCGGTGCCGCTGGTGTAGATGATCTGCGCGAGCATCCGGCCGTCGAGTTCGACCACGGGGGGCGTCGCGTCGTCGGCCAGCAGCCCGGCGAAGGCGGGCATGCCCGCCGGCGGCTCGGCCGGGTCCTCGCCCTCGAGCCACACCATGTGCTCGACCGCAGTGCCCTTCGCGGCGGCGGCCTGCCCGAGTGCGACCAGGTCGGGGCCGAGCGCCAGGAGCCGCGCCTCGGAGTGCTTCAGGATGAACGCGACCTCGTCGGCGTTCAGCATGAAGTTGATCGGCACCAGCACGGCACCCAGCCGCGCGAGCGCGAAGCGCAGCGC
Source organism: Burkholderiales bacterium (assembly GCA_003818495.1). Lineage (GTDB taxonomy): Bacteria > Pseudomonadota > Gammaproteobacteria > Burkholderiales > Burkholderiaceae_E > UBA4615. Next base: position 8,095 of record RPRK01000135.1, read on the forward strand.
GGCGAAGGCGTGCGAGTTGCGCGACAGCACCGCGACGCGGTCGCCCGCGCGGACCGGCGCGCCGGCAGCGCCTCCGGCCAGGCCCCGGGCGAGGCGGTTCACCACCGCGTCGAATTCGCGGAAGGTCCAGGCGACGGCGCCGCAGCGGATGGCGGGCTTGTCGGGCAGGCGGGCGGCGGTACGGCGCAGCAGGTCGCCCAGCGTCTGGCTGCGGACGGCGGTTGGCATGGAACGTCTCCTGTCGATGTGCTGCCGCCATCGTATAGGATCGATCGATGACTCCCTTCGCCGACGCCATCGCCTTCGCCGCCGCCCACGAGACGCCCTGGGCACGCGACCCCGCCGCCGACCCCGGCAACTGGGGCATCCACCTGCAGGATCCGCCGCCCTGGAACGTGCTGCGCGGGCCGGTCCACGCGCGCGGCCCGAGCTCGGGCGCGATCGTGCACCGCGGCGTCGAGGTCGCGGCCTGGGGCGAGCCCGACCGTGCCGACCTGACCTTCAGCATCGCCAAGACCTACCTCGCGCTGCTCGCGGGCGTGGCGCACGACACCGGCCTGCTGCCCGATCCGGACGAGCCCGTTCGGGCGCGCGTCCCCGCCGGCATCGGCTTCGACACGCCGCGTGCGGCTGCGGTCACCTGGACGCAGCTGCTGCAGCAGACGAGCGAATGGGAAGGCACCTGCCTCGGCCTGCCCGACACCGTCGACCGCTACCGCACCGTCGCCTACGGCGGCGAGCCCGCGACCGGGCGCAAGGGCGACGCGCGACCGCTGCGCGAGCCGGGCACGTTCTGGGAGTACAACGACGTCCGCATCAACCAGCTCTCGCTCGCGCTGCTGCACCTGTTCGGCAGGCCGCTGCCCGAGGTGCTCGACGCGTCGATCCTCGGGCCGCTCGGCGCGACCTCCGACTGGCGCTGGGTCGGCTACGACGACGCCTGGGTCGAGCTGCCCGATCACACTGCGGGCGCCGGCCGCACGCGGCGCGTGCAGTCGGTGCCGGGAGGCACCCACTGGGGCGGCGGCGTGTCGATCTCGGCGCGCGATCAGGCGCGTGTCGGCGGCCTGCTGCTGCGCGGCGGCACGCACGAGGGCCGCACGCTGCTGTCGCGCGGCTGGATCGAGCGGATGATGCAGCCGTGCTCCATCGCGCCGTGGTACGGGATGCTGGTGTGGCGCAACGGCGGACCGCGCCCGGTGTATCCGGCGGCGAGCCGTTCGAGCGTGTTCATGATCGGCGCCGGCGGTCACGTGACGTGGATCGATCCCGAGCGCGACCTCGTTGTCGCCTCGCGCTGGGTGCAGCCCGAAGCCACCGACGCACTGTTCGGGCACATCGCGACCGCCCTTGTCTGAGTGGTTCCCCCAGCGGTCGGTTTCGACCCCCGAGCGGCGCGCCCGATGTGCATTGCAGCACATACAGTTCGGGCATGGCACCGCACCACGTTACCGGCACGCACGGACCCGTTCTCCGCGCTGCGACCCGCCTGCTGCACACGACGGCGGCGGCCGCTTGCGTGCTGCTCGCCGCCTGTGCCGGCGGCGATCCGGCGGGCCCGGCTCCCGCGGCGACCGCGGTCGCCGGTGAGTCGTACAGCCTCACCGCCACCAAGCCGCTCGGCAACCCGCCCGAGGCTTCGGCCGCGGCGGTCGGTGCGGTTCCCGCAGGCGGGCTGACGCTGCTCGGCAAGGTGCGCTACGGCGTGCCGTCGACCGCGCAGCCCGGCATCGGCCAGTCGCTGGTCGGTGCACTGCCCTTCCCGATCGACGACGCCTGGAACCGTGACCTCGTGCGCGCGGTGCCCGACGTCACGTCGCCGGCACTGATCGCCGCGATCGGCCCGGGCGCGACCCTGTCCCCCGGCTTCGGCGCATTCGCCGGCGTGCCGTACGCGGTCGTCGACCGGCAGCAGCCGGCCGCGCTCGTGCGCTTCGCCGGGACCTCCGCGACACGCAGCTGGCCCATCCCGACCGACCTGCAGCCGTCGGCCGACGCGTCGGCGCGCATGGTGGTGCTCGATCGCGACGCCGGCGTCCTGCACGAGCTGCGCGGCGCGGTGCGCGGCGCCGACGGAAGCTGGGACGCGGTGAGCGGCGCGACCTGGAAGCTCGAGCTCGCCGACGCCGCGCCGATCGATGCCGTGGGCGAGCCTGCCGACGACGGCGGCCTGCCGGTCTTCCCCGGACTGATCCGGTACGACGAGGCGAACGCTGGGGCGATCCGCCACGCGCTGCGCGTCACCGTCCCCGCGGTCCGCGCCGCCTGGGTGCCGCCGGCGCGCCGCGCCGCGGCCGCCGCGCCCGACGCGTCGCTGCCGCCGGTCGGACTGAGGCTGCGGCTGAAGGCCGACGTGGCGATCCCTGCCGATGCCAGCCCCGCATCCCGCGCGATCCTGCAGGCGCTGAAGACCTACGGGATGATCGTCGCCGGCGTCGGCCCGGGCCTGACGCTGGAAGGCGTGCCCGACGAGCGCTGGGACTCCGCGCGGCTGGCGGCGGACCTGTCGCGGCTGCGCGGCGGCGACTTCGAGGCGATCTCGATGAGCGGTCTGACGACACCCTGACCCGGCGCGAGGGACCGTACCGACGGACAGGCCGCTTGCGCGGCCTTTTCTTCGCTCATATAGATTGCTTGCAATTCCATTGCGCGCAATCTAATATCCGCGTCATGGCATCCGAACCCGTCCGTATCCCCGGCCCGAAGCTCGACGAACAGCTGTGCTTCGCGCTGTACTCCGCATCGCTCGCGATGACCAAGGCGTATCGCCCGCTGCTCGAGGCGCTCGGCCTGACCTACCCGCAGTACCTCGTGATGATGGTGCTGTGGGAGCGCGACGCGCAGACGGTCTCCGAGCTCGGCGAACGGCTGCACCTCGACTCCGGCACGCTGACCCCGCTGCTCAAGCGGCTGGAGTCGGCGGGGCTGGTCGATCGCAGCCGGCTCCCCGACGACGAGCGTCGCGTCGTCGTTCAGCTCAGTCCGGCGGGCCGTGCGCTGCGGACCCGTGCGGGCACGCTGCCTGCACGCCTCGCCCGACTCACCGGATGCTCGGCGGCGGAGCTGGCGCAGCTGCGCCGCCGACTGCTCCAGCTCCGCGATGCGATCGCCGAGGCTTCCGGCGACGGCGTGTCCTGATCCATCCCTGCCCACTCACCCAAGGAGTCACCCATGTCGATCGAGAAGGTCCTCTACCGCGCCGAAGCCACCGCCACCGGAGGCCGCGACGGCCGTGCCGCCGCATCCGACGGCAAGTTCGACCTCAGGCTGTCCACGCCGCGCGAGCTCGGCGGTGCGGGCGGTGCCGGCACGAATCCCGAGCAGCTGTTCGCCGGCGGCTATGCCGCCTGCTTCATCGGCGCGATGAAGTTCGTCGCGATGCAGAAGAAGGTCGCGCTGCCCGCCGACACCTCGATCACCGGCCTCGTCGGCATCGGGCAGATCCCGGCCGGCTTCGGCATCGAGGTCGAGCTGAAGGTGTCGATCCCGGGCATGGCCCGCGCGGACGCGGAAGCGCTGGTGCACGCCGCCCACCAGGTCTGCCCGTACTCGAATGCGACGCGCGGCAACATCGACGTCACGCTGACCATCGTCTGAGAAGCCGCGAATAAACCTACTGCGCGTCCCGATCCGGCGCCTGCGGTGCTCGCCGGGGAGCCTCGCGCCTGCAGGCGCGAGTCGTTCGGCCGGCACGGCGCATGCGCCGTGTAACCCCGGCCTCACCATCACGTACGGCTGCGCTCCTCGGCACCGGCTCGGGCCTGCTCGCTACGGTTTCTTCACGGCTTCTGAGGGTCGGCTCACGCGGGCGCGGTGCCCGCCGTGGCGCTCGAGCGCGGCCGCAGCGGTCCGGCGCGCCTGAGCAGCATCACCGCGATCGCGACGTTCAGCAGGTTCCAGGCGATGCCGTTGATGAAGGCCGCATGGTACGAGCCGGTCGCATCGAAGATCGCCCCCGACATCCAGCCGCCGAGCGCCATGCCCACCAGCGTCGCGGTGATCACCTGGCTGACGCGGTTGCCCGCCTCGGCCGGCGGGAAGTGCTCGCGCACGATCAGCGCGTAGGACGGCACGATGCCGCCCTGGAAGAGGCCGAACATCGCCGAGATCAGGTAGAGCGACACCATGCCGTCGAAGGGCAGGAACATCAGCAGCGCGACGCCCTGCAGCACCGAGCCGAGCAGCAGCGTGCGCAGGCCGCCGATGCGGTCAGAGATCGCGCCCGACACCAGCCGGCTGACGATGCCGGAACCGAGCATCAGGGACAGCATCTCGGCACCGCGCGCGGCACCGAAGCCGAGGTCCGTGCAGTACGCGACGATGTGCACCTGCGGCATGGCCATCGCCACGCAGCACGCGACGCCGGCCGTGTTCAGCAGCCACTGCAGCGTGCGCGGCGACATGTCGAGCGGGCGCGCGAAGTCGACGCCGCGCGCGGCGGTGGGCCGGTTCGAGGCCGACGCGGCCGCGGCCGACGGCAGCGCCGGCGGGCGACGGCGCAGCATGAGCGCCAGCGGCAGCATCGTCACCACGCAGAACAGCCCGATGCCCAGGTAAGTGGTGCGCCAGCCGACCGTCTCGACGAAATGCTGGGTGATCGGCGGCCACAGCGCGCCGCCGAGGTAGTTGCCGCTCGCGCAGATCGCGACCGCGATGCCGCGTCGCCGGTCGAACCACAACGAGGTGTCGGCGATCAGCGGCGAGAACGTGGTGGCGGTGCCGAGCGCGCCGATCAGGATGCCCTGCGCGAGGCCGAACAGCAGCAGGCCTGGCGCGCTGCCGGCGGCCATGAAGCCGATGCCCAGGCCAAACGCGCCGATGGCGCTCGGCAGCATGATGCCGAACCGGTCGGCCAGCCGGCCCATCATCAGGCCGCCGATGCCGAAGCCGATCATCGTCATCGTGTACGGCATCGACGCCGCCGACCGGTCGACCCCGAAGTCCGCCTGCACCGCGGGCAGCACGACGCTGACCACGTACATGCCGCTCGCCCCGATGGTCATCAGTCCCAGCGACACCCACAGCCGCAGCCACGCGTAGCGCGAATCGGGGCCGTACTGCGGGGTCAATGCACGGTCCCCGTCCCGTGGCAGGCCTTGAACTTGCGACCCGAGCCGCAGGGGCACGGGTCGTTGCGGCCGACCTTGTCGCCCTGACGCCGCACCGTGGCCGGTGCGAGCGCGCGCTCGCGGGCGTCGCGGAAGAAGTCGTAGACGTCCTGAACGCCGTCGAGCATGTCGTGGATCACCGTCTCGCGCTCGTCGTCGGCGATCGGCTCCCAGTCCTCGTCGTCCTCGTCGTATCCGTCGTCGTCGTCGTCCTGGCCGTCCGCGACCGCCCGGGGCGCGCCGGCACGCGAAGCCGGCGGCGGGGCGGACGCGGGGCGCGAGGGCGC
>RPRK01000136.1 GCA_003818495.1 Burkholderiales bacterium
ACCTTGCCGAGCGCGCCCTCGGCGGTCTGCGCCAGCGAGATGCCGTCGTTGGCGTTGCGGATCGCGACGTTCATGCCGCGCGCCTGCGCATCCATCCGGTTGGCGATCGCGAGGCCGGCCGCGTCGTCCTTGGCGCTGTTCACGCGCAGGCCGGTCGACAGGCGCTGGATGGCCGTGCTCAGGTCCTTCTGCGTGCCCGCCAGGTTGCCCTGGGCGTTCAGCGACATCAGGTTGGTGTTGATGACTTGCATTTCCCGATACTCCTGTTTCTAGGCGACGGTCCGTGTCAGGACCACGCACCTGCCGCACATCGGCGGGTGGGTGTGTTGCCTGGCCGACACTCGCCGGACCCGGCGGCGGGAACATTCCCGTTGTGGAGGTTATCGGGCGAAGGGGTCCCGGACTTTAGGCACGCCGCCCGACCGGCCACATCGACCGCTCGTGGGGGGAGGGTCGGAAAAGCCTTACAGGGTGTCGGCGAAGGCAGCACGAACGAAGCGGAAACATCCCGATATTCGCGGCCATCCGCAGCGTGGAGACTTGGTCACATCAACAAGCCGCCACCCACAGGACACCATCATGGAAACACAAGTCGACAGCCGCTGGATGCCCGAAATCCGGGAAGTCAACCTCTCTTATCTCATGCTGGCGCAGAGCATGGTCCGGTCCGACAAGGTCCACGCGATGTTCTGCCTGGGCGTCTCGGAGGAAGTCGCCGACATCCTCGCCGACCTCGGTCCGGGCCAGCTGCTGAAGATCGCCTCGGGCAACATGCTGATGTGCCGCTTCCGCTTCGACGACGAGATGGTCTGGGGGCTGCTCTCCGAGCACGGCCGCCGCAGCCCGCAGGGCGTGGACAACAACGCCTCGCGGCTGCACGCCAGCATCGTGATGGCCGGCAACTTCGTCGAGGCGGTCTGACATGGCCGCCCGCAGCCTCCTCGCAGAGAACCGTCAGATCCAGCGCGCGATCGAGCTGATCAACCTGGGTGCGCGCCTGCAGGTGCTCGAGTCCGAGACCGACCTGCCGTACGAGCGCCTGCTGCGCCTGTACAAGGAGGTGGCGGGCCGCTCGCCGTCCAAGGGCCAGCTGCCGTTCTCGACCGACTGGTTCATGACCTGGCAGCCGAACATCCATGCCTCGCTGTTCCTGAACATCTACGAGTACCTGCAGAAGTCGACCGACATCGAGTCGATCGACGCGATCGCGAAGGCCTGGCGGCTGTACCGGGACGAGGTGAACGCGCACGGTGTCGATCCGATGCTGTCGATCACCCGCGCCTGGCGGCTGGTCCGCTTCGTGGACTCGGGCATGCTCTGCCTGACCCGCTGCGGCAAGTGCAAGGGGCAGTTCGTCAACCACACCTACGAGATCGACCGCGGCTTCGTCTGCGGCCTGTGCGAGCCGCCGGCGCGTGCCGGCAAGGCGCTGCGTACCGGCACGATCCACTGACCCACGGGTGTCCAGCGGCGGAACAGGCGGGCTTCGGCCCGCCTGTTCGCATTTCGGCGGCGCTGCGGCGGCCCGCGGGCGACAGACGGTCGACCGGCGGTCGGGGTCCGGCCGGGGCGTCTCAAGTCGCAGGGGGCAGGGCCGAAAAAGTCACCGTACGCGCCGCTCCGGCGCCGGCTCCATAGGCTCTCCCCAATGTTCGTCATCGTCGGGTACGTGGTGGTGATGGTCGCCGTCTTCGGCGGCTATGCACTCGCCGGCGGCAAGTTCGCCGTCATCATCAAGGCCGCCCCGATCGAGCTGTTCATCATCGGCGGCTCGGCGCTGGGCGCGTTCTTCGTCGGCAACGACGGCAAGACCATCAAGGCGACGATGGGCGCCATCCCCACGCTGTTCAAGGGCTCCAAGTACACCAAGGCGCGGTACATGGAGCTGATGGCGCTGCTCTACGAGATCCTGGCGAAGGCCCGCAAGGAGGGCCTGATGTCGATCGAGGGCGACGTCGAGAACCCGCACGACTCGGCGCTCTTCAAGAAGTTCCCGAACATCGCCGCCGACCACCACCTGGTCGAGTTCATGACCGACTACCTGCGCATGATGGTGTCGGGGAACATGAACGCGCACGAGATCGAGAACCTGATGGACAGCGAGATCGAGACCCACCACCAGGAGGCGCACAAGCCGATGGGCGCGATCCAGGCGGTGGGCGACGGCCTGCCGGCGTTCGGCATCGTGGCGGCCGTGCTCGGCGTGGTGAAGACGATGGCCTCGGTCGGTCAGCCGCCCGCGGTGCTCGGGCAGATGATCGCCGGCGCCCTGGTCGGCACCTTCCTCGGCATCCTGCTGGCGTACGGCTTCGTGAGTCCGCTGGCGAAGGTGCTCGAGCAGAAGGGCGACGAGGCGCACAAGGAACTGCAGTGCGTGAAGATCACGCTGCTGGCCAGCCTGCAGGGCTACGCCCCGGCGATCGCGGTCGAGTTCGGCCGCAAGGTGCTGTTCTCCACCGAGCGTCCGTCGTTCCAGGAGCTCGAGTCGCACGTCAAGCAGAAGAAGGCCTGAGCGATGGCCGCCGCCGACAAGAAGATCCAGCCGATCATCATCAAGAAGATCAAGAAGGGCGGCCACGGGCATCACGGTGGCGCCTGGAAGATCGCCTACGCGGACTTCGTGACCGCGATGATGGCCTTCTTCCTGCTGATGTGGCTCCTCGGCTCGACGACCAAGGGCGACCTCAAGGGCATCGCGGACCACTTCAGCACGCCGCTGCAGGTGGCGATGTTCGGGGGCTCGGGGTCGGGGGACAGCTCGAGCATCATCCGGGGCGGCGGCGAGGACCTGACCCGCACCACCGGGCAGGTCAAGCGCGGCGACGTCGAGCAGCCCAAGGCGAAGGTCAACCTGCAGCAGCTCCCCGAGGAGATGCAGAAGATGACCGAGGCGCAGGCCCGCAAGGTGCGCGCGCTCGTCGAGGAGGCGATCGAACGCAACCCGCGCCTGCGCGAGCTGCGCAATCAGGTCCGGATGGACGTGACCCCCGACGGCCTGCGGATCCAGATCGTCGACGACCAGAACCGTCCGATGTTCGATTCCGGCTCCGCCGTCGTGAAGCCCTACATGCGCGAGCTGCTCGGCGAGATCGCCCGGGCGCTCAACGAGGTCGACGCCCGGGTCACGCTGACGGGCCATACCGATACCGCGCCGTTCTCGGGCGGCGAGCGGGGCTACTCGAACTGGGAGCTGTCGGCCGACCGTGCCAACGCGTCCCGCCGCGAGCTGCTGGCCGCCGGGATGGACGAGCGCAAGATCCTGCGGGTGATGGGGCTGGCCGCGGTCGTGCCGTTCGACCAGAACAGCCCCGGCGCGCCGATCAACCGTCGCATCTCGATCGTGGTGATGAACTCGATGGCCGAGCGCCGCGTGCTGTCGGGCACGGAGCTGCAGGCCAGCGACATCCAGGAATTCGAGAAGGCGCTGAGCCGCGTGCCCGGCCTGGGCGGGAGCATCGTTCCCGGCCCGCCGGTCCTCGTGCCCCCGGTCCAGCCCGGCGCGGCGGCGCCGGCAGGGGCGGCGGCCGTGCCGGCGGCGCCCGCCGCCGAGGCCGCTTCGGCCGAAGGCGCCGCAGCGAAGCGCTGACCGGCGTCGCCCCGCGCGCGACGCGCCGGGTGACGCCCGGGTGCGGCCTTCCGAGGCGGCACGCCCCCCACAACTCGGATGTGGGCGGTATCCATCGACCTATTCCGCGCTTCGATCGGCGGCCACCCCGGGACAATCCCGTGGAGGCACCTATCGGCACATATGGCGGAAACTTCAGACGATCGCGACGAACGGCGGCTACCAGCCTCCGAACGCAAGCTCAGGCAGGCCCGTGAAGACGGGCAGGTCCCGCGCTCGCGTGAGGTGTCGCATGCGGCGGCGCTGCTGGCCTCGCTCGTGTGCCTCGCGTTCTACGGACCCCAGTTCGCCGAGCGCACGCTCGCGCTGATCCGCGGGTCGCTGCGCTTCGACCGGGTCGTGACCCGCGAGCCCGAGCGGGCGCTGTCCTTCGCCGGCGCCGCGGCGGTGGAAGCCCTGTGGGCGACGCTGCCGCTGGTGATCGTGCCGATCGCCGCCGCCACCCTCGCCACGCTCGCGGTCGGCGGACTGGTGTTCACGCTCAAGCCGGTGACGCCGGACCTGTCCCGCATCGACCCCATGAGCGGCCTCGGGCGGATGTTCTCGATGAACTCCGCGGTCGACGTCGGCAAGCTGGCGGTGATCGCGCTCGCCGTCGGCGGCGTCGGTGCCTGGTATGCGGTCGGCGGGCTCGCCCAGTTCGCCGCCTATGCCGGCATGCCGCTGACCGCCGCGCTCGCGAGCGCCGGGGCCGACCTGCGCTCCGGGCTGATCGGTATCTCGGCCGTGGTGATCGCCGTGGCGCTGGCCGACGGTCCGCTGCAGATCTTCCGCCATCACCAGAAGATGATGATGACGCCGCAGGAGGCCAAGCAGGAATACAAGGAGGCCGAGGGCGACCCGCAGATGAAGGGGCGGATCCGCGAGCGTCAGCGCGCGATGTCGCGCGGCCGGATGCTGCAGGCGGTCGCCACCGCCGATGTCGTGGTCACCAACCCGACCCACTTCGCGGTCGCGCTGAAGTACGAGGACGGCGCGATGGCGGCGCCGCGCGTCGTCGCCAAGGGCGCCGACCTGCTGGCCGCCAAGATCCGGGAGCTCGCGCAGGAGGCCGGCGTGCCGCTGCTCGAGTCGCCGCCGCTCGCCCGCGCGCTCTACAAGCACGTCGAGGTCGACGGCGAGATCCCCGCCGCGCTCTATTCGGCGGTGGCGCAGGTCCTCGCCTGGGTCTACCAGCTCAACCAGCATGCCGCGGGCCGCGGCAGGCCGCCGGTCGAGCCCGGCATCGTGGTGCCCGACGGGCTCGATCCGCTGGGGGGTGAGCGGTGAGCGCGAACGCCCGTCCGTCCTGGCTGCCGCCGATGCCGGCGGCCCAGGCGCTGGCCGCGCCGGTGCTGATCTGCATCATGCTGTCGATGCTGGTGCTGCCGCTGCCGGCCTTCCTGCTCGACGTGTTCTTCTCGTTCAACATCGCCATCGCGCTGGTGGTGCTGCTGGTCGCGTCCTACACGATCAAGCCGCTCGACTTCGCCGCGTTCCCGACGATCCTGCTGATCACGACGATGCTGCGGCTGGCGCTGAACGTGGCGTCGACGCGCGCGGTGCTGATGCACGGCCACACCGGCCCCGACGCGGCCGGCAAGGTGATCGAGTCGTTCGCGAACTTCCTGATCGGCGGCAACTTCGCGGTCGGCATCATCGTCTTCGCGATCCTCACGGTGATCAACTTCATCGTGGTCACCAAGGGCGCCGGCCGGATCGCCGAGGTGTCGGCGCGCTTCGCCCTCGATGCGATGCCGGGCAAGCAGATGTCGATCGACGCGGAGCTCAACTCCGGCGCGATCGACGACAAGGAGGCCCGCCGCCGTCGCCTGGAGGTCTCGCAGGAGGCCGACTTCTACGGCTCCATGGACGGTGCGTCGAAGTTCGTCCGCGGCGATGCGATCGCCTCGATGCTGATCCTGGCCATCAACGTGGTCGGCGGGCTCGCGATCGGCCTCGTCCAGCACAACCTGTCGCTCGAGCGGGCCGCCACCAACTACGTGCTGCTCGCCATCGGCGACGCGCTCGTCGCGCAGATCCCGGCGCTCGTGGTGTCGCTGGCCGCCGGCCTGATCGTCTCGCGGGTGGGGCAGGAAGACGACATCGGCGGCCAGGTGGGCAGCCAGCTCTTCAAGATGCCGCGCGCGCTCGGCCTGTCGGCCACGGTGCTCGGCCTGCTCGGCGTCATCCCCGGCATGCCGCATGTCGCCTTCCTGCTGTTGGCGGCCGCCTGCGGCTACGCCGCCTGGTGGCTGTCGAAGCGGCAGCGGGAACTCGCGCTGCGTCCGCCCGAGCCCGAGGTGGTCGAGCGCCCGATCGCGCCCTCGACCGAGGCCAGCTGGGAGGACGTGGTGCCGGTGGACATGCTGGGGCTCGAGGTCGGCTACCGGCTGATCCCGATGATCGAGCGCAACCAGGCGAGCGACCTGCTGACCCGCATCAAGGGCGTCCGCAAGAAGTTCGCCAACGAGGTCGGCTTCCTGCCGCCGGCGGTCCACATCAAGGACAACCTGGAGCTGCGTCCGAACGGCTATCGCGTGACGCTCAAGGGCGCCGTCATCGGCGAGGGCGAGGCGTTCCCGGAGCGCTTCCTCGCCATCAATCCCGGCCATGCGATGGGACAGCTCTCCGGCACGCCGACGCAGGACCCGGCGTTCGGCTTGCCGGCGGTGTGGATCGACGGCGGACGGCGCGACGAGGCGCAGGTCGCCGGCTACACCGTCGTCGACGCGGCGACCGTGATCGCGACGCACCTGAACCACCTGATGGGCGTGCACGCCAGCAAGCTGCTCGGGCGCGCCGAGGTGCAGCAGCTCCTCGATCACCTGGCGAAGTACGCGGGCAAGCTCTCCGAGGAGGTGGTGCCCAAGCTGCTGCCGGTCGCGGCGCTGCAGAAGGTGCTGCAGAACCTGCTGGACGAGTCGGTGCACGTGCGCGACCTGCGCACCATCGTCGAGAGCCTGGCCGAGAACGCGCCGCGCACGCAGGACCCCTCGGAGCTGACCCGCGAGGTGCGCGTCGCGCTGGCGCCGGCGATCGTCGACCAGATCTACGGTCACGCCCGCGAGCTCGACGTGATCGCCTTCGACCCCAACCTCGAGAACCTGCTGTCGCAGGCGCTCGCCCCCGGGGCCGCCGGAGCGCTCGAGCCCGGCGTCGCGGACCTGGTGGTCAAGGCCACCAGCGACGCGGCGGCGCGCCAGGAGAGCGCCGGCGTGCCCGCCTGCCTGCTCGTTCCCGACCGCATCCGCGTCCCCGTCGCGCGGCTGCTCCGCAAGGGCGCACCGCGCCTGCGGGTGCTCGGGCACGCAGAGATTCCTGATACGCATTCGATCCGGATCGGCCGGATCATCGGAGACGCGACATGAAAGTGATGCGATTCGTCGGACGAACGTCCCGCGATGCGATGCGGAAGCTTCGCGACACGCTCGGCCCCGATGCGCTGGTGCTGGCGAATCGTCCGTGTGCCGAGGGCATCGAGCTGCTGGCGGCCGCGCCCGGTGAGCTCGGCGGGCTGCCGCCTGCGACGACCCAGGCACCCGCGCCCGCGCCGCGCCGGGCGTCCGTCGCCCGCGACGAGGCACCGGTCCGCGCGCGCATCGAAGCGCAGGCAGCGCCCGCCGACGCCGATGCGCCGCCGGCCGGCATGAGCACGGTGTCGTTCCAGGACTACGTTCGGCAGCGACTGCGCGAGCGGCACCTGGCCAAGGTCGAGGAGCGCTCGTCGGGCGGCACCGGAGCGCTCGCCGCGGGGGCCCGCGCGGCCACCGCGCAGGCGCCGGCGGCCGGCGCGCATGCCGAGATGCCGGCGTTCGCGCAGAACCAGGCGGCCTCCGCCCATGCGCAGATCGCCCAGGCGCAGGCCCATGCTCAGGCCCAGGTCCGGGCCGCCGCGCCGCGTGTCGTCGAACACACGGCGCCGACCCGCGCCGAACCCGCGGCGAGGCGCTTCGATGCCGCGCCGATGCGTGTCGAACCGACCTTCCTCGCGCCGCCGCCCGAGGCGGGCGGGCCGCTCGCCGCCGAGGCGGGGTTCGCCGGCAGCGGCCATCCGGGCGGCGTGATGCCCGGCCTGTTCGCACCGGTCGCGCCACCCGCGGCCCCGCGCTCCGGCGTGCCCGGCGAGACGTCCTCGGCGCTCCATGGGAACCCGGGTGCCGGTGCGCGGGGTGCCTCCGCGGCGGCGACCTCCGCCGGCAACGAGGCCCTGGTGGCCGAGCTGCAGTCCCTCAAGGGGATGATCGCGCGCCAGTTCGCGACCGTGAGCTGGTTCGAGGGCGTCCGCCGCAGCCCGGTGCAGGGCAAGCTGCTGCGCACGATGGTGGCGGCCGGCTTCTCGCTGAAGCTCGCCCGTTCGGTGGTCTCCAAGCTGCCGTCGGACTATGGCGACCGCGACGCCCAGACCTGGCTCGAGGAGGTCCTGGCGCGCAATCTGCGCTGTGCGCCGCGCGCCGAATCCTTCGAGGCGGGGGGCGTCTTCGCGCTGGTCGGGCCGACCGGTGTGGGCAAGACCACCACGACGGCGAAGATCGCGGCCCGGCACGTGCTCAAGCACGGCGCCCAATCGGTTGCCCTGATCACCGTCGACACCTACCGTCTCGGCGCGCACGACCAGCTTCGTGCCTTCGGCCGCATCCTGGGCGTGCCGGTGCACATCGCCCACGACGCATCGGCGCTGCACGATCTGCTGCGGCTGCGCGGCACCCGTCAGCTGGTGCTGATCGACACGGTCGGGATGGGGCACCGCGACGAGCGGATCCGCAGCCTGCTCCTGTCGCTGCCGCGCGCGGACATCAAGCACGTGGTGGTGGCGAGCTGTGCGGCCCAGGCCGAGACGATCGACGAATCCCTGCGGGCCTACGAGGCGCGCCAGGCGGCGGGCGTCGTGCTGACCAAGGTCGACGAGGCCGCCCGCCTGGGCGGTGCGCTCGACTGCATGCTGCGCCAGCGCATCAAGCTGCTCGGCGTGTGCGACGGGCAGCGCGTGCCGGAGGACTGGCAGGCGCCGGACGGCGCGCGCCTGGTGCGCCGTGCGCTGCTGGCACCGCCGGCCGGCGCGTTCGCCCTGGACGACGAGGAGCTTCCCCTGGTGTTCGGGGTCGCGGCCGCGCTGCAGGGGGATGTCTCGCATGCTTGATCGCGGAAACGACCAGGCGGCCGGACTGCGCCGGGCGATGCCCCGTCGGGGCGGTCCGGTGCTCCCGGTGGCGGGTGCGGGCGAGCATCCGGACTTCGTCGTCCGGCTCGCCCAGGCGCTCGCCGACAACGGGATCCGGGTGACGGTGGTGAGCGACTTCGACACCGTGATCGACCAGCTCGCGCGGGCCCGGCCCAGGGGCGGGCTCACGGCGATCCATTCGCTGCAGGCCGGCGACGACCTGCAGCGGCTGCCGTCGATCGCGGCGCGCGCCGAGCTCACGCTGGTGGCGGTCGACGACGGGCGGCTCGCCCGCGGTCTCGCGCTGCCGACGAGCGAGGCGGTGGTGCTGGCCGGTGCCGACACCGAGGCGCTCGCGACGGCGTACGCCCGGATCAAGGCGATGGTCGGGCTCGGATCGATCCGCGACGTCTGCGCGCTGTTCGGCCGCGGCACGGGCGGTGCGCCCGCGCGGCTCGGGCACGAGCGGCTCGCGCAGACGGTGCAGCGGTTCCTGGGAGTCGATCTCGCCTTCGGCGGGGCGGCACCCGACACGACGATGCCGGGGGCCTATCGGCGCCTGGCCGATGACCTGGCCGAGTGGGCTCGCGGACGGGGGGAGGGCGCGACATGGCGGCCTCATTGACGGCTGGAGGTGGGATGTACACGGCACGCGGGACGCTGGACCGCAGCGCGGCGGTCGAACGGTATGCGCCGATGGTGCGGCGCCTCGCGTCGCAGCTCATCGCGCGCCTGCCCGCCAACGTCGAGATCGACGACCTGATCCAGGCCGGCATGATCGGCCTGATGGACGCGCTGTCCCGGTACGAGACCGGTCACGGCGCTCAGTTCGAGACCTTCGCGATGCAGCGGATCCGCGGCGCGATGATCGACGAGCTGCGCGGCGGCGACTGGCTGCCGCGCTCGGTGCGACGCAACCAGCGCGCGATCGAGTCGGCGGTGCATGCGGTCGAGCAGCGGGTGCGGCGTTCGGCCACCGAGGCCGAGGTCGCCGAGCAGATGGGGCTCGGCCTGCCCGAGTACCAGCAGATGCTGGGCGACGCCCACGGCGGCCAGCTGCTCTATCTCGACGACTTCGTCGGCTCGGACTCGGACGAGAGCTTCATCGACCGTCACCCCGGACCCGACAGCCTCGACCCGGTCAAGGCGCTGGACGACGATCGCTTCCGGGCGTCGCTGGCCGCGGCGATCGAGGCGCTGCCCGAGCGCGAGCGCCAGGTGATGGGCATGTACTACGAGCACGACATGAACCTCAAGGAGATCGGTGCGGTGCTCGGCGTGACCGAGTCGCGGATCTGCCAGCTCCACAGCCAGGCGGTCGCGCGGCTGCGCACCAAGCTCAAGGGATGGTGAGCGTCTGGCGATGGACGATACCAAGGACCGAACATGATTCCCTCGCTGAAGAGACGACGGGCCGCCCCGGACAGCGGGCCCTCGGAGTCGATCGACCCCACGCCGGGCGCCGCGCTCGACGGCGCGCATCTCGCCGATCTCGCGCGGCAGGCCGGTGAACTCGGGCGCGAGGCGGCCGAGCTGTCGGGCACGCTCGACGACCTCGCGGCCGATGGCGCGCGGCAGCGCGATCGCGTCCGCCTCGCGTCGGCCGAGATGGACGCGATGTACGACGCGAACCGCAACATCGCCCAGGCGACCGACGCGAGCCGCAGCGCGGTGCACGATGCGCGCGAGGCGGTCGAGCACGTCGGCCGCGGCGTCGCCGGAGTGGTCGACACGCTGCGCGAGGTGTCGGACGCCGCCGGCGAGATCACCCGGATCGCGCTCCAGACGCGCCTGGTCGCCTTCAACGCCTCGGTCGAGGCCAAGCGGGCCGGCGATGCGGGGCGCGGGTTCGGCGTGGTGGCCGACGCGGTCCGCGACCTCGCGGCCAAGGTCGAGCAGTCGTCCAAGCTGATCACGGGCACGGTCAAGCAGCTCGATGCGCGCATCGACGCGCTGTCGCGCGAGATCGTCCCCGGCGACGGGCTCGGCACCAGCGCGTTCCATGCCGCGCTCGGCCGTGCCGAGGCACAGGTCGACGGGATCGCGGGGGCGGCGCACGCCAACCTCGCGACCTGCGAGTCGGTGCTGGGCACGGTGCGCGAGCTGGCGGACCAGGTCGATCGGGCCGCCGGGGCGCTCGAGGCGGCGCGAGGCCGGGCCGGCACCTTCCTGGGGGTCTCGGAATCGCTCCTCGAGCTCACCGCGGGCAGTGGCGTGCACACCACCGACACCCCGTACATCGAGGCCGCGATCCGGACCGCGGGCGAGATCGCCCGGCGCTTCGAGCAGGCGGTCGCCGCCGGCCGCGTCGCGCTCGCCGACCTGTTCGACGAACGCTACCAGCCGATCGCGGGCACCGACCCCGTGCAGCATCTGACGCGCTTCACCGCGCTGACCGACGAGCTGCTGCCCGACCTGCAGGAACCGATCGCCGCGACGCTGCCGAACGTGGTGTTCTGCGCGGCCGTCGACCGCAACGGCTACCTGCCGACCCACAACCAGAAGTTCTCCCGGCCGCAGGGGCCCGATCCGGTGTGGAACGCGGCGAACTGCCGGAACCGGCGGATCTTCGCCGACCGGACCGGACTGGCGGCCGGTCGCAACCAGCGCCGCTTCCTGCTCCAGACCTATCGCCGCGACATGGGCGGTGGCCAGTTCGTGCTGATGAAGGACCTGTCGGCGCCGATCGTGGTGGCCGGACGCCACTGGGGCGGGCTGCGGATCGCCTACCGGTTCTGACGGGCGGCGCGCCGATCTCGGTGCGCCCGCCCCGGAGCGTCAACGGAAACGGGCCCCTCGCGGGGCCCGTTGTCCTGGTGCTTCGTTCAGGCGCGCGCCGCGGCAGGCGCGGTCCGCGTGCGTTCGACCGTCAGGCCGACAGGCCCCGCGTCGCGCCGCTCCGCGCGCCGAGCGCGCCGGAGGCGGTGTACAGGGAGGTCGTGCCGCCGATCGCCGCGAGCGCCCGGGCCGCATGGGCCTCGCCGCGAGCGGCCAGGCCGGCGTTGATCGCCGCCGACTGCAGCGCGGCACGGACCCGGGCCTGCGAGGGGCCGCGGGCGGCGTCGCGTCGCCAGCTCGGGTTCGACAGCAGCCCGTGGATGTCGGCGTGGGCGGTCTGCATCGCGGCGACGTCGCCCGCGCTGATCGCGCTGCGCTGCGCCTCGAGCAATGTCTCGAGCGCGGCGATCGCGCGTTCGCCGGCGGCGACCGCGGGACGCTGACGCGGACCGGTCGAGGTCATCAGACCGCGGTCTTCACGCCGAGGAAGTCACGGGCATCGGCGAGCAGCTGCTCGGCCACCCGCTTGGCGTCCACCGGGAAGCGGCCTTCGGCGATCGCCTGGCGGATCTCCTCGACCTTCTTGTCGTTGTACGAGACCAGCCCGCCGTCACCGGCGAGTTGTGTGGTCTTCGCGGACAACGAGACGCGGTCGACGTCCGTCGGCGCGGCGGCCGGGCCGGGGCCGGAACCGGTCCGGACCGGCGACGACCGATCGATGCCTCCGGTGGTGCCACCGTCGACACGGATGCCATCCGTAGAGCTAGGTCCGATCTTCATCGCATTCTCCTGGAAGTGCGGTCAGAGCACCCCTCAGGTCCATTATCGTCACTCGGCCGCTCGACTTGAGCCCGAAAAGCGCGGTTGCACACCTTCAGACGCCACGGTCAAGGCAATACGCCGACCGTTCATATCCTGACTTCCACCGTTCGTCCGCGAAGCGTTCCAGCAAGGATTCTGCCGCTTTCGGTGCGTACCCGGATCGGCTGGCCGTCGCCGGCACCCGCGAGCGCCTGACCGTCGGCCTGGATCATGAATCCCTGCCCGACCATCTGGATCCGCACCGGGTCGCCCGCGGCCACGGTGTGGGTGATCCGGAGGTGCTCCAGACGGATAACCTGCCCGGCCGCCACCGGTCGGATCAAGCTGCGGCCGACGAGCTGGGCCGTATCGGTGACGGGCGTGCCGGGTTCGCGGCTCAGCTCCGCCTCCTCGATGCGCAGCGACGCCCCGGACGGACTGCTGCCGGCGGCGAGCGCCTCGCCGGCGACCAGCGCGCGCCCCCGGACGATCACGTTGACCGGCAGCGTGACCGACCAGGTCGCGCCTTCGAGGCAGCGCACGCCGACCAGCGTCCGGCCCCAGGGGCGGGTCGAGGGCAGCTGATAGGGTTCCGCGCGCCCGCAGGGGGCGAGCTGCAGCCTGGGGTCGAGGGCACCGACCTGAACCTCGACGCGGCCGGCACCCGCGGGCACCAGCCGTTCGACGAACGCGCGGATCTGCTCCGGGGCGAGCGCCGGATGCGACGGCGACTGCGCGCTCGCCGAGGCGCAGACCGCCGCGAGCACCAGCGCCGACGCCAGTGCCGATGCCGGGCGCGCGCCGCGCAGGCGTGACGTGAGGCGGATCGGGTCTGACATCGGCGCACCTGACTGAAGGGGTGGGGATGACGGCGAGCATAGGCAGCCGAGGCCCTGCGATGGGTCCGATCAGCGGGGCCGGCGCGCCGCTTTTCGGCGCTTAAGTTCTGCGGGGCGCGGCGACCATTGCCCCCATGAATCCCGACCGGAGCCCGTCGACATGAGCGCCAGCCGACTGACCGAGTCGATCGATTTCCATGGCCGTGCGCTGCTGCTGCGCGCCGAGCGCCAGAAGGTGATCGCCGGCAACATCGCCAACGCGGACACGCCGCGCTTCGCCGCGCGGGACTTCGACTTCAAG
>RPRK01000137.1 GCA_003818495.1 Burkholderiales bacterium
GCGGCCTTCATCCTGGGCATGGCGATCTCCTTCCCTGCTGCGAGGGTGGTGCGGTGACGACGTCTTCGATCGTCCGCCGCAGCAGGAAGGGGGCGTTGATTCAGGTCAACGGCGGGGATGCGCGGATGAATCGCCCGCTGCGGACGGCATCGATGTAGTAACATATCTACATTGTGTACGTGCCGGAGGACGGCATGCCGACCATCACCACGATCTCCAGCCGGTCCTTCAACCAGGACGTCGGCAGCGCCAAGCGCGCGGCCGAGCAGGGGCCCGTGATCATCACCGACCGGGGTGAACCGGCCTACGTGCTGTTGCGACACGAAGACTGGCGCCGACTGCGCGGCGAACGCAGCAGTCTGCGACAGGCGCTCGAGTTGCCCGGGGTCGAGGACATCGAGTTCGAGGCGCCCCGGCTGGGCGAGGTCACCCGGACAGTGGATCTCGGCTGATGTACCTGCTCGACACGAATGTCGTGTCGGAGCTGCGCCGACGCGATCGCACCGACGTCGGGGTCGCCGCCTGGGTGGACGGCATCGACCCCGGCGCACTGTTCGTATCGGTCGTTACGATCCTGGAACTCGAGATGGGCGTGCTCGCGGTCGAGCGGCGCGATCCGACTCAGGGCGCGCTGCTGCGTCGCTGGCTCGAGGAGCGGGTGCTGCCCGCCTTCGATGAACGGATCCTGCCGATCGATCTCCAGGTGGCACGCCGATGCGCTCGTCTCCACGTCCCGGACCGACGGGCCGAGCGGGATGCGCTGATCGCCGCCACGGCGCTTCGGCACACGATGACGGTCGTGACCCGCAACGTCGAGGATTTCGCGCCGATGCAGGTGACGCTGATCAATCCCTGGGCGTCGACCGGCGCGGCCTGAACGGCCCCGTCACCGCGCGACCGTCACCTCGACCCGCCGCGCCTCCCGATCCGGCCCGCTGCCCTGCGTCTGCTGGGGCTTCGCCAGCACGATGCGGTCGGCCGCGACGCCTTCGCGGATCAGCACGCGACGCACGGCCTGCGCGCGCCGGTTCGCCAGCGTGGCATTGCGCTCGGCGGAGCCGCGGCGGTCGTGGAAGCCGCTGACCAGCGCCTTCGTGTCCGGGTCCGCCTTCAGGCGCGCGAGCACGGGCGCGAGCCGCGGGCCGAGCTCGCCCACCGGCCAAGCCTGGTCGGGCTCGAAGTACAGACGCGCGACGGGCGCGCCGGGCAGGGCCCGGGGCGTCGCGGCCGCGGCGCCGTTGGCCTGACCGCTGCCGGAGGGAGGCGCCGCGTTGCCGTTCCCGTTTCCCTTGCCGTTCGCGGCCGGGGCCGGGGCAGCCGGTGCGGGCGTGGCCGTGGTACCACCCGCCGCCCCGCCGTTCGCAGCCGGCGGCGAAGACGCCGAAGACGCCGGCGCGCCGGCACCGCCCGTCGATCCCGCCGCGGCCGGCGTGGCGCCGCCCGGCTGCGTCTGCGCCGACGGCGCCGCACCGTTGCCCGACGCGTCACGCGAGGCCGCCACCGGCGCCGCCCCGGGCGCCGCGGCCCGCCACGCACCCGGCCCGTTGCCGGTCGCCCACAGCAGCACCAGCGCCGCGGACAAGGCCACGGCACCGATCAGGTACCGCCGGTTCAGCGCCACCCACGCGTCCTCGACCAGCCGTCGCGGTGCGCCCTGCACGGGGGTCCCGCCCATCTCCGTCGTCGTCATGCCGGGCTCCCGGTGTCGGTCGCGGCACCGCGGGTCGCGGCCAGGCGGTCCGCCTGCACCGCCGCCAGCGCCTCCAGATGTTCGATGCGCAGGCCGAGGGCCTGCGCGCGCTCGGCGGCCGTCGCGGACGTCGCCGCACCGGGCGCTGCCGCCGCCGACGCCGCGGCGACCGGACGCGAGGCCTGCGCGACCCGATCCGACAGCACCCCCGCGAGCGCCTCCAGGTGCACGACGCGCTGGCGCGCCGCGCCGAGCGCCGCATCGCGCTCGGCGATCGCGGCCACGTCGGGCACCGGCCGCTCCACGACCTTCTCGACCACCTTCTCGACCACCTTCTCCACGATGCGGTCGACCGGCTTCTCGATCACCTTCTCCACGATCCGCTCGACCGGCTTCTCGATCACGCGGTCCACGGTGCGGGTGACCACCTTCTCGACCACGCGCGGCGGCGTGGCCTGCAACGCGTCGATGCGCGCCTTCATCGCCGGCATCGTCGCCACCTGGGCCTCGAGCTCGACGACGCGCGCCGCCTCGCCCTCGAGCGTGGCGATCCGCGCGATGTGCCGCGGGTTGTCGATCGTGCGTTCGACGATCTGGATCACCGGCTCGGTCAGCAGCCGCTGCGTCGAGCGCCCGATCCACCACGCGACCAGCCAGCCCGCGAGCGCGCCGAGCACGATCCACCAGAGCACTCCACCGAGCGATGCCATTGCGTTCTCCCGCCGCTGATGCTGGCGCATTGTGCCCGATCGCACCGGCCGGGCCCGGCGGATGACGTTGCCGACGCCCCAGGCCGCGCCGACCCTCGCATCCGGTACCGCGCCTTGACACCCTCGAGCCGCGACCCGAAGCTGGGTTCGACCCCGCCGCAGAGCGTGGCCGTGATGGCGCCGGGCGCGGATCCTCCGCACCCGCCCACGCAGCAGCCGACATCCCCGAGGAGACCCGAATGACCCGAAAGACCGCCGTCACCGTCGAGCGGCGCGGCCGCATCGCGACCGTCCGCTTCGACCGAGGCGAACGCCTCAACGCGCTCGGCCCGCCGCTGATCGAGGAGCTCACCGAGGTGGCGCGCTCGTTCGAGAACGACCTCGAGACGAACGTCATCGTCGTCACCGGCACGCGCGAGTGCTTCTCGTCGGGCGCGGACCTCAAGGACAACGCGTACTGGGATCCGGAGCGCTCGGCGCTCGAGCGGCGCCACCTGATCCACGGCGGCGGCCGGCTCTGCAAGGCCTGGGAGGAACTGCCCCAGGTCACCATCGCGGCGATCTCGGGGCTGGCGGTCGGCGCGGGCTGCGCGTTCGCGCTGGCCTGCGACTGGCGGGTGATGGATCGCGACGCCTACTTCATCGTGCCCGAGGTCCGCATCGGCATGAACCTGCAGTGGAACACCGTGCCGCGACTGGTCTCGCTGGTGGGCCCGGCCCGCGCCAAGCGGATCACGCTGCTGTGCGAGAAGATCCACGCACCCGAGATCTTCGCCTGGGGCCTGGTCGATCGGCTCTCCGACGAGCCGGGCGGCTCGGTGGACCTCGCGCTCGAGTGGGCCGGCATCGTCGCGGAGTTCGACCCGCTGACGGTGCGGATGGTCAAGGAGGCGATCACGGTGACCGCCTCGGCGCTGGACCGCGGCCTGAGCTACGCCGATGCCGACCAGAGCATGCTCGGGTCGTCGCTGAACGCGGCGCTGCGCCGGGTGCCGGGAAAGGACGCCCGGGGCTGAGCCCGGGACCGAGACGCGGCCCCCGCGCGCCGCCGACGCTCAGAGCGCGTCGTACTTCGTGCGGGTGCCCCGCGCCTTGCCCACCGGATACTTCGCCGCGTTGAGCACGAGCTTGTCGCGCGCCGCCTGCGCGAGGTCCACGTCGAGGCGGTCGGCCAGCCTGACCAGGTAGAGCAGCACGTCGGCCATCTCGAGCCGCACGGCCGCGTGCGTCTCGGGCGGCAGCGCCTGCGACTCGGCCTCGCTCAGCCACTGGAAGGGCTCGAGCAGCTCGGCCGCCTCGACCGACAGCGCGGCGGCGAGGTTCTTCGGCGCATGGAACTGCTCCCAGTCGCGCTCTGCGGCGAACCCGCGCAGCGCGTCGCGCAGGGCGATCAGCGGGTCGCCGCCGACGCCGCTGTCCGGGGCCGCGCCAGGTCCGCTTTCGGCGCCGCTCATCTCAGAACGTGATGACCTTGTCGGCCCACACCGTCGACTTCGCCAGGTCGCCCAGCGTGCCGATCGCGGTCCCGGGGATCAGCGGCAGCTCGGCGATGCCGCGGGCCAGCGCGCAGGTGCGGCACACCTTGATCGACACGCCGTGGTTCACCAGCGTCTCGACCATGCCCTGCAGGCCGTTGGTGGCGCCGTCGACCTGGTTGGGCAGCGCGAGCACGGTGGCGTCGGACATCAGGAACACGCGGACCTCGGGGCGGTCCTCGTCGAGGCTCACGAGCGCCGAGGCCACGCGCAGCGCGGACAGGCAGCGCTCGCTGCCATAGGGTGCGGCGTGGATGACGATGACGATCTTCTGCATGGTGTCGGACTCCGTTCGGAACCCGAATCATCGCCGATCGCGCGGTCTTCAGCCCAGCGCCAGCACCGCCGCCAGTCCCAGCACCTGCACCACACCGAGCGCCGCGGCCGTCCGCAGGGTGAAGCGGCGCTGCGCGGCCAGCGCGTCGGACACGACCCGCTCGACACGCTCGGTGCGCCGCTTCTGCGAGCCGAGCGCCGAGCGCAGCGACCAGGTCGACACGTCGACGTCCTGGCGCAGCTTGAGGTTCGCGGCGATCGCGGCGTCGGCGAGGCGGTCGTCCTGCGCACGCGTGCGGTCGGCGAGCGTGCGGATCGCCGCGACCATGGCCTCGAGGTCGGTGCGGCACAGCGCGATCGCCTCGGCGGTCACCTTGAGCTGCGCCTCGGCGGTGTCGCGCTGTGTCTGCGCGGCCTCGTCGAGCCGCGCCTGGATCACGGCGAGGCCGTCGTGCAGCCAGTCGTGCATCTCGCCGCGCTGCTCGCCGAGCTGCTGGCGCTGGGCGTCGAGCTCGGCACGCAACGACTCGGCGGTGTGGCGCTGCTGCACGACGCAGCGCTCGATGCGCTCGTCGATCGCGGCCAGCCGCTCGCCGAAGGCACGACCCGGATCGGGCAGCGGCGAGCGCAGGCGCTCGAAGGCCGTGCTCGCCAGCGCGTCGCGTTCGGTCGGCGTGCTCTTGGCGCGGGCCGCCACGAAGGCCTTCACCGCCTCGGCGCCGCCGAAGCGCTGCGCCTCGTTCGTCTCGATCATCACTGCGACCATGTGCACGACTCCTTCGGGCCCGGCTGACTCCGGGTGCGGACTCCGGCCGATCCGGCACGTCCGCGCACGACCGACCCGTTCGGGCGACCGTGTGCAGCGAACGTTGCCGTCGCAGGTGCCGGGCCTCCAATCGGCGCGGTCGGACGGTCGACCGCGACCGTCGGCCGGTCTCAAGTCGTGCGGAAGTCCCTCGATGGACACGCCCGACCGCGCCGGCGGATCCCGCCGGCTTAGCCGCGATACCGGGCCTCGAGACGCCGCAAGGCCGCCGACGGCTCGCCGTACGCCACCAGCCTCACGTCGAGCCCGAGGTGGCGCACGCCGTCGAGCGCGCGCCGCTGGGCGGCCTCGATCCACGCCGGGTCGTTGCCGAACACACCGCCCCCGAGCTGCGTGAGCAGCACCACCGGCGAGCCGCGCTCGCAGGCGTTGATCACGCCGGCCCACAGCGTCGCCTCGTAGGCGGCCTCGAGCACCAGCGTCGCGAAGCGCGCCCAGCGCGCGGCGGGCACGTCGGTGTAGGCGACCGGCAGCGCGGCGCAGAACGCCTGCGAGACGCCTGGCCGCGGCAGCGGTGCGTCGGTGACCTCCACGTCCCAGTGGGTGCCGATGCGCAGCAGCCCGCGCAGCGTGTCGAGCTCGGCCGCGTCGGCGTCGGCGAGCCGCAGGTCGATCGCGGCCAGCCCGCGCGCGCTGCACAGCGCGTAGCCGTTGCGCATCGTCCAGAGGGCGTCGTGCGCGTTGCCGAGCACGCGGCCGAGGTCGCGCAGGCAGTCGATCTGGCGGTCGCGGGTCTGGCCGAGGCCGCCGTCGACCTCGGCGAAGTAGTTGCGGCAGATGGTGGCGGCGCCGGCGGCCATCGCGCACGCGGGGCCCTGGGTGGGGTCGTCGCCGTAGCGGCCCACGCCGTCCTCGGGCGAGACCGCGGGGTCGATCATCTCGAGCAGGTTGAACTGCGAGGCGACCTGGAAGAGCGCGTCGCGCAGCGACGGATCGCGATGCAGGGCACGGGCCTCGCCGCGCAGGCAGCGCACGCGCAGCGGCCCGGGCAGTCGCGCCGCGAGCGGGGCGGCGCGTGCCCGCAGCTCGGACAGGGCGGGCGTCTCGAGCAGACCGGTGCGCCAGGCGACGCCGTTCACGCGCGAGCGCAGCCGCCCGTCGGCGAGCTCCAGACGCACGCGCGTGCCCGCCCAGTCGGTCTCCTCGAAGCCGGTGAGCGCATGGAACCAGTCGGTGCGGGCCATCGTGATCCTGGGTCGGTGAACGGCGGATCATGCGCCCTGCGGCGCCCGCCGCACCCGCAGGTGCCGGAATGCGGGTTCGACGCGGCGCACCGGCGGGTGCGATGCTCGACCCGTCACACCACCAGGAGACCCCGCATGGCGATCTACGAACTGCGCACCTACGACATCATCGTCGGCAAGATGGCCGACGTCGTCGCGCTCTACAAGGCCGAAGGCTACCCGGCGATCCAGAAGCATCCGGCGCGCCTGATCGGCTACTTCACCGGCGACATCGGCGCGCTGAACCAGCTCGTGCACCTGTGGAAGTTCGAGGACGACGCGGACCGTCGCCTGTTCTGGAAGAACCTGTTCGCCGACCCCGACTTCATGGCCTTCGCGGCGAAGCTGCGCCCGATGATCAAGCATCAGGACAACAAGCTGATGCTGTCGGCGCCCTGGGGGCCGACGCCCTGACGCGCGCATGAGCACGCCGACGCGCCCCGCCTGGCCCGGCCTCGCGGTCGTGGGACTGGGCGCGTCGATCGTCCCGCTCGACTTCGCGGTCAACGTCGCCTTCCCGGCGATCACCGCGGCCTTCTCGCTGCCGACCGACGCGATCCGCTGGGTCGCGGTCTGCTACGTGCTGGTCTACGGCAGCCTGATGCTGGGGTTCGGCGCGCTCGGCGACCGGATCGGCTACCTGAGGGTGTTCCGGGCGGGACTGGTGCTGGGCGCGCTGGCCTTCGCGCTGTGTGCCGCCGCGCCCTCGTTCGGCTGGCTGCTGGCCGCACGCGCGGTGCAGGGGGTGGCCGTCGGGCTGACGCTGTCCTGCGCGCCGGCGCTCGCCACGCTGCTGGTCGCGGAGCACGAGCGCACCCGCGCGCTGTCGGCCTTCGGCAGCCTGCAGGCGGCCGCGGGCGTGGTCGCGCCGGTGGTGGGCGGCGCGGCGCTCGCGTGGCTCGACTGGCCGGGCGTCTTCGCGTTCCGCGTGCCGGTGGTGCTGCTCGCGCTCGCGGGCACGCCGTGGCTGGCCCGGGCCGCGGCGCGGCAGGTGCGGCGCACCGGCGGCGACTTCGACGCGGCGGGATCGCTGCTGCTCGCGGCGGCGGTGGGGTGGCTGCTGCTCGGCACGGCGCTCGTCGGACCGGGGTATGCGCCATGGCCGGCACTCGGCTGCGCGCTCGCCGGCGGGCTGGCGGCGACGCTGTTCGTGCGCCGCCAGCGCGCGTCGACCGCCCCCTTCCTGCCGCCGACGGTGGCCCGCGACGCCGGCTTCCGGCTGATCAACGTCGCGGCCTGCCTGGTCCAGTTCGCGAGCTTCGCCGCGCCGCTGACCGTGCCGTACTACCTGCTGCGCGGCGGCGGCTGGACGCCGATGGCGAGCGGCCTGCTGCTGGCGGTCTGGGCGGCGGGCACGCTCGCCGGCTCGGGCGCGGCGGGCCGGCTGGTGCCGGCGCTCGGCACGCGCCGCGCGGCGACGCTCGGGGCGCTGATGGCCGCGGCGGGGCTGGCGGGCATCGCGCTGTGGCCGGAGCGCCCGCAGGCGCCGCTGATGGCCGCCTGCCTGCTGCTGCAGGGCGCGGGGCTGGGCGTCTTCCAGGTCGCGCATGCCGACGCGGTGGTGGCCGCCCTGCCCGCCTCGTCGCGGGGCGTGGCGGGCAGCCTGTCGATGGTGGCGCGCACGGTGGGCGTGGTGGTCGGCGCGACGCTGTGGCTGGGGCTGCTGCAGGCCGCCGACACCCGGGCCGCCGGCGGCGAGCCGCGCGCGGCGCTGATGACGGGGCTGGCGATGGTGTACTGGGGCGCGACGCTGGCGTCGCTGGGAGCGGCCGCGCTCGCGTGGCGGGCGCGGCCGGCGTCGGCGCCGACCGTCGATGACGGCGCCTAGACGCTCGCTGAAGCCGTGAAGAAACCGTAGCGAGCAGGCCCGGGTCGGCGTCGAGGCGCGGAGCCGTACGACTGTACGGCGAGCACCGCAGGCGCCGAATCGGGACGCGCAGTCGGTGTGTTCAAGGCTTCACGGGCAGCCACTCCGCGGCGAAGACCTTGCACTCGGCCGCGCTCGGCGCCGCGCCCAGCGTCTCCTCGCGATCCGACCAGAAGTCGTCCCACAGCTCCGCGAGCCCGTCGTGATACGGATGCGGCGCGTTCGCGTCGAGCCAGTCGCGCAGCGCGGCGTCGTCGGGCCGCTCGGCGCAGGTCTTCTTGAGCAGCGTCTCGACGGCCTTCACGCCCAGCGGCAGCTTCAGGCGCAGCCCGAGCACGCCCCGCAGCATCGTGAACAGCAGGTGCGCCTCGTCGGTGCGGCCTTCCGTCAGCGCCTGCCAGTGCGCGGTGGTGTTCGCCTCGGCCGCGTCGACCTCGCCGATCGCGGTGTCGGGCACGACCAGCCAGTCGTAGAGCGGGTTGCTCACCGGGTTGCCGGCGGCCAGCCGGTGCAGCGGCACGGCGGGATCGGTGATGGCGGCGAGCAGGCCCGGGGCCCGCTCTCGCCAGACCCGCTCGACGATCGGCCGGTACGCGGCGGGCACGCCCTCGGGCAGCGTGTCGAGCCGGCCCGGCGCCTCGCGCACCGCGGCGAGCATCCGCTCGAAGCCCTTGAGGTCGGCGATCCAGGCCCGCGCGGGCGACCAGGCGAGGACCATCAGCGCGGTGAGGATCACCTGCTCGGGCTCGTAGTACGGATCGGGCGCGCGGCCGTCGAGCAGCGCTCCGATCGCGAGCGCCGCGCCGCGCCGCCTGCGGCGCTCCTCGGCGCCGCGCTCGCGCTGCGCGAACTCGTCGTAGGGCATGAACGCCCAGTCGGCGACGACCTGCTCCTCGATGCCGCGGCGCGTGGCGTCGTCGAGCGTCTCGAACTCCTCGCCGATCTCGGAGGCGATCACCCGCTTGATCGCCTGCGAGGCGCCCTTGGTGTGGTGCAGCAGCCCGTTGTCGAGCAGCGAGCGCGCGGCGGCGTCGACGTCGCCGCCGCTGACCTTGTGCAGGTGCAGGTTCACCAGCCCGAGCATGCTGCGCATGCCGCGCTCGAGGTCCTCGCGCAGGTGCTCGGAGCCGAGCACGCCCGCGATGCGGCGGATGGCGCGCGTGCCCTCGCCGAGCAGCGCCTCGCGCCGCTCGGGGCGCAGCGCGCCGTCGCGCATCGCCCGCGACCACGCGCGCTCGAACAGCGTGCGCGCATCGTGGTGCGCGAGCGGCTGCGCGACGGCGTTCACAGCACGTCGTCCTCGTCGTCGTCGTCCAGCCCGAGGCCGAGCCCCTTCGGCTTGGGCGGCGGGGGCAGCGCGGCGGCGCGGTGATGGCGCGCGCGCAGCATCTCCATCATGTCGCGGAAGATCTCGTAGTGCTCGCAGCGCAGTCGCCAGGCCAGCTCGTGCCAGTCGCGGTCCTGCACCTCGCGCAGCGGCACGACGTCGCGGCGCGAATCCTCGTCCAGCTCGCCGAGCTGCAGGTCGAGGTTGGAGACCGGGATGCCGTCGACCTCCTCGCCCTCGTGCGGGTTGAAGCTGCCGTTGCGGAAGAAGCGCTCGATCTCCTCGTGCCGGTCGGAGAAGTAGTCGCACAGCGCGTTGAGCCCCGGCTCGGCGGCGCCGAGCGCGACGATGTAGTCGTCGCTGCGGTCCTCGTCGGCGAACACCACCGCGTTGACCATGCCGCGCAGGCGGTCGTGGTGCTTCTCGTTGTAGGCCCGTTCCAGCGCGACGGCGGCGGCGAACTGCTCGGGCGAGATCAGCTCGCCGACGATCGACATCCGCGAGGCGTCGTGCTCGCGCAGGATGGCGACCAGGTCGCGCGGGGGCATCTCCTCGATGATCCGGGCGAGCGCGCGGTCGCCCTCCTGGTCGGCGATGACGGCGAGCGCGCGCTCGGCGCTGTCGATGTCGCCCTCGTAGACCATGCCCGAGACGGTCTTGACGATCGGGTGCGTCACTGCGGCGTCCTCCGGTCGAAGCCCTGCTGCTCGAGGTAGTCCTCGCTCTGCGTCTCGTCGTCGACCTCGTTGGCGTCGGTGTCCTCGTCGGCGTCCGAGCCGCGGCCGCGGCCGTCCTCGGCGGTGGGCTCGCCGTCGCCGTCGTCGTAGCCGCGCGCCAGCGTCATCTCGAACTCCAGCGCGACCGCGGTGGCGAGGAAGTCCTCGCCGCCCGGCCGCGCGAGCACCTTCTCGATCAGCGGCCGTGCCCAGTCGGCCACGAAGAGCTCGTTCGACAGCGTCTCCCACGACGGGAACTCGCCGGGCTCGCAGTCGAGCAGCTCGAACAGCGTCGGCCGATGCGCCTTCTCGAAGCCGAACGCGCGGTGGAACACCGGCACGACCATCACCGGCGCATCGCTCATCAGCGGCAGGATCGAGGTCAGCGCGCGGCGCTTCTCGGCCAGGCGCCGGTCGAGGACAGGCCGATCCTCGCTGTCGGTGCGCAGGTCGTCGAGCTCGGCTTCGTACTCGCCGCGGAGCTCGTGGAAATAGCGGGACAGTCTCATTCGAATTCGGCCAGGTAGGTGTCGAACATCGCCCGCGCCGTGGCCGCCGGGTCCTCCAGAAGACGCTTCTGGCGCATCTGGTCGTAGGCCTTGCGTCGCGCGTCGTCGGTCAGCAGCTCGTAGGCGGCCTGCACGTCGCGGAACCGCGCGGCCGCATCGGCGGCCGGGTTGCGGTCGGGGTGGTACTGCGACGCCTTGCGGCGGTACGCGAGCCGGATGTCGGTGAGGCTCGCGCTCGAGGCCACGCCGAGCACGTCGTACGGGTCAGGGGGGGAGGCGGTCATGGTCCGGGCGGTGCGGGAGAGGCCGCAGTGTAGCGTCGGCGGGCGCCCGAGCCCCGGCCAGGCTGCGGCCGCGCTGTCGCGCTGCGGGCGAAACCTCGGCCGCCGAGTTGGCGCATCCGCCGAAAGCTGGTAACACCTAAGCGGTCGACTCCGGCACCAGGACCTCCGCCATGGCATTGACCCGTCGCCGCTTCGTCGCCGCAGCCGGACTCGGCGCGGCCCTGCCTGTCGGCGGGCGGGCACAGGCACTGCGACCGCTGACGCTGCAGGCCGCCGGCGGCAGCGGGGCCGAGGTCATCGGCTACTTCGTGGCGATGGACAAGGGCTGGTACCGGGACGAGGGCCTGGACCTGAAGTACCTGCCAGGTGCCCCGGACCTGGCTCCCGAGACCGCGCTGCTGACGAACCGGGTCGACGTGGCGCTCTTTGCGGCGGAGCGCGCCCTGCGCGCCATCACCCTCCGAAAGGCACCGCTGGTGATCGTCGGCACGCAGTTCCAGAGAACGCCGCTCGGCGTCGTGAGCCTCGCGAACCGCCCGATCCGCGCGCCCAAGGACCTGGTCGGCAAGACCCTCGCGGCGCCTCCGGCCGACCGGTCCGCCGTCGAGGCCATGCTCAGGCTGAACGGCGTCGACTCGGCCAAGGTCCGGATCGTGCCGCACGCAGACGATCCGACACCGCTGCTGCGCGGCGAGATCGACGCGTCGCTCGACGTGACCACCCGCCTGCCCTTCATCCTCAAGACCCGGGGCGCGCAGGCGAGCAGCTTCCTGCTGGCCGACTTCCGGCTGCCCCTGTTCGACGGCGTGGTGGTGGTGAGGAAGGACACGCTGGCCTCGCGCCGCGCCGACCTGATCGGCTTCCTGCGCGCCAGCCGCAAGGGCTGGGACGAGAACTTCAGGGACGCCGCGGCCTATCCGCCGAAGTTCGCCGAGAGCGGGCTCAAGGAATCGGGCCGGTCGATCGACAACGAGATCTACGTGAACGGCGCGCAGAAGTCGCTGATCCAGCATCCGAAGGGCGTGTTCACGATGTCGGAGGCGTCGATCCGTGCCTGCGTCGACGCGCTCCGGGCGCTCGACATCCCGGCCCAGCGCGCCCACTTCGACGCGACCCTGCTCGCGAAGGTCTGATCGCGGTCGGGGCACGATCCCGGGATCGACTGCGCGTAGGATCGAGGGGATACAGGAGCAGGAGCCCCGAAGGAGCCCCGACGATGACCGCCGCCCCGCCCGCCGACCTCGCCGTCCTGCTGCGCACGATGCCCAAGGCCGAGCTGCACGTGCACATCGAGGGCACGCTCGAGCCCGAGCTGATCTTCGAACTGGCCTGCCGCAACGGCGTGACGCTGCCCTATCCCTCGGTCGACGCCCTGCGCGCGGCCTACGCGTTCACCGATCTGCAGAGCTTCCTCGACCTGTACTACGCGGGCGCCTCGGTGCTGATCGCCGAGGCCGACTTCTTCGACATGGCGATGGCGTACTTCCGCCGCGCCGCGGCCGACGGCGTCGTGCACGCCGAGCTCTTCTTCGATCCGCAGACCCACACCGAGCGCGGCGTGCCGATGGCCGCCGTGATCGGCGGGCTGTGGCGCGCGCGCGCCGAGGCCGCGCGCACGCTGGGCGTGAGCAGCGAGCTGATCCTGTGCTTCCTGCGCCACCTGTCCGAAGCGGCCGCCTTCGAGACCCTCGAGGCGGCCCTGCCGTTCCGGGACCGCTTCGTGGGCGTGGGGCTCGACTCGAGCGAGCGCGGCCATCCGCCGGAGAAGTTCGCCCGGGTGTTCGCCCGGGCCCGAGAGCTCGGGCTACACGTCGTCGCGCACGCGGGCGAGGAAGGCCCGGCGGAGTACGTGCGCACGGCGCTCGACGTGCTGAAGGTGGAGCGGATCGACCACGGCGTGCGCGCGGCGGACGATCCGGAGCTGGTCGAGCGTCTCGCGCGCGAGCGGATCCCGCTGACGGTGTGCCCGCTGTCGAACGTGAAGCTGTGCGTGTACGGCTCGATGGACGAGCACGTGCTGCCTGCGCTGCTCGCCCGGGGCGTATGCGTGACGGTCAACTCCGACGACCCGGCCTACTTCGGCGGCTACCTCGACGCGAACTACCAGGCGCTGTTCGCCGCGCACCCTTCGCTGGGCGCACGCGAGGCGCATCGGCTGGCGGCGAACTCGATCGAGGCGAGTTTTGTCGATGCGGGGAAGAAGGCTGCGTGGATGGGGCGGTTGGATGAGGTGTTCGGGGGGGTAGATCGGGGGTAGTTGTTCGTCGACGGTTGCGGTACGTCGACGGTCGACGGTTGGCGCGCGGCGTCGCTGCCCTTCAGGCCGTTGCTTCCTCCGAGGCCCGCACCCCGGGCTGCGCCCGGGGTCCCCGTCTCGCGCAGGCGCCCGACGGGCCGGCAAAAAA
>RPRK01000138.1 GCA_003818495.1 Burkholderiales bacterium
CGGCAAGCCCCATCCGCTCATGCTGTTCGAAGGCTTCAGGGCCCGCAGCCGCGGCCGGCTCGCGCCGCTGCTGGTGCTCGGCGTCATCAACGCGGTGCTGAGCGCCTGCGCGATGGGCATCGCACTGATCGCCGACGGCGGCACGCTGTTCCGCGCGATGACCGGCACGATGGACCCGAGCGACCCGTCGATGCAGGACGGCGCGATGGCCTACGCGATGATCATCTTCGTGCTGCTGTCGGTGCCGATCCAGATGCTGATGTGGTACTCGCCGCTCTTCGTCGCATGGAACGGCCGCCGCCCGGTCGAGGCGGTGTTCTTCAGCCTGATCGCCTGCTGGCGCAACCGCGCTGCCTTCGTGGTGTACGGCGCGTCCTGGGTGCTGGTGCTGCTGGCCGCGACCCTGGTCGTGCAGCTGCTGCGCGGCCTGCTGCCGGGCGACGTGGTCGGCCTGCTGCTGGTGCCGGGCAGCCCGTTCTCGCCGGTCACGCTGCTGCTGATCGCCGCCCTCTACGGCTCGATCTGGCCGTCCTACCGCGACGCCGTCCACGACGGCAGCGGCGACACGGCACCCACCGCGCCGCCAGCGCCGCCGGCTCCGCCGCCGACCTGACCCGCTACCGAAGTCGCGAAGAAACCGTAGCGAGCAGGCCCGAGCCGGCGTCGAGGAGCGCAGCCGTACTGGGGTACGGCGAGCACCGCAGTCGTCGGATCGGGACGCGCAGCAGGTTTATTCGCGACTTCCGCGCCGACTTCAGTTCACTGCGTCGAGTTTGGCGATGGACAGCG
Source organism: Burkholderiales bacterium (assembly GCA_003818495.1). Classification (GTDB taxonomy): domain Bacteria; phylum Pseudomonadota; class Gammaproteobacteria; order Burkholderiales; family Burkholderiaceae_E; genus UBA4615. The sequence continues at coordinate 790 of RPRK01000138.1, forward strand.
CGAGCCACTTCACCCCGTGCTTGCCGAAGTTGACCTGCACGCGCGCATCGGTCCCGCTGCCCTCGATGTTCAGGATCACGCCCTCGCCGAACTTCGCGTGAGCCACGGTCTGGCCCATGCGCCACGGCAGACCCCGGTCGAACTTGCCGGCGAGCCGGCGGTCGGAGGCCGGCATCAGGTCGCCGCCCAGCGCGGAGCTGCGGCCCGGCTGCGACCAGGACGGCTGCTCGCGCGTGCGGGTCTCGCCGCCTCGTGCACCGCCGTTCCAGCCGCCGCCGCCCGCCGCCCAGTCGCCGTGCCCGCCGCCCCAGCCTCCGCGCGCCGCGCCGGCTCGCGGCGTGAGCCACTTCAGCGGCCCTTCGGGCAGCTCCTCGAGGAAGCGCGAGCGCACGTTGTAGCGGGTCTGGCCGTGCAGCATCCGTGTCTGCGAGAACGACAGGTAGAGCCGCTTGCGGGCGCGGGTGATCGCGACGTACATCAGCCGCCGCTCCTCCTCGAGTCCGTCGACCTCCTGCGCCGAGTTCTCGTGCGGGAACAGCCCCTCCTCGAGCCCGGTGATGAACACCGCGTCGAACTCCAGGCCCTTGGCCGCATGCACCGTCATCAGCTGCATCGCGTCGCTGCCCTCGAGCGCCTGGTTGTCGCCGGCCTCGAGCGATGCATGCGACAGGAAGGCCGCCAGCGGCGTGGTGCGGGGGGCGTCCGCCGCGTCGGCGTCGACGATCACGCCGTCGTCCGACACGGTCACCGGCGCCTCGACGGCGGGACCGGCCTGGGGCGCCGAGGCCGCGGTCACGCCGGCGTTGGCGGGCACGTCCTGACCGACGCCCTGCTCCGACAGGAAGGCCGCCGCAGCGTTCACCAGCTCGCGCAGGTTCTCGATCCGGTCCTGGCCTTCCTTCTCGGTCTGGTAGTGGGTGATGAGGCCGCTGCGCTCGACCACGTGCTCGACCGTCTCGGGCAGCGCCAGCGCCGTCGTCTCGTGGCGCAGCCGCTCGATCAGCGCGACGAAGGCGCCGATCTTGCCGGAGGCCGCGCCGGTGCGCATCCCGGCGACCGCCGCGTACAGCGAGGTGTTCGCCGCGCGCGCGGCGTCCTGCAGCTGCTCGACCGTGCGTGCGCCGATGCCGCGTGCCGGAAAGTTGACCACCCGCAGGAACGCGGTGTCGTCGTCCGGGTTCTCCATCAGGCGCAGATAGGCGAGCGCGTGCTTGATCTCGGCCCGCTCGAAGAAGCGCAGGCCCCCGTAGACCCGGTACGGGATGCCGGCCGAGAACAGCGCGTGCTCGAGCACCCGCGACTGCGCGTTCGAACGGTAGAGGATCGCCATGTCGGCGCGCAGCCAGCCCTCCGCGATCAGCCCCCGCGCCTCCTCGATCAGCCACTGCGCCTCCTGGCCGTCGCTGGTCGCCTCGTAGACCCGCACCGGCTCGCCGGCACCCGCGTCGGTCCAGAGCTCCTTGCCCAGGCGGGTCGAGTTCTGGCGGATCAGGTGGTTGGCGCAGTCGAGGATGTGCGCGTGCGAGCGGTAGTTCTGCTCGAGCTTGATCAGGTTGGGCACGCGGAACTCGTGCTCGAACGCCGACATGTTGCCGACGTTGGCGCCGCGGAAGGCGTAGATGGACTGGTCGTCGTCGCCCACCGCGAACACCGACGCCTCCGGCCCGGCGAGCATCTTCAGCCACTTGTACTGCAGGACGTTGGTGTCCTGGAACTCGTCGACCAGGATGTGCCGGAAGCGCGCCTGGTAGTGCGCGCGCAGCGGGGCGTTGCGCTCGAGCAGCTCGTAGGAGCGCAGCAGCAGCTCGGCGAAGTCGACCACGCCCTCGCGCTGGCACTGCTCGTCGTAGGCGGCGTAGAGCTCGACGAACCGGCGGTTGTAGTCGTCGACCACCTCGACGTCCTTCGCACGCCGCCCCTCCTCCTTCGCGCCGTTGATGAAGTGCTGGAGATTGCGCGGCGGGTACTTCTCGTCGTCGACGTTGCGCGCCTTGAGCAGCCGCTTGATCGAGGCGAGCTGGTCGGCCGAGTCGAGGATCTGGAAGGTCTGCGGCAGCGCGGCGTCGCGGTGGTGGGCGCGCAGCAGCCGGTTGCACAGCCCGTGGAAGGTGCCGATCCACATGCCGCGCGGGTTGATCGGCAGCATCGCGGACAGGCGCGTCATCATCTCGCGCGCCGCCTTGTTGGTGAACGTCACCGCGAGGATGCCCGAGGGGCTGACCTGTCCGGTCTGGATCAGCCACGCGATGCGGGTGGTCAGCACGCGGGTCTTGCCGCTGCCCGCGCCGGCCAGGATCAGCGCGTGCTGCGGTGGCAGGGTGACGGCCGCGAGTTGCCGCTCGTTGAGATTCGCGAGAAGATGGGCCATCCCCCGATTCTACGATGCGCGCACCGCCGGGCCCGCCCGCGCCGGATGCCGCGCCCCCTCGCACCGAGACCCCCATGCACCCACTGTTCGACCTCACCGGCCGAGTCGCCCTCGTCACCGGCTCCTCGCGCGGCATCGGCGTCGCGCTCGCTCGCGCGCTGGCCTCGGCCGGCGCCCGCATCGTGCTCAACGGCCGCGACGCCGCCACCCTGGAGGCGACCCGAGCGCGCCTGGCGGCCGACGGCATCGACTGCACGGCCGCCGCGTTCGACGTCGCCGACGAGACCGGCGCGGCCGCGGCCATCGCCGAGGTCGAGCGCGGCTACGGCCCGATCGACATCCTGATCAACAACAGCGGCATCACCGTGCGCCGCCCGCTCGAGGACTTCGAGACGGCCGACTGGGACCGCATCATGGCGACCAACCTGACCGGTGCCTTCAAGGTGGGCCGCGCGGTCGCCCGTCACATGATCCCGCGCGGACGCGGCAAGATCATCAACGTCTGTTCGATCAACAGCGAGCTGGCCCGCTACTCGATCGCGCCCTACGTCACCTCGAAGGGCGCCCTCAAGAACCTGACCAAGGGCATGGCGATCGACTGGGCCCGCCACGGCATCCAGGTCAACGGACTGGCGCCGGGCTACTTCGCCACCGAGCTCACCGCGCCGCTCGTGGCCGACCGCGAGTTCACCGGCTGGCTCGAGAAGCGGGTGCCGATGGGCCGCTGGGGCGACGTCAAGGACCTGGGCGGCGCGGCGATCTTCCTGTCGTCGGCGGCCTCCGACTTCATGACCGGCCAGATGATCTACGTCGACGGCGGGCTGACGGCGTCGGTCTGACGCGAGCGGCCCGGCGCGCCGTCCGGACCGGCCGTCGGCGCGCGGCGCTCAGCCGCGCATCCGGACGACTGCCGCACGGACGCCGACCGCCGCGAGGCCGGCGAGCAGGCCGTAGTGGATGCGCGGCGCCGACAGCAGCGTCGCGATCAGCGTCGTCCAGGCGATCAGCGCGTCGCCGCGCGACGTCCTCCAGATGAGGGCGAGTTCGCGCGGGGTCACCAGCGTGCCGACGGCCGAGACGATCAGCGCCGCGAGCACCGCGGTCGGCAGGTGGTGGAGCGACCGCGCGGCGAACACCAGGGCCACGCCGACCAGCGCCGCCGACACGATGGACGCCCACGCGGTGCGTGCCCCCGCAGACAGGTTCAGCGCCGAGCGCGAGAACGAGCCGGAGACCGGAAACGCGCCGAACAGCCCCGATGCGACCTTGGCGAGCCCCTGGCCGATCAGTTCCTGGTTGACGTTCCACGCGACCCCGGTGCGGGCCGCGATCACGCGGGCGCTCGAGGTGACCTCGATGAAGCTGATCAGCGCGATCAGTCCCATCGAGGGCAGCAGTGCGACGGCAGCCGCGACGTCGAGCGTCGGCCACGCCGGCACCGGCAGCCCCGGCGGCAGGTCCCCGACCACCGTGCCGCGCGATTCGTAGGCGACCGCGGCGCTCACACCGATCGCGACCACCGACACGAACAGCGCGCCGGGCAGCCGGGGCCAGGCGCGGCGCAGCCCCAGCAGCGCGAGGAGCGACACGATGCCGAATGCGGCGGTCGCGGGGTTCGCCGACGGCAGGCCCGCGAGCAGGGCCCGCAGCGCGTCGGCCACGCCCGTGCCCGCGGGCACGCGCACGCCGAGCATCGTGGGCAACTGCGACAGCACGATCACCAGCGCGGCCGCGTTGACGAAGCCGAGCATCAGCGAAGGGGGCAGGCGCTCGACCAGACGACCGAGGCGGGCGAGCCCGGCCGCGGCCTGCATCAGGCCGGCGCCGAGCGCGAGCACCACGGCCAGCGCCACCCAGGCCTCGCTGCCCGGCTGCGCGAACGCCGACAACGAGGCCGCGGTCAGCAGCGCGGTCAGCGCCACCGGCCCGGTCGACAGCTGCGCCGACGCGCCGAACAGCGCGGCGATCACCGTCGGCACGAACGCAGCGTAGAGGCCCAGGTGCGGGGGCACGCCGGCGAGCTGCGCGTAGGCCAGCGCCTGGGGAATCGCGACGACGGCGACGGTGGCACCGGCGATCAGGTCGGCCCGCCAGGTCGCGCCGTCCGAGCGCGGCCATTTCAGGAAGGGAAGCAGCGACGGGGTCATGGGCGACGCCGCGCGTCGCGCGGGCCGCGACCGCCCCCCCGCCTCATACCGCCTGCTGCCCGTGGTAGAGGCGGACCACGTGCTCGGCGCGGGCGAAGAACAGCCAGCGCTCGAGCAGGACCCCCGCACCGAACGCGCCCGCCGCGAGCCAGGCGCCGGCGGCGCCGGGCACTGCCCAGGCCAGCAGCGGCACGGCCGGTCCGAGGAGCACGAACATCGCGACCCGCAGCGTGCCCTCGCGCTCGCGAGCCAGCACGAAGCCGAACTCGTTGGTGAGGAAGGTGCCGTGCGCATGGCCGGCGTCGAGCAGCCGGACCCGACCCTGGGCCTGCCCGCGCGGCGCGGACATCGGCACCGCCAGCGCCTCGTTGATCGTGGCGTGGCCCCGTGCGGCGAACTTCGCCTCCCAGGCGAGCTTGATCGCGACCGCCGCCAGCACCGGCGCGAGCACCAGGCCGGCCGGTGGCACGGCCAGACCGCCGGAGGCCGCGAGCGCCGACCAGAGCAGGCCGCCCGAACCGAGGGAGAACGCGACGAAGCCCACCGGCGTGTGCCAGGTCCGCCAGCGCGGCACGGTCTTCAGGCAGGCGTAGATCATCGCCGTGCTGACGACGACCGCGAACGCGAGCAGCAGCAGCGCCAGGGCGGACGCCCGGGCGATGCCGGCGCCGCGCAGGGTGAGCAGCACGTGCAGTGCGGCCAGCGGCCAGAAGGCCACCGCGAGCACCGCCTCGCGCGACAGCCAGGAGGTCCGCACCCGCGCGAACGCACGCCAGGCGTTGCGCGGGTTCGCCAGGTGCTGCGTCGACGCCAGCAGGCCGGCGCCGACGAGGAGCGCCGCGAGTCCGGCCGCCCAGGCGACCGCCGGCCGCGAGGTGTCGAGCCGCCCGGCGAGCTGGGCGACCAGCAGCCACATCGCCAGGCCCAGCCCCGCGCCGGATGCGGCCGTGAAGAAGACGATCGACAGGGCCGGCTTCATGCGGCGCGACCCCCGGTGCACGAGGCGGTGCCGATCACGGGCCGCACCGGATGCGCCGACCGCCGCGCAGGATTCGTCGACGCACCCGTCGGGCTCACAGCCGCACCAGCCGGTTGACCATCGCGGCGAGCCGCGACTGGAGCGTGCCCCGCGGGGCGAGGGCCGCAGGGGGCGGTACATCGGGCGTCGCCCGCGGCGGCAGGTAGCGGTTCACCGGCTTGTAGCCGAGCTTCTCGAAGAGCGGACGCCCGTCGCGCTCCGCGCTCATCGTCGAGACCTTCGAGGTCGGGTCGTCGAAATCGCCGAAGTGGCGCGCATGGGTCGGGCAGGCCAGCACGCAGGCCGGCTGGCGCTCGGCCTCGGGCAGCGCGGTGTCGTAGATGCGGTCCACGCACAGCGTGCACTTGCGCATCACGCCCTTGTCCTCGTCGAGCTCGCGTGCGCCGTACGGGCAGGCCCAGGCGCAGTAGTTGCAGCCCATGCACTTCTCGGGGTCGACCAGCACGATGCCGTCCTCGGCGCGCTTGTACGAGGCGCCGGTCGGACACACGGTCACGCAGTCGGCATCCTCGCAGTGCATGCAGGACATCGGCACGTTCATCGTCTTCGACAGCGGATAGTGGCCCGCCTCGTAGTGCCGCACCCGGTTGAACCAGACGCCCGAGGGTGCGTCGCCGTGCGGGTCGTAGTCGGGTGCGCCGCCCGCCATCAGGCTCGAGCCGTTCCACTCCTTGCACGCGGTGGCGCAGGCCTGGCAGCCGACGCAGGCGTCGATGTCGATGACGAGCCCGAGACGGCTCATGGTGTCGTTCTCCGAAGTCCGGTCATGGCGCGTCGCCCACGGGTCGTGCGGTCGCGCCTCACGGCGCGTCGGCCCTGATCACCCGGACCTTCAGGTCGTACCAGGCGGCCTGGCCGGTGATCGGGTCGCTGTTGGTCAGGCTCGCCTCGCCCGGGCGCGACGGGAGCGTCTCGCTGATCAGGTGGTTGAGCAGGAAGCCGACGTTCGACTCGGCGGCACCGGGCGACAGGCCCCAGGTGCCGGACATCTTGCCGATCGCGTTCCACGTCCAGACCGTGTTGCGTTCGCAGCCTTCCATCGTCTTCAGGCGGCAGCGGATGCGACGGCCGGCGGCACCCGGGTCCATCCGCGCGTTCGCGGGCGTGCCCGGCTGCGGCGTCACGCTCGCGTGCATCGACTCGACCCACACCCAGTCGCCGTCGGCCAGCCCGAGCTCGGCCGCCCGACCGGCGTTCATGTACAGCGCGTTGTCGGCGACGATCTGCCGCAGCCAGGCGTTCTGGCTGTCCCACGAGTGGTACATCACCATCGGGCGCTGCGTGATCGCATGGAACGGGAAGGCGTCGGCGCCGGCCTGCTCGTCCGTGCGGGCGGTCTCGATCGGCGGATACCAGAACGGCAGCGGGTCGAAGTAGGTCGCGAGCCGCTCGCGGTCCTCCGGCCGGTCCGGGCACGGGCCGTCGTACAGGCCCTGCCCCGCCAGCCGGAAGGTCTGCAGCACCTCGCTGTAGAGCTGCATGGTGATCGGCTCGGCACGGCCGATGAAGCCCGCCTTGGCCGCCGCCTCGAGGTAGTCCCGGTTGGCGTGCCGCATGTACTTCTGCGAGTCCGGCCAGTGGTGCGCGAAGAAGGCCTTGTTCGCGATGTACGCCTCCCACTGCTTCGGGTTGGGCGCGCCGACCAGCGACTCCGTGCCGTCGGCGCCCCGCCAGCCGGCCAGGAAGCCGATGCCGGGCGCACGCTCGTAGCGGACGATGAAGTCGGTGTAGCCGGTGAACTTCGGCGCGCCCTGCGCATCGACGAAGGCCGGGAACTTCAGCCGTCCGGCGAGGTCGACCAGCACCTCCTGCCAGGGCCGGACATCACGATCGGGCTCGAGCAGCGGGTGGCGGATCGCGTCGGCCGCGGCATCGGGCTCGGAGATCGGCCGGTCGAGCAGCGAGATCGCGTCGTGCCGCTCGAAGTAGGTGGTATCGGGCAGCACCAGATCGGCGAAGCGCACCGTCTCGGAATCGAACGCGTCGACGACGACGACGTTCGGGATCAGGTACTCCCCGGCCGCGTCCTTGGCCACCAGCATCGCCTGCGTGCCGGTGGTGTTCATCGACGAGTTCCACGCCATGTTCGCCATGAACAGCAGCAGCGTGTCGATCGGGTACGGGTCGGCCGCCGCGGCGTTGCGGATCACCATGTGCATCAGCCCGTGGGCCGCGATCGGGCTCTCCCACGAATAGGCCTTGTCGATGCGCAGCGGCGTGCCGTCGGCCTCGATCGCGAGGTCCTCGGGACGGGTCGGGAAGCCGAGCAGCGGTCGCGTCGACGGCGTGTCGGGCGCGGCGAAGCGGGCGGCGTCGTTCTCGGGCAGCGGCGCCGGCGGGATCGGCTTGGGGAACGGCGCGCGCGAGCGGAAGTTGCCCGGGCCGTCGAGCGCGCCGAGCAGCATCTGGATCAGGTGCAGCGCGCGACACGTCTGGAAGCCGTTGCTGTGCGCCGAGACGCCGCGCATCGCGTACATCGCGACCGGACGGCCCATCACCGTGTCGTGCTTCGTGCCCCAGGCATCGGTCCAGGCGATCGGCAGCTCGATCGCCTGCTCGAAGGCGACCTGACCCATCTCGAGGGCGATCCGTTCGATCTGCTCGGCCGGAACGCCGCAGCGCTCGGCGACCGCCTCGGGCGAGTACGCATCGTCGAGCGCGCGCGCGGCCATCAGCGTCATCACGGTCCGCACGCGCTCGCCGCCGGGGGCGGCGAACTCGCCGAACAGCGCGGGCGTGACGCCCGGTTCGAACGGCGCGGGTGCGGCGCTGCCCTGGTCCCAGAGCAGCGGCCGTCCGCCGGGGTCGCGCAGGAACAGCCCGTCTCGCGGCGTGCCCGGCGCGTCGATCACGAGCCACGGCGCGTTCGTGTAGCGGACGAGGAAGTCCCAGTCGAAGAGTGCTCGCGACAGCAGCACGTGGGCGATCGCCATCGCGAGCAGGCCGTCGGTGCCCGGTCGGATCGGCACCCATTCGTCGGCGATCGCCGAGTAGCCGGTGCGCACGGGGTTCACCGACACGAACTTCGCGCCGTTGCGCTTCAGGGTCTCGAGGCCGATCTTGATCGGGTTGCTCGCATGGTCCTCGGCCACGCCCCACATCAGGAAGTATCTGGCGCGGTCCCAGTCGGGTGCCCCGAACTCCCAGAACGAGTAGCCGATCGAGTACAGCCCCGCGGCCGCCACGTTGACCGAGCAGAAGCCGCCGTGCGCGGCCCAGTTCGGCGTGCCGAACTGCTGCGCCCAGAGCCCGCTCAGCGCCTGCATCTGGTCGCGGCCGGTGAAGAAGGCGAGCTTGCGCGGCTCGGTGGCACGGATCTTCGCCAGACGCGCGGTCAGCAGCTCGAGCGCGTCGTCCCAGGAGATCGGGTCGAAGATCCCGGCGCCCCGCTCGGTGCCCGGACGCCGGATCATCGGATGGCGCAGCTTCGCCTTCGACTGCTGCTTCTGGATCCCGGCGCTGCCCTTGGCGCAGATCACGCCCCGGTTGACCGGATGCTCGGCATTGCCCTGGATGAAGCGCAGCGCCGAGCTCGCGGGGGACTGCGCAGTGGCGGGCGTGTCCTGCAGCGTCACCTGGATGCCGCATCGGCAGGCGCACATGTAGCAGGTGGTGTATTCGACCCGCTGTCGGCTGCGGTCCTCGAGCTGGACGGGGTGCTCGGCGGCGGGAGTCAGCGGGGTTCGGGCCATGGCAACATCGATTCTAGGCGTTGCCATACCTCGTGAAAATCGGGTAATAACGATTCTTGGTATCGATATTCCAGATGAATCGAATGCCCGCCACCCGAACGCCCGACGCCCGACGGATGCGGCTGTCCCTGCGCCAGCTCGAGGCCTTCTGCGCGGTCTCGATGGCGGGCGGCGTGTCGGCCGCCGCCCTGCGCCTGTCGCGCACGCAGTCGGCGGTCAGTGCCGCGATCGCCGAGCTCGAGGCGGCGGTCGGTGCTCAGCTCTTCGAACGTGCGGGACGCGGGCTGCGCCCGACCGACGCCGCGCGCCGCCTGCTGCCGCACGCCCTCGAGGTGGTGGAGCGCGCGGCCGAACTGCCGGCACGCGCCACCGGCGGCGCGGATGCCGACGAGCGCCTGCGCGTGGGCGCCTCGCGCACCGTCGGCCCCTTCGTGATGCCGGCGCTCCTCGCCCGCTTCGCGGCGGAGCGGCCGCTCGCGACGATCGGCCTGTCGGTGGGCAACACCACCGAGCTGCTCGCGCGGTTGCGGCGCTTCGAGCTCGACCTCGCCTTCGTCGAGGGCGAGGTCGCCGCGCCGGACCTGTCGCTGGCCGCCTGGACGACCGACACGCTGTGCCTGGTCGCCCGCGCCGGTCATCCGGTGCTCGCCGCGGCAGGCGGCACGCGCGCGACGCGCCCGTCCAAGGCCTACCTGCTCGCCCTGGGGCAGGCGCGCTGGGCCGTGCGCGAACCCGGCTCCGGCTCGCTGGAGACCTTCCTGCGGGCGGTGACCCCGGCGATCGGTTCGCCGCGCGTCGGCGTCACCACCGACGACCCGCTCGCCCTGCAGCGGCTGGTGGCCGAGGGCGACTGGCTCGGCTGCGTCAGCCGCCGCGCCGCGACCGACGCGATCGAGGCGGGCGTGCTGTGCGAGCTGCCCGCGCCGGGTGCGGCGGTGGCGCGCGCGCTCGAGCGCCGGCTGTGGATCGTGCGCCACCCCGACCGCTACCGCAGCGCGGCGGCGGACCGGCTCGTCGCGCTGGCGACCGGGCCGGCGTCGCCTCCTGCGAAGGCGGTCAGTGGGCCTGGAGCAGCGCCGCGTAGCGGGCCAGGTCGACGTTCCCGCCGCTGATCAGGACGCCGACCCGCAGGCCGGCGACCGGCACCGCCCCGGTGAACGCCGCGGCGGCCGCGAGGGCGCCCGTCGGCTCGACCACGAGCTTCATCCGCTCGGCGAAGAAGCGCATCGCCGACACCAGCGCCGCATCCGACACCACCACGACGCCGGCCGCGCGGCGCTTCAGGATCGCGAAGGTGAGTTCGCCCAGGTGCTGGGTCTGGGCGCCGTCGGCGAGCGTGCGCGGCACCTCGATGTGCACGATCCGCCCCTCGGCGAGCGAGCGGCGACCGTCGTCGCCGGCCTCGGGCTCCACGCCCCAGACCGCGCAGCGCGGCGCCATCGCCTCGGCCGCGAGCACCGAGCCGGCCGTCAGGCCGCCGCCGCCCAGGCACGACAGCAGCACGTCGAGCTCGCCGACCTCCTCGATCAGCTCGCGGGCGGCGGTGCCCTGGCCGGCGATGACGTCGCGGTGGTCGTACGGCGGGATCAGCGTCGAGCCGCGCTCGGCAGCGATCCGCCGGCCGATCGCCTCGCGGTCCTCGGTGTAGCGGTCGTAGTGCACCACTTCGCCGCCGTAGCCCTTCGTGGCCGCGACCTTGGACGCAGGGGCGTCCGACGGCATCACGATGACCGCCGGCACGCCGAGCAGCGAGGCGGCGTAGGCCATCGCCTGCGCGTGGTTGCCCGAGGAGAACGCGACCACGCCCGCGCGCCGCCGCGCCTCGGGCAGCGCGGCGATCGCGTTGTACGCGCCGCGGAACTTGAACGCGCCGCCGCGCTGCAGGTTCTCGCACTTGAAGTAGAGGCGCGCACCGGTCAGGGCGTCGGCAGTGCGCGAGGTGAGCACCGGCGTGCGGTGCGCGACGCCCTCGAGCCGGGCGGCCGCGGCGAGGACGTCGGAGAAGTCGGGAGGGCTCATTCGCGGGATGCTACACCGCGGCACCGACACGCCCGGACCGGCCGCTCCGGACATTTCCGGAACCGGCCGTTCCGTCCCGTCCGGCCGCGGGGTACCTTCCCCGGGCACCGATCCCCTCGCGAGGTCTCCATGTCCCAGTCCGCCGGCAGGACCGTCGTCTACGCCGCCCGCCGCATCCACACGATGGATCCGGCCCGGCCGCAGGGCACGCACGTCGCGGTCCGGGACGGCCGCGTGCTGGGCGTCGGAACGCTCGAGACGCTGCGCGGATGGGGCGACTTCGAGATCGACGACCGGTTCGCCGCGAAGGTGCTGCTGCCCGGCTTCGTCGAAGGGCACAGCCACGTCGGCGAGGGCACCTACTGGCGCTACGTCTACTGCGGGTACTTCGACCGCACCGACCCCGACGGCCGCGTCTGGCCGGGCGCCCGCTCGATCGAGGCGGTGGTGGCGCGGCTGCGCGAGTCCCACGAGACGCTCGTCGATCCGAAGGCCCCGCTGTTCGGCTGGGGCCTGGATCCGCTCTTCTTCGGCGCGCGCCGCATGACGCGCCACGACCTCGACGCGGTGAGCCCGGAGCGCCCGATCGGCGTCCTGCACGCGAGCGGGCACATCACCAATGCCAGCACCGCCGCGCTCGCCCTCGCCGGCTACCTGCGCACCGACCACGATCATCCCGGCATCCCGCTCGACGACGCGCGCCTGCCGATGGGCGAACTGCGCGGTCCCGAGGCGATGATGCCGGTGCTGTTCAGGCTCGGCGTGGACCGCGCCGCGATGTCCGGCGACGAGGCGGGGCTGCGCGCGTTCGCGAAGCTCGCCGTGCGCACCGGCACCACCACCGCCACCGACCTGGCCACGCCGATTCCCGACGACGCGATCGAGTCGCTGCTGCGGGTGACGGGCGAAGACGGCTTTCCGCTGCGCTTCGTGCCGGCGATGCACGTGCGCGGCCACACGCCGCAGGGCGCGGTCGAGCGCGCCCTCGGCCTGAAGGCCCGTTCGACCGACCGGCTGCGGCTCGGCCGCATCAAGGCGCACGCCGACGGCTCGATCCAGGGCTTCACCGCCCGGATGCGCTGGCCCGGCTACCACAACGGCGCCCCGCAGGGCCTGTGGTACATCGAGCCCGAGACGCTGCGTGCGCTGTTCGCGCTCGGCCTCGAGCACGGCATCCAGATCCACACGCAC
>RPRK01000139.1 GCA_003818495.1 Burkholderiales bacterium
CCCAGATCACCAGCGTGCGCGCCTTGACCTCGCCCAGGCGGTGACCGTAGTCGGGGAACTGGCGCGGGTTGGCCGCGATGCTCTTGACGAAGTTCTCGAGGTGGTCGCGCCGGGCGAGCATGTTGTCGAGCCGCGCCTGGTACAGGTCCTCGGTGAGGCTGCTCGTGTCGAACACGAAGGCGGCCATCATCCGCTTGAGGTTCTCGATCGTCGGGTCGCGGTACAGCGCCTGGATCAGCTTGATGCCCTCGGTGGGCATCGGCATGAACTGGCTGGGTCCGCCGGTGCCGCCGCCCATCAGGACCAGCCGGCCCGCGCGTTCGGGAAAGGCAAGCGCGAACGCGACGGCGCTGTGCCCGCCCATCGAGTTGCCGATCAGGTGCGCGCGCTCGATGCCCAGCGCATCGAGCACGCCCTTCGTGATGCGCGCGTTCAGGTCGGAGCGCGACCCGGTGCAGACCACCGAGTCGCTCCGGCTCCAGCCGGGGCAGTCGATCAGCAGCACCCGCCAGCCCGCGGCGACCATCGGCTCGACGTTGCGATGGAAGTTCGCCCAGCCGCTCGCACCCGGTCCCGAGCCGTGCAGCATCACGACGACACCGGGGCCGGTGCCGCAGTCGTTGTAGTGGATGCGGTAGCTCGTGTCGCCGTCGCGGACGTCGAGGAACCGGCTGGTCGAGGCTTCGGTGAGGGTCATGGTGACGGGCGCTCCTGGGGGCCGGACTATCGGTGCGCCGGCGCCGCAGGGCAAGTGCGTGCACCCAGTGCACCTTTCGGGATCGGCGCGCAGCGTCCGTCGCCGCAGCGTCGTTCAGCCTGCGGCCGGGCCGCCGGCGATCCCTTCGGAGATCTGCCGGGCGAGCGCCCGCAGCAGCGGCACGTGCCGCGCGCGGATCTCGCGCAGCGCGACCACGTCCCGCACGAACACCAGGTTCACCGCCGCGATCGCATGCGGGCCGTCGAAGATCGGACAGGCGATCGCCGTGACGTCGGACTCGCTCAGCCACTCGCCGGCGTTCAGCGCGTAGCCGCGCCGGCGGGTCTCGGCGAGCAGGCGGTTCACGCGGCGCGCATCGCGGGCGAGCGCGCCGTGGGCGTCGTCGCGGCCCCGCAGCATCGCGAGCGTGGCCTCGCGCGCGTCGTCGGCGCAGTGCGCGAGCCAGGCCCGGCCGAGCGAGGACACCAGCATCGGGATCCGCACGCCGATCGTCGCGCGGTGCTGCGACAGCAGGCTCTGGCGGTGCGTGGACTCGCGCACCACCATGTCGACGCCGTCGGGGGTCGCCAGGTCGCTCGGCCAGGACAGCGCCCGCAGATGGGCCCGCATCGCCGGCGCCGCGACCGCGTCGATCCAGCCGCTGCCCGCGTAGCCCTCGGCCAGCCGCCTGACCTCGAAGGTCAGCGCATAGGTGCCGCCGCCGTCGCGGTGGTCGACGAGGCCCTCGGCCTTGAGCGTCTCGAGCAGGCGCTTGACGGTGGTGCGATGGATGCCGGTGGCGCGGGCCACGTCGACCACGCTGCCGATGCCGCCGGCGAGCCCGTTCATCGCGCGGATCACCGCCAGCCCCCGGACGAGGCCGCGCACTGCCTTGTACTGCGAGGTCTCGGTCGCGACGGCGCGTCGCATCGTCTGTCCTGGGGTCGGTGCACTGGGTGCACCGAGTGTACGCGGTCGGATGCAGCCCCGAGAATCGGCGGGCGCCGTCCGCGCCGCCACCGTGAAGTGATCCGCCAGGAACCCTGCCCATGAGCGCATCGATCGATTTCGAGACCGACGTCCTGGTCGTCGGCTCCGGCCCCACCGGTGCGACCGCGGCGCTCGCGCTCGCCAGCAGCGGCGTGCGCGTGCACCTGGCGTCGAAGTGGAACTGGCTCGCCAACACGCCCCGCGCCCACATCACCAACACCCGGACGGTGGAGGTGCTGCGCGACCTCGGCGTGGAGGCCGAGGCCCGCAAGCACGCCACGCCCTGGGAATGGATGGGCGAGACGCTGTGGACGACCAGCTTCGCCGGCCCCGAGATCGCGCGGCTGCGCACCTGGGGCACCGGCGAGGAACGGGTCGGCGACTACCTGCAGCAGAGCCCGTGCACGATGCTCGACATCCCGCAGACCTTCATGGAGCCGATGCTGGTCCACGAGGCGGCCTCGCGCGGCGCGTCGATCGCGATGAACACCGAGTACCTGTCGCACGCGCAGGACGCCGACGGCGTGACGGTGACGCTGCGCGACCGGCTCTCGGGTCGCGAGTACGCGGTGCGCGCGAAGTACCTGTTCGGCGCGGACGGGGCGCGCTCGAAGATCGTCGAGGACATCGGCCTCGAGCTCGAAGGGCACGTGGCACGCGCCGGCACCCACTACACGCTCTTCAAGGCGGACCTGTCGCGCTACGTCGCGCATCGCCCGAGCATCCTGTACTGGATCGTCACGCCCGACGCGAGCTTCGGCGAGATCGGCCAGGGCCTGCTGCGCGCGATCAGGCCGTGGGACCAGTGGATCGCGGGCTGGGGCTTCGACAAGGACGCGGGCGAGCCGCAGTACACGGACGATGAACTGAAGCGCCGGATCCGCATCCTGATCGGCGACGACACCGTGCCGATCGAGATCGAGTCGCGGATGGTCTGGTACGTGAACCAGCAGTACGCGACGACCTACTCGAAGGGCCGCGTCTTCTGCGGCGGCGACGCGGTGCACCGCCATCCGCCGTCGAGCGGGCTCGGCTCGAACACCTGCATCCAGGACGCCTTCAATCTCGCCTGGAAGCTCGCCTACGTGGTGAAGGGCTGGGCGGGTCCGGCGCTGCTCGAGTCGTACTCGCTCGAGCGCGCGCCGGTCGGCCGGCAGATCGTGCTGCGCGCGAACCAGTCGCGGCTCGACTACGCGCCGCTCAACCGCGCGTTCCGCGATCTCGAGGCGCCGAACCCGGTCGAGGCCGGGCTGGCCAAGCTCGCCGACCCAGGACCGGACGGCGTCGCGCGGCGGGCCGCGCTGGCCGAGGCGCTGCAGCTCAAGCACACCGAGTTCAACGCGCTCGGCACCGAGACGAACCAGCGCTGCGTGTCGGGCGCGGTGATCCCCGACGCCGAGGCGGGCGAGGAGGTGTGGGTGCGTGACCCGGGCCTGCACGCGCAGGCGACGACGCGCCCGGGCGCGAAGCTGCCGCACGTCTGGCTGGTGGGGTCGGACGGTCGCCGGATCTCGACGCTCGACGTGGTCGGGCGGGGGCGGTTCACGCTGGTCACCGGCGTGGCCGGGCGCGCCTGGGTGGAGGCCGCCGACCGGCTGGGGGAAGGCTGCCTGCGCACCGTGGTGATCGGCGCGCCCGGCGCGCTCGACGCCTACTACGCCTGGCACCGGGTGCGCGAGATCGACGAGGCGGGCGCGCTGCTGGTCAGACCGGACGGCGTCGTCGCGTGGCGCTGCACCGCGGGCGTGGCCGACGCGGACGCCGCCGCGGCCGCGCTGCGGCAGGCGCTGGCACGGGTGCTCGGCCGGGCCTGAGGCGGGCGCCCTGCCACGGGGCCCGGGGCTCGGGGCCCGGGGCCGGTGCAGTACCATCGACGCCCCGCCCGCTGCCCCGCCCGCCATGAAGATCGTCCGCATCGTCGAATCGACCCGTCCCATCCAGTCGGACATCCGCAACGCGTACATCGACTTCTCGAAGATGACGCTGAGCGTGGTGGCCGTCGTGACCGACGTGGTCCGCGACGGCCGTCCGGTGGTCGGCTACGGCTTCAACTCGAACGGCCGCTACGGCCAGGGCCACCTGATCCGCGAGCGCTTCGTGCCGCGCCTGATGGAGGCCGATCCGGCGAGCCTGCTCGACGACACCGGCGAGAACCTCGATCCCCACCGGATCTGGGCGCGGATGATGACCAACGAGAAGCCCGGCGGTCACGGCGAGCGCTCGGTGGCGGTCGGCACGATCGACATGGCGGTGTGGGACGCGGTCGCCAAGATCGCCGAGCGCCCGCTGCACGAGCTGCTCGCCGAGCGCTACGGCAGCGGCACCGCGAACCCGCGCGTCTTCGTCTACGCGGCCGGCGGCTACTACTACCCGGGCAAGGGGCTGGACGGCCTGCGCGAGGAGATGTCGCGCTACCTCGAGCGCGGCTACTCGGTGGTGAAGATGAAGATCGGCGGCGCCCCGCTCGCCGAGGACTGCGCGCGCATCGAGGCGGTCCTGAAGCTGCTCGGCCCCGGCCGGCAGCTCGCGGTCGACGCCAACGGCCGGTTCGACCTCGAGACCGCGGTCGCCTACGGGCGCGCGCTGTCGGCCTACCCGCTGTTCTGGTACGAGGAGGCCGGCGACCCGCTGGACTACGACCTCCAGGCGCGGCTGGGCGAGGTCTACGCCGGGCCGCTCGCCACCGGCGAGAACCTCTTCTCGATGCAGGACGCGCGCAACCTCATCCGCTACGGCGGCATGCGACCCGACCGCGACTGGCTGCAGTTCGACTGCGCGCTCAGCTACGGCCTGGTCGAATACCTGCGCACCCTCGACATGCTGCGCGAGCACGGCTGGTCGCCGACCCGTTGCGTGCCCCACGGCGGCCACCAGATGTCGCTGGCGATCGCCGCGGGCCTGGGCCTCGGCGGCAACGAGAGCTATCCGGACCTGTTCCAGCCCTTCGGCGGCTTTCCCGATGGCGTCCGGCCGCACGACGGCCACGTCGTGCTGCCGGCGCTGCCGGGGATCGGCTTCGAGGGCAAGGCCGACCTGATCTCGGTGATGCGCGAGATCGCGGCCTGACTCAGAACTTGCCGTTGTCGTTCTTCCACGACGCGCGCGGCGGGATGGCCTCGATCGTGTCCCAGTGCTCGACGATCTTGCCGCCGGCGACACGGAACAGGTCGTAGAAGGCGACGTGCTCGCCGGCGAACTGGCCTTCGCTCATCGCCAGCACGAAGTCGCCCTGGCCGAGCACGCGGTGCATCCGGTCGTAGCGCATCGTCACACCCGCCTTCGCCATCGCGGCGAGCGCCTCGCCGAGCCCGGCCAGGCCGTCGGCGATCGCCGGGTTGTGCTGCGTGTAGTGGTCCGCATCGATGTAGCGGCCGAGCGTCTCCATCCGGCCGGAGACGAGGATGTCGTCGACGAACGCGCGGACCAGGGCCTTGTTGGCGTCGGTGCGATCGAGGTCGGTCGCCTGCGACGGCCCGTCGATCATCGTGTGGCCGCTCGGATTCGGCACGGCCGGAGTCGCCTGCAGGTTGTCCCAGTGCTCGACGATGCGCTCGCCCTCGAAGCGGAACACGTCGAAGCCGATCTTGGGGCCGAAGAAGTCGTAGTCGGTGTGCGCGAACACGAAGTCGCCGTCCTCGAAGACCCGGACGGTGTTCACCCGCGCACTGCCCTTCGGGAGCGCCGAGAGCGCCTCGCCGAAGCCGGCGAGGCCGTCGCCGACGGCGAGGTTGTGCTGGCGGTAGTAGGCCGGGTCGATGTACGCCACGGGGGCGGGGTCGCCGGTCTCGATGCTCTTCAGCAGCGCGCGGACCTTCTGCGTGCGGTCGATGCTCATGGTGTCTTCCTGTGGGTGCGGGGTCGACGCGGCGGATCCGGACGATCCGAGCCGCGGTGCGGTCACTATGGGTCATGCCCTCGGCCCGATCACGGTACGATCCGGTCGGTTCACGGTACGAATCGGACATGACCCGCAGACATGACCCGAACACACGCTCCCGCAGCGACGCGCGCCGTGCCCGGCGGACGCCCAGGCACCGCCCTGCCCTCGGTCGGCTACCGACCCCCTTCGGCCCATGCCCTCGACGTCGAGGTGTTCGGCGTCGACGACCTGCGCCGGCGGATCGAGCGCGGCCAGGTCGCCCCCGCCCACCGCATCGAGTTCCATCAGCTCGTGCTGGTCACGCACGGGCGCTGCGTGCACGCGATCGACTTCGAGCCCATCGACTGCGCGGCGGGGTCGCTGATCTCGGTGCGCCCGTCGCAGGCCCAGCGCTTCGACCCGCGGCGCGGCTGGAGCGGCCGGGTGCTGGTCTTCCGGCCGGAGTTCCTGCTGCCGGCACGCGCCCGCGCCGACCGCGAGCCGACGGTGCGCCCGGTCGAGCTGCCCGCGCACCTGCGGCTCGACGCCGACGAGCTCGCGACGACGGCGGCCCGCATCGAGCAGCTCCGCGCGGACTCGTCGCTGGCGGCTCCCCCTGCGCTGCTCGCGCCGCTGCTGCGCCACCAGCTGCACGCCCTGCTGCTGCGGCTCGCCATCGCCCGGGGCCGGCACGCCACGGAAACGAGCCCGGCCACGCCCGGCCGTCTGCGCTTCGAGCGGCTGCGCGCGCTGCTCGAGACCCGGTTCGCCGACTGGCACGGCGTCGCGCCCTATGCCGACGCGCTCGGATGCTCCGAGAAGACGCTCACCCGCGCCTGCCTCGAGGCGACCGGCCTCGCGGCCAAGGCCGTCGTGGCCGCGCGCGTCAACCTCGAGGCCAAGCGGCTGCTCGCCCACACCGCGCTGCCGGTGGGCTCGATCGCCGACCGGCTCGGCTTCGAGGACACGGCGCATTTCGTGAAGTTCTTCCGACGCGAGGTCGGCGAGACACCGGGCGCGTTCCGGGCCCGGTTCGTGGAAGCCTCGGGCGCGGTCCGGGCCCGGTTCGTGGAAGCCTCGGGCGCGGACGAGGGCGACGCGCGGTGGCGAACCGGACACGGCCCGGCATAGACTCGCGCGACACGGTCGCGCCGCGCTGCGACGGCCGGGCCGACTCGGAGACGACCGCATGCCTGCCCTGAGGAACCCCCACACCCAGCTCGACCTCGTGCTCGGCGCGCTGCGCCGGTTCCCGGATCGCGAGGCCTTCCGCCAGGACGACCGCGCCTACCGGTATCGCGAGATGGCCGACCTGCTCGCGCGCTGGGCGGCGGTGTTCACCCGGCTGGGCGTCGGCCCGGGCACCGGCGTCGGGCTGCTGTCGCCCAACCGCCCCGAGGTCTGGCTCGGCCAGGTCGCGCCGGCGCTGGTGGGCGGCCGGTACACCGCGCTGCACCCGCTGGGCTCGCTCGACGACCACCTCTACATGTGCCGCGAGGCCGAGCTGCGCGTGCTGCTGGTCGACCCGGCCTACGCCGCCCGCGCCGCGCAGCTCCAGGCCGACTCGGGCATCGTCGAGCACGTGCTGACCTTCGGTCCGTGCGAGGTCGGTTCCGACATCAACGCGCTCGCGGCGGCCGAAGGCTCGCATTCGCTGCCGATGAGCGCGGGCAGCCCCGACCAGCTGAGCTGGCTGCTGTACACCGGCGGCACCACCGGCGTGCCGAAGGCCGCGATGCTGACCGAAGGCGGTCTCGGCCAGATGATCCTGAACGTCACCACCGGCTGGGACCTGCCATCCGAGCGCCGCTATCTGGCGGTCGCGCCGATCTCTCACGCGGCCGGCATGATGATCACGCCCACGCTGATGCGCGGCGGCACCGTCGTGCTCCAGAAGGGCTGGGATGCGCAGCGCTGGATGGACGCGGTGACGCACGAGCGGATCACGATGAGCCTGCTGGTGCCGACGATGATCTACGCGCTGCTCGACGCGCCGGGCCTGCCGCGCGCGGACCTGTCGACGCTCGAGACCATCATGTACGGTGCCTCGCCGATGTCGCCCAGCCGGCTGGTCGAGGGCATCGAGCGGATCGGCCCGGTGTTCTCGCAGCTCTACGGGCAGACCGAGTGCGCCGGCATCGTCAGCTGCCTGTGGCGGCACCAGCACGTCGTCGGCGACCTGCATCGGCTGACCTCCTGCGGCCAGGCGATGCCCGGCGCGCGGGTGGCGATCCTCGACGACGACGCGCGCGAGCTGCCCGACGGCGAGCCGGGCGAGATCTGCGTGCAGGGCCCGACGGTGATGCAGGGCTACTTCAAGCAGCCCGGACTCACCGAGGAGACGCTCGGCGACGGCTGGCTGCGTACCGGCGACGTCGGCACGCGCGACGCGGAAGGCTTCCTGCACATCGTCGACCGCAAGAAGGACATGATCGTCTCGGGCGGCTTCAACGTGTTCCCGCGCGAGATCGAGGACGTGCTGACGCAGGACCCGGCGGTGTCGATCGCCGCGGTCGTCGGCGTGCCGGACGAGCGGTGGGGCGAGGCCGTCAAGGCGCTCGTCGTCGCGCGCCCGGGCATGACGGTCGACACGCAGGCGCTGATCGAGCGCGTGCGGGCGGCCAAGGGCGCGATCCATGCGCCGAAGTCGGTCGAGGTGCTGGCCTCGCTGCCGATGACGCCCGTGGGCAAGCCGGACAAGAAGACGCTGCGGGCGAAGTACTGGGCAGGACGCGCACGGCGGGTGAACTGAGCCGAGGGGCCCGACGGGCGGCAGGCCCGCCCGGTGGGCGCGATCGCCGCACCGGCCCGTCCGGCGCCCTTCAGGTCCCGCAGTACGTCCGATAGCCGGCCGTCACCGCAGCCGGCGCGGGCTCGGCGAACGCCGCGAGCCCGGGCACGTCGTCGAACGGCCTGCGGAGCGCGTCGAGCAGACGCTCGAAGGGCTCGAGCCGGCCCTCGTCGGAGGCCGCCGCGAGCGCCTCCTCGACACGATGGTTGCGCGGGATCACGTTCGGGTTCACGGCGTTCATCCGGGCCGCTCGCGCGATGCCCGGCAACGCACCGGCGGATGTGCCGGCGGCCGGGCCGGGCTCGCCCGGTGCGCCGCCGGACGCGCCGTCCTCGTCGGCGCAGCGCACGCGCCAGCGCGCCAGCCACGCGGCGGGCGCCAGCGGATCGGGGAACAGCGCGCGCACCGGCGCGTCGTCGCCCGCGGCGGCGGCACCGAGCCGTCGCCACGCCGAGGTGAAGTCCACGCTCCCCGCATGCAGCAGCGACAGCCAGTCGGCGGCCAGCGCCTCGTCGGCCGGGTCCGGGCGCAGCAGGCCGAGCTTGGCGCGCCGCCCCTCGAGCAGGTCGGCGGCATACCAGCCGGGGAACGCGTCGATGATCTCGGTGGCGCGCGCGATCGCGCCCTCCGCGTCCTCGCCGAGCAGCGGCAGCAGCGTCTCGGCCAGGCGCGCGAGATTCCAGCGCGCGATCAGCGGCTGGTTCGACAGCGCGTAGCGGCCGGCGTGGTCGATCGAGCTGAACACCGCGCCCGGATCGTAGGCCTCGACGAACGCACAGGGCCCGTAGTCGATGGTCTCGCCCGACAGCGTCATGTTGTCGGTGTTCATCACGCCATGGATGAAGCCGACGTTCATCCATTGCGCGACCAGCCGTGCCTGCCGGCGCGCGACCGCCCGCAGCAGGCCCGCGTGGCGGTCCGGCGTGCCGGCGAGCGCCGGGTCGTGGCGGGCGATGGTGTAGTCGGCGAGCGCGCGCACCCGCGCCTCGTCGCCGCGCGCGGCGAAGAACTGGAAGGTGCCGACCCGGATGTGGCTCGCGGCCACCCGCGTGAGCACCGCGCCGGGCAGCATGCCCGTCTCGCGCATCACCGGCTCGCCGGTCGCGGCCACGGCGAGCGCCCGGGTGGTCGGAATGCCGAGCGCGTGCATCGCCTCGCCGATCAGCACCTCGCGCAGCATCGGGCCGACGGCCGCACGGCCGTCGCCGCCGCGCGAGAACGGCGTGCGCCCCGAGCCCTTGAAGGCCAGGTCGCGGCGGTGCCCGAAGGTATCGATCACCTCGCCGAGCAGCAGTGCCCGGCCGTCGCCGAGCTGGGGCGAGAAGCCGCCGAACTGGTGGCCGGCGTAGACCTGCGCGACCGGCTCGGCGCCCTCGGGCAGCGTGTTGCCCGCGAACAGCGCGGCGCCGGCCGGACCGTCGAGCGCGGCGGGATCGAGCCCGAGCTCGGCGGCGAGCGGCCGGTTGAGGAACAGCAGCGCCGGGGCCGGCGCGGCCGCGGGCTTCCAGGGGACGGAGAACCCCTCGAGCTCGCGGGCGTAGGTGTTGTCGAAGCGGAAGGCGGCGGCGGTCGTGTCCATCCCGCGGATGCTATCGCGCCGGCGGCGCGCGGTCGCCCGTACCCAGCGCGGCGTCGCGGATCTTGCGCTTGAGGATCTTCCCGGACGGGGTGCGCGGCAGCGGCTCGGCCGACTTCACGATGTGGCGCGGCACCTCGAAGCCGGCCAGCCGCTCGGCGAGGAAGGCGCGCAGCGCGTCGAGCTCGAGCGTGTCGTCGCAGTAGACGGTCGCGCCGACCTCCTCGCCCAGCCGCTCGTCCGGCACCGCGTAGACGGCCGCCTCGTGCACCGCCGGGTGCTGCAGCAGCGCCGCCTCGACCTGGCCGCAGCCGATGTTCTCGCCGCCGCGGATGATCAGGTCCTTGATGCGGTCGACGATGAACACGAAGCCCTCGTCGTCCAGGTAGGCCATGTCGCCGGTGTGGAACCAGCCGTCGGGCTCGAACACCTCGGCGTCGACCTCGGGCCGGTTCCAGTAGCCGCGGAACAGCGAGGCGCCCCGCACCTGCAGCTCGCCGCGGCCGCCGACGGGCAGCGGCGCGCCGCGCTCGTCGACCACGCGCAGCTCGAGCACGAGCGCGCTGCGCCCGGAGCTCTCGGGTCGCGTCAGGTAGTCGTCGCCGCCGATGCCCGCACCGATCGCGAAGGTCTCGGTCATGCCCCAGCCGGTGATCGGCATGGCGTTGGCCAGCGTCGCGTCGATGCGGCGAACCTGCTCCGGCGCGCGCGGGGCGCCACCGCCGCCGACCGACAGCAGCGTGCCCAGGTCGTGACGCCCTTCGGCGGCCACGCGCAGCAGGTCGCCGGTGACGGCGGCCGGCCCCACCAGCGAGGTCAGCCGCTCGCGCTCGACCAGCGCGGCCGCGAGCTCGGGATCCCAGCGGTACATCGCGACCAGCCGGCGCTGCAGGCGGAACGAGGCGAGGTACGAGGCGGCGAGACCGGTCACGTGGAACAGCGGCACGGCGAGCAGCGTGCCCTGCGCCGACGGGTCACCCCCGGCCTCGATGCCGGCGACCCGCTCGCCGACGAGCCGGTCGAGCTCCCAGGACAGCAGCGCCGACACGATGTTGCGATGGGTCGAGACCACGCCCTTCGGATGACCGGTGGAACCGGAGGTGTAGAGGATGGTGGCGGCGTCGTCGGGGCCGATGTCGGCGGCGGGCATCGGCACGTCGCCCGCGGCCTCGGTCAGTGCGGACAGCGCGCGCACGCCGGGCGCCAGGGGCGCGGGGCCGGCCGTTGCCCGGACCGCGAGTACCGCGAGACCGGCGATCGGCTCGCAGCGGGCGAGCCGCTCGAGACGCTCGGCATCGGCGAGCAGCACCCGCGCCCCGCAGTCGCGCAGCTCGTAGGCCATCTCCTCGGACTGCCAGTGCGCGTTCATGGCGACCGCGATCGCGCCGATCGAGACGATCGCGTTGAAGGCGAGCATCCACTCGGGATAGTTGCGCATCGAGATCGCGACGCGGTCGCCGGGCCGCACGCCGCAGTCGTGGACCAGCACGTGCCCGATCCGCGAGGCCGCGGCCCAGGCCTCGGCGTAGCTGAAGCGCTCGTCGCCGTAGACCAGGAAGGGCCGCTCGGAGGCGGTCGCCTCGAACAGCGCGCGCAGCGAGCGCGGCGCGTTGCGGAACAGCCTGGTGCGGCGTCCGCCGGCCTCGCCGTCGATCAGCTCGTACGGCTCGCCGCGGCCGGTGACGGCCCGGATCGCCTCGGCCCGGGTCATCGGGGTGCTCGTCATGGGGGATGCGTCTCCGTCGTTCGGTCGGTGCGGCCGGTCGGCGCAGCCTACGGAATGCGGGCGCGGATGCAAAGCGTCCGCGAGACGATTCCGAACCGTCGCGACCTCGGCCGCATGCTCTAATCGGGCATGTCCGGCGCCCTTCCCATCGCACCCGCCGTGCGCCACGTCGCCTTCGACACCGAGACCACCGGCTTCTCGGGTGCCCGCGTCGTCGAGCTGGCCGCGGTCGAGTTCGACCCGGCGAGCGGCGACGCCCTCGCCCGCTTCCACACCTATCTCGACCCGCAGGGCACGCCGGTCGAGGCGGGCGCGCTGTCCGTGCACGGCCTGTCGGACGCCTTCCTGCGAGGGCAGCCCCGCTTCGCCGACGTGGCCGACGCGTTCGTCGGGTTCGTGGCCGGCGCGCGGCTGTACGCGCACAACGCGCCCTTCGACCGTCGCATGCTCGATGCCGAGCTCGCACGCATCGAGCGGCCGGGGCTGGGCGAACATGTCGCCGGGATCGTCTGCACGCTCGCGCTCGCGAACCGCGGCCTCGCGCACCTGCCGAAGAAGAAGCTCGACGACCTGTGCGACCACTTCGCCGTGGACCGCAGCGCGCGGACGCTGCACGGCGCGCTGATCGACTGCGAGCTGCTGGCGCGGGTGGCGGTGCGCATGGGGGCCACGACGGCCGGCGTCGCGAAGACCGCACGCCGCACGCCGAGCGCGCCGCGCGAGCAGGTCGACCCGGACGGCCGTGTCGGCTGGCGCGCGGGCGGCCCCTGGCTCGGCGACGAGCGCGAAGCGCTGGTGGCGGCCTGGCGGCGCGGCGAGACGGTTCCCGGTCTGGTGGCGCGCCACGGCCGCACCGCACGCGCGATCGTCATGCAGCTGCAGCGCCTGGGCGAGATCGACGATTCGGCCGCCGAGTCGCTGCTGGCGGCCGCGGGGGGCGGCGGACTGCCCCGGTGGTAGCGCTGCGCGCCTCCGGCCTGCGTTCCGCCCCCCGTTACGCCCCCCGTTCCGCCTCCGTTCAGCCCCTGCGGGCGAGCAGGCTCACCAGCTCCGGCACCAGCGCCTGCGCGCCGCCGCGCGCCACGCCCTCGCGGAAGGTGGCCGCGACCGCGTCCGCGATGGTGCGCTGTGCACCCGCGTTGCCGGCCATCTCGGTGTAGTAGCTCAGGTCCTTGAGCGCGTTCGACATCACGAACTGCAGGTTCGAGGCGTCGCGCGTCGTCATGTAGGGCGTGAGCCGATCGAGCGCCGCGCCGCCGCCGCCGCCCTTGGCCAGCACGTCGACGAGCACGGCCGGTTCGATGCCCGCCGCCTCGGACAGCGCCGCCGCCTCGGCGATCAGCGCGATCGAGCCGAGCGACACGTAGTTGTGCAGCAGCTTCATCCGGTGGCCCGAACCGACCGGCCCGACGTGGGTGACGTTCTCGGCGAAGCAGGCGAACACCGGGCGCAGCGACTCGAACAGCGCCGCGTCGCCGCCCACCAGCAGGTTCAGGCGACCCTCGCGGGCCTGCTTCGGCAGCCGCGTCATCGGCGCGTCGACGAAGCGCCCGCCCGCG
>RPRK01000140.1 GCA_003818495.1 Burkholderiales bacterium
ACAGCCGGCTCATGATGGTACCCTTGGAGACCTGCATGGCCTCGGCCATCTCGTCGTAGCTCAACCCTTCCACCTCGCGCATCACGATGACCCCCCGGTGGTAGGACGGCAGGGCATCCAGCGCGACGCGAATGCGCGCGGCGATCTCGGTCCGCCGCACGGCATCGACCGGGTCCGCACCGTCGATGCGAGCCAGCAGCGGGATATCGGACTCTGGCCCGATCTGGTGGCGCTCGTCGAGCTCGGCTTCCCGGCGGTGCCCGAGTCGGTCGTCACCACCTACGTCGGCCGCGGCGCCGAGGTGCTGGTGCATCGCGTGCTCGGCGGCGGCCTCGATGCGCGCGTCGACGCCGCGACCCACGCGCGCGGCCACGACGCGTTCATGCGGCACTACCTGACCACGAACGGCCGGCACGCACGTGCCTACTCGGGCGTGCACGAGGGCCTCGCCGCGATGCGCTCCAAGGGCCTGCGGCTCGCCTGCGTCACCAACAAGCCGCAGGCCTTCGCCGACCCGCTGCTGGAACGCTGCGGCCTGCGCGACGCCTTCGAGCTGGTGCTCGGCGGCGATGCGCTGCCCACGCGCAAGCCCGATCCGGCACCGATGCTGCACGCCGCGCGCACCCTGGGCGCGGCCCCCGCCGACGTCGTCGCGATCGGCGACTCGATCAACGACGCCCTCGCCGCGCGGGCCGCCGGCATGGCGGTCCTCGCCGTGCCCTACGGCTACAACGAGGGCCGCGACGTCCGGTCCCTGGACGTCGATGCTATAGTCGGCTCGCTCCTGGACGCGGCCTCGCTGATCGATCCGATCGTCTGAAACGCCCCGGGACGCAGCCCCGACATCTCATCGGACCGCACCGCCGCACCATGCATCGCGCGCACGATTTCGTCGACGTCAGGACCTGGCGGTCCTGCCTGTGGCGGCGCCGGACCTGATCCGCGCCGCTGCCCGCGCGCCGTGCGCGGGCCACGAACCATCGTCGCACCGCCCGCCCCGCGCGGGCCGACCCGTGAGGGATGCATGACCGAGATCGAATTCCGGGCGCTCGCCGCCCAGGGCTACAACCGGATCCCGCTGCTGGCCGAGTGCCTCGCGGACCTCGACACGCCGCTGTCGCTGTACGTCAAGCTCATCGACCGCACGAAGCGCGCCAACAGCTTCCTGCTCGAATCGGTGGTCGGCGGCGAGCGCTTCGGGCGCTACTCCTTCATCGGCCTGCCGTCGCGCACGCTGCTGCGGGCGAACGGCGACGCGATCGAGGTCGTCCGCGACGGCCAGGTCGTCGAGACCCACACCGGCGATCCGCTCGAGTTCGTCCGTGCCTTCCACGCGCGCTTCAAGGTCGCGCTGCGACCCGGACTGCCGCGCTTTCCCGGCGGGCTCGCCGGCTACTTCGGCTACGACGTCGTGCGCTTCATCGAGCCCCGGCTCGGCCCGTCGCGCAAGCCCGACCCGATCGGCACGCCCGACGTGCTGATGCTGCTGGTCGACGAGCTCGCGATCGTCGACAACCTGCGCGGCAAGCTCTACCTGCTGGTCTACGCGGACCCGTCGCTGCCCGACGCGTTCGCGAAGGCCAAGCGGCGCCTGCGCGAGCTGCAGGCCCGGCTGGCGCAGCCCGCCGTCGAGCCCGAAGATGCCGCGCTGCCCGAGGGCGAGATCCGCCGCGAGTTCGCTCATGACGACTACCTCGCCGCCGTCGCCCGCGCCAAGGACTACATCGTCGCGGGCGACGTGATGCAGGTGCAGGTCGGGCAGTGCCTGCGCAAACCCTTCGCGCACTCGCCGCTGTCGCTGTACCGCGCGCTGCGTTCGATCAACCCGTCGCCGTACATGTACTACTACGACTTCGGCGGCTTCCAGGTGATCGGCGCCTCGCCCGAGATCCTGGTGCGGCAGGAGGCCGTCGAGCTCGCCGATGCCGAGGGCCGGGTGT
Organism: Burkholderiales bacterium; assembly: GCA_003818495.1. GTDB lineage: Bacteria > Pseudomonadota > Gammaproteobacteria > Burkholderiales > Burkholderiaceae_E > UBA4615. Next base: position 1,941 of record RPRK01000140.1, read on the forward strand.
CGACCCGGGGCACGAAGGTCACGATCCGTCCGATCGCCGGCACGCGCAAGCGGGGCCTGACGCCGGCGCAGGACGACGCGCTCGCCGCCGAGCTGCTCGCCGACCCGAAGGAGCGTGCCGAGCACCTGATGCTGATCGACCTCGCGCGCAACGACATCGGCCGCATCGCCGAGATCGGCAGCGTCAGGGTCACCGACCGGATGGTCATCGAGAAGTACTCGCACGTGCAGCACATCGTCTCCAACGTCGAAGGCATGCTCGTGCCCGGCCTCGACGCGATCGACGTGCTGCGGGCGACCTTTCCGGCCGGCACGCTGACCGGCGCGCCCAAGGTCCGCGCGATGGAGATCATCGACGAGCTCGAGCCAGTCAAGCGGGGCATCTACGGCGGCGCCTGCGGTTACCTGTCGTGGTCGGGCGAGATGGACGTCGCCATCGCGATCCGCACCGGGGTCCTCAAGGACGGCATGCTGAACGTGCAGGCCGCTGCCGGCGTGGTCTACGACTCCGTGCCCGAAGCCGAGTTCCAGGAAACCGAGGTCAAGGCGAGGGCGGTGCTGCGGGCGGCCGAGCTCGTCGAGGAAGGGTTCACGCGCGAGCTGTGAGCGCGCGCCGCGGGCGGGTGCTCAGCGCGGGCGCGCGAGCACCATGCCCCAGTAGGTCCGGTAGGTGTTCGACGACGTGCCCGGCACGAGCACCACGCCGACGTCGACGAAGTTGCCGTTCATGATGTTCACGCAATGGCCGGGGCTCTCGATCCAGCCGTTCACGACGTCGGGCAGTTCGGTGAATCCGGCCGCGATGTTCTCGCCGACCGTCGACCAGACATAGCCGGTCGCGGTGAGCCGATCGCCCACCGTAGAGCCGCCCGCGCCGGTGTGGCTGAACGCGTTGTTCTGCTGGAGATGCTCGGCCTGGGCGCGTGCTGCCTGCTCGGTCTGCGTGTTCCAGGTCAGCGGCCCGACCGCCGGGTAGGCGGTCGACCCGCAGTCGCGGCCCACCGCGCGTGCGGCATTGACGAGTTCGAGCACCCGGTCCGAGAACGCCTTGTCGACGCTCGAGCCGACGCTCGCGGGTTCGGCCGAGGCGGTCCTCGCCGTGGGGGTCGCCGACGGCGTCCCGGCCGCGCTGACGGGCGTGTCGTCGGACGAGCCGCCGCCGCCGCAGGCCGCGACCATCGCCGCGACCGCCGCCACCGTTGCTGCCCTGCCGATCCTGCCCCACCGCCCCATCGCCCGCTTCCGGAACCGATCCGGACGTCACGCTAGCGTGGGGGGGCGAGGCCTGTCCGGCGCGCCGCCGGGGCGTCCGACTGGTGGTCGGCGGCGCGGGGCGGGCGGCCGCGGTGGCGCGATCGGGGCGTCGTCGCGACGACACTGCGCCGTCGCGGGTCGGCGCGGGTCGGTCCGGAGCCGCCCGAGGGCGGCGGCTCCGGAGGCGCTGCCTCAGTAGGGCGCGGAGGGCAGGGACGGGTCGGGCGAGGCCGCACTCGGGTCGCGGCCCTCGACCGCGCGCTCGACCTCGTCCCGGGCGGTCCGGGCGACGCGCTGTGCCGATTCGGCCACCCCGTGCACCTGCTCCCGGGCGACCTCCGCCGCGCCGCCGACCACACCGTCGCGGACCCCGCCCATCAGTCGGTCCTCGCGCCGCGTCGACGGCAATGCCGCGCCGAGCGCCGCGCCGATCGCGATGCCCACCGCGCCGAGCACCAGCGGCTGTTCCTCGACCACCTGCATCGTGCGCTCGCGCGCCCGGTCGACCTGCATCCTGGTCCGGTCCTGCAGCGCCCCGGCCCGCGAGCGCGCGTCGTGGCCGAGTCCCGACAGCCGATCGCCCGCCTGGTGCGCGAGCTCGCGTGCGCGCTGCGCGGCCTCGCCGACCGTCTCCCTGATGCTGCCGGTGGTGTCCGAGACGGCGTCCCGCATGCGGCCGGTCGCGCCGCTCACGGTGTCACGCATCCGGTCGCCGACGTCGTGTCCGGACCAGCCCGCTCCGGTCGCCCGACCCGCGGGGTCGAGGTCCGCGGCGCGGTCGTCCGCATCCGCCCACGCCTCGTCGGTCAGACCCGAGTCGCCGGCGGCCCACGTCGAGGCGGCCGCGCCGCGCGGGCGCACCGGCGCGACCGAGGCCCACGCGGACGCCTCGCGCTGCGGGCGGCCGCCGCCCATCGCGAGCCACGCGATGCCCACGCCGATCAGCGCGACCGGCACGGGATTGTCGCGAACCGTGCGCCCGAGGTTCGAGCCGAACTCGCCGGTGCCGCTGTTGCGCAGGTACTGGATCGCCTGGTCCATCATCTGGCCCGGCGTGAGCTTGCTCTGGATCGCGTCGATCGTGGAGCTGACCTCGGCGCGCGTGCGTTCGATGTCCTCCTCGATCTGGTCCGGGCGGCGGGTGTCTGCGGAGCTGTTCATCGTGTCTTCTCCTGCACCACGGCCTTGTCGCGCCGCAGCGAGTCCAGGGTGCGCTGCGGCACCAGGTTGTCGGGGTCGAGCTTCGCCTGGCCGGCCTTGAGCATCGCCCAGCCGGTGGCCGCGACGATCGCGCCGACGATGAGCGGCGACAGCCAGGGGGCCATGTCGGGCGGCAGCACCATCGCGAGGCCCTGGACCACCGCCTGCAGCAGCAGGAACAGGCCGGCGAGGATCACCGCCGCTCCGACCGCCATCGACGCGAGCGCCGTCTGAGCGCTGCTCACCTTCTGCGACAGCTCGGAGCGCGCCAGCGCCACCTCCTGGCGGACCAGCTCGACGGTGTCCCGCGTCAGGTCCGAGAAGAGCGCCGCCAGCGACTTGTCGTTCTTCTCAACGGTCATGGCGGACTCCCGAGGTGCCCAGGGGGGAGGACCCCGGGCTGCCCGCACCCGGCATCCCGATGACCGGTTCCGCGGGCGATGCCCCGCCCGTCCCCGTGGCGCTGCTGCCCGGAGGCGAGGTGCCCGCGCGAGTACCGGGGGTTCCGTCGGCACCGAGGCTGGTCGACGCGCGCGCCGCAGTCGCCCCCGGACCGCTCGAGGTGGCCATGCCGGCCGACAGGTCCGTCCCGCCGGTCGGGCCCGCGGACCGTCCCCGCAGATCGTGTCCGCCGTCTTCCGGCGCCATCCCTCGCGGCCGGTCGCGCTCGCCGACCGTCGACGACGCATCCCGCCAGTGGCCGGGTCCCGAGGCCCGGTCGGCCGAGCTCTTCAGGAATCGGGCCATCAGGAAGCCCGCGACCACCGAGCCGGCGAAGAACGCGCCGGGCGCCCGGCGCCCCATGTCCTGCACGTCGTCGATCAGTCCGTCGACGTCGCGCTCGCGCAGCCGTCGCCCCACCGATTCGAGCCGCTCGGCCGCGTAGCCCACGTATCGGCCCGCCGCCGGCTCTTCGCGTTCGAGTCCGCGGGCGCTGCCCTGCAGCGCCCGGGCGACCGAGTCGACGTGATCCGCCGCCGCGTCCTTCTGGCGCGAGAGCATCGACTTGCCCTGCTCGGTCGCACGGCTCGCGAGGTCCCCCGCTTCCTGCTTGACGGTATCGATCGTCGCGCGCGTCGCGTCCCGCAATCCGTCGCCCGGGCCCCTGTCCGCGGGGCCCTCTGCACCCGTCCGTTCGCCTGCCATCGTCGTTTCTCCTCGTCGTTCGTCGGGATTCGTCCCGAAGCACGAGCGGCAAGAAGCGTGCCGCGCTCCGCCCGGCCTCCGGCGGGGCGAGCAGGGCGGGCGGTGCGGGCTGGGCGCTAGAGGAAGGTCACGAAGACGCCGCCCGCGCGGCCGGCTGCGCGCACGAGCTCGGCCAGGTCGCCGTCGGCGCGCCGGTCGGCGGGCATCGCGCGGAGCGCCGGCAGTTGGGCGGCGCCGACGTGGCCGTGACGCCCCCCCAGCATCACCTCGATCGAGGCGGCCGCGAGGGCGCTCAGGTGGATCGGCACCGCATGGGAGGGGACGCCGTCGGCGCCGAAGGCGGCGTCGGCCGTGCCGGACAGCGCGAGAGCAGGCATGGTGAGAGGCGGGGCGGGCAGGGAACGGACACCCACCGTATCGCGCGACCCCTAGGCGCGTGATCCCGCGGCGGCCGGAAGGCGCGCTCGGCGGGCCATGCGGCGGCGGACGTGGCGCGCCGGCACCGGTCCGGCGCCCGCCGCAGCCCTCGAATCCGAGCCTGCCGGGGCGTGCTCAGCCGGGGTAGGGCCGTCTACAGAGCATGCCGAGCCGACCGTTCGGCACGCAGATCATGCCGTCGCAGCAGGTGCGCTGCGCGTCGCAGGTCTGGGATTCGACGACGCACATCGCACCGCCCGCGCCGGCGGGCAGCAGGCCGCCCGGCGGGACCGGCGCGCTCGACTGGAACGTCACCGGCGTGCCGCAGGCGGCGAGCAGCAGGGCTGCGGCGGCCGTGAACGCGATTCTCGACATGTCTGCTCCTCGTCCCCGTCGTCCGGGTGACCCGCGGCGCCGGAGCGGCGCGCATCCTGCCGTCCCCGGATGGGACGACGGCCCACGGCCGCATGATGCATCGTACCGGCTCCGACGGACGGGCGTCGAACGGGCGGGCGCCCGCCACCGGATGGCGCGGGTCCGACCGCCACCGGCCGATTTGCGCCTTCGCACCGGCTGTGGCGATAATGCAGCGATGCACGCCGCATCCGCCCGCCTGCTCTCTTCCTGCCTGTGGCGCTGGCGCAAGCCTGCCGCCTGAAGCCCCCGCCCGCGCGCGCCCGCGACACACGGCGCAGCCCCTGTCCCCGATCCGCCCCGCGACCGCCCCGAGGTCGCCGCGCCGACGGTCGTGACGGACCCGCAGGAAGACCGGCTCATCCCCGCCGGCGAGACCCGAGAGCGAGCCATGCTGCTGATGATCGACAACTACGATTCGTTCACCTACAACCTCGTCCAGTACTTCGGCGAGCTCGGCCAGACCGTGCACACCGTGCGCAACGACGCGATCGACGTCGAGGCGATCGAGGCCCTGGCTCCTTCGCGCATCGTGATCTCCCCGGGGCCGTGCACGCCCGACGAGGCCGGCGTGTCGCTGGCCGCGATCCGACGCTTCGCCGGCCGCGTGCCGATCCTCGGCGTGTGCCTCGGCCACCAGGCGATCGGCCAGGCGTTCGGCGGACGGGTGGTGCGTGCCAGGCAGGTGATGCACGGCAAGACCGACACCATCGACACCACCGGCGAGGGCGTCTTCCGCGACCTGCCGCGTCGCTTCGAGATCGCCCGCTATCACTCGCTCGTCGTCGAGCTCGAGACGCTGCCCGACTGCCTGGAGGTCACCGCCACCAGCGCCGACGGCCAGGTGATGGGCCTGCGGCACCGGACCCTCGCGGTCGAGGGCGTCCAGTTCCATCCCGAATCGGTCGCCAGCGAGCACGGACACGCGCTGCTGCGCAACTTCCTCGCGGCCTGACGCCGCGCCGCCCCCGACATCACGTCCACATAGAGAGCGAACCATGCCGATCACCCCCCAGGAAGCGCTGCAGCGGACCATCGAGCACCGCGAGATCTTCCACGACGAGATGCTCAAGCTGATGCGCATGATCATGAGCGGCGAGATGTCGCCCGCCATGACCGCGGCCATCCTCACCGGCCTGCGCGTGAAGAAGGAGACGATCGGCGAGATCGCCGCGGCCGCTCAGGTGATGCGCGAGTTCGCGACCAAGGTCGAGGTCCCGCCGATGCCGAACTTCGTCGACATCGTGGGCACCGGCGGCGACGGCTCGCACACCTTCAACATCTCGACCGCGTCCATGTTCGTCGCCGCGGCCGCCGGTGCGAAGGTCGCCAAGCACGGCAACCGCGGCGTCTCCTCGAAGTCCGGCGCGGCCGACGTGCTCGAGGCCCTCGGCGCCAACATCATGCTCGCCGCGCCGCAGGTCGCCGAGTGCCTCGCCGAGACCGGCATCGGCTTCATGTTCGCGCCCAACCACCATCCGGCGATGAAGAACGTCGCGCCGGTGCGCCGCGAGCTCGGGGTGCGCACCATCTTCAACATCCTCGGCCCGCTGACCAACCCGGCCTCGGCGCCGAACACGCTGATGGGCGTGTTCCACCCCGACCTGGTCGGCATCCAGGTCCGCGTGATGAAGCAGCTCGGTGCCGACCACGTGCTGGTCGTATACGGCAAGGACGGCATGGACGAGGTCTCGCTCGGCGCGGCGACGATCGTCGGCGAGCTGAAGAACGGCGAGATCCGGGAGTACGAGATCCATCCGGAGGACTTCGGCCTGCAGATGGTGTCCAACCGCGGCCTGAGGGTGGCGGACGCCGCGGAGTCGAAGGCGATGCTGATCGAGGCGCTCGACAACGTCCCCGGCACGCCCCGCGAGATCATCGCGCTGAACGCCGGGGCCGCGCTCTACGCAGCCAATCTGGTGCCGTCGATCCCGGCCGGCATCGTGCGTGCGCAGGAGGCGATCGCCTCGGGCGCGGCCCGCGCGAAGCTCGAGGCCTTCGTCGCCTGCACGCGACGGCTCGCGCAGCAGCCGGCGGCCTGAGGGAGCGCGCGATGTCCGATGTCCTGAAGCGCATCCTCGCCGTCAAGGCCGAGGAGATCGAGGCCGCGCGTTCGCGCGTGCCCCTCGCCGCCCTGCGGCGCGAGGCCGAGGCGGCCGGTCGGGCCGACGATCGCGCCCGTGCGCTGCGCGGCTTCGAGGCCGCCCTGCGCGCGAAGCTCGCGGCCGGCCGCTCCGCGGTGATCGCCGAGGTGAAGAAGGCCAGCCCGAGCAAGGGGGTGTTGCGTGCAGACTTCGACCCCGCGGCGATCGCCGCGAGCTACGAGCGCGGCGGCGCCGCCTGCCTGTCCGTACTGACCGACGTCGGGTTCTTCCAGGGGGCGCCCGAGTACCTCGTGGCCGCACGCGCGGCCTGCGGTCTGCCGGCGCTGCGCAAGGACTTCCTCATCGACGAGTACCAGGTCTACGAGGCTCGCGCCTGGGGCGCCGATTGCGTGCTGCTGATCGCCGCCGCGCTCGACGACGCGCGCCTCGCGGCACTCGAGGCCTGCGCGCTCGGGCTCGGCATGGACGTGCTGGTCGAGGTGCACGACGCGGCGGAGCTCGACCGCGCGCTGCGGCTGCGCACCCCGCTGCTCGGCATCAACAACCGCGACCTGCGGACCTTCGACGTGAGCCTCGAGACCACCTTGTCGCAGCTGCATCGGATCCCGCCGGACCGGCTGGTGGTCACCGAGAGCGGCATCCTCGCGCAGGCGGACGTCCTGCGCATGCGCGAGGCGGGCGTGGGAGCCTTCCTCGTCGGCGAGGCCTTCATGCGCGCGCCCGACCCGGGGGCCGCGCTCGCCGCGATGTTCGCCTGAGACCGTCGGCGTCCGGCCGCGTTCCGGCACGGCGCACGAGCGCGGCGCGTGCAGCGCGGCGTGATGCGCCCTACACTGTGCCGCGCCACGCCGAGCCCCCATGTTCCCGACCCTCTCCTTCGACAGCCAGAGCTTCGACCCCGCGACCCTCGAGGCCATGGTGGCCCGCGCCTCCGGCGGCCTGCAGCGCCTCGGCGTCGATCAGGGCGACACCGTCGCGCTGATGTCGCGCAACCAGCCCGCGCTGCTGGTCGCGATGCTCGCGGCGCGGACGCTCGGTGCCTACTTCTGCGCGATCAACTGGCACTTCAAGGCCGACGAGGCGGGCTTCATCCTCGCCGACAGCGACTCCAAGGTGCTGATCGCCGACCGCGACCTGCTCGCCCGGATCGCCCCGGGCATTCCCGCCCGGATCGCCGAAGGCGCGCGCCTCGCGGTGCGCCCGGAGCCCTCCGTCGCGGCCGCCTACCGTCTCGACGACGCCGCGCTCGAACTGCCGCCCGGCTGCGTGGCCTGGGAGGGCTGGCTCCCCGCGCAGCCGCGCCACGACGGGCAACCGCGTGCGCCGCGCGGCTTCGTGCCCTACACCTCGGGCACGACCGGCCGCCCCAAGGGCGTACGGCGCCTGCCGCCCGATCCGTCGCAGGCCGTCGAGCAGGCCGCTGCCAACGCGGCGCTGCTCGAGGCGGTGTTCGGCATCGGCCCCGACTCGCGCTGCCTGATCGCGGCGCCGCTGTATCACAGCGCGCCCTCGTCGTACGCGCTGTTCGCCGCCGCGCGCGGCGCGTGGCTGCGGATCGAGCCGCGCTTCGACGCGCACGCGCTGCTCGCCGCGATCGAGCGGCACCGGGTCACGCACCTGTACCTGGTGCCGACCATGATGCACCGGCTGCTGCGCCTGCCCGAGGCGACCCGCCGGGCGTTCGACGCCACGTCGCTGCGCTTCGTGCTGACCACCGGCGCGCCGTGCCCGCCGCAGACCAAGCGCGCGATGATCGAGTGGTGGGGCCCGATCGTCCACGAGGCCTACGCCGCCAGCGAGCTCGGCTGGGTCACCGCGATCGGCTCCGAGGACGCGCTGGCGCATCCCGGCTCGGTCGGCAAGCCCCTGCTCGATGCGCGCCTCGCGATCCTCGACGACGCGGGTCGCGAGTGCGCACCCGGCACGCCTGGGCGCATCTACGCCCGCCAACCGGCCTATCCCGACTTCACGTACATCAACCAGCCCGCCGCGCGGGCGGCCATCGAGCGCGACGGCCTCGCGTCGGTCGGCGACGTCGGCTTCGTGGACGAGGGCGGCTGGCTGCACCTGTGCGACCGGGCGGCCGACATGGTGCTGTCGGGCGGGGTCAACATCTATCCGGCCGAGATCGAGGCGGCGCTCGCCTCGCTCGCGGGCGTCGCCGACAGCGCCGTCTTCGGCATCCCGGACGACGAGTACGGCGAGACGCTGATGGCCGTGATCGAACCGCAGGCGGGCATCGAGCTCGACGCCGGTACGGTCCGGCGTCATCTGCTCGAGCGCCTGGCCGACTACAAGGTGCCCCGCCGCATCGAGTTCGCGCAGAGCCTGCCCCGCGAGGAGACCGGCAAGATCTTCAAGCGGCGCCTGCGCGAGCCGTTCTGGGCCGGGCGCGAGCGCCGGATCTGAGCGCCGGTCGCGCGCCGGCGGGCGCGTGGCCGAGCCATCCCCGCCGCAGCGCGTTGTCGGCAGTCGATGCGGTCAGGCTCGCCTCGGACGGGGCGGGCGCATCGAGCACGACGGCGAAGCGCATCAGCTCGTCGCGCCGGAACGCGTGCACCTCGACGGTGTCGCCCGGCTTGCGGCGCGAGAGCAGCGCCTTCAGTGCCTTCTCGTCGATGCGCAATCCGTCGCAGGCCACCAGCACGTCGCCTGCCGAGAGTCCGGCGCGATGCGCCGCACCGCCGCTGTAGGCGGTGGTGATCGACAGGTCTGCGCCGCGCCCCCCGGTCCGGATGCCGAGCGTCGGTGCCGGGTCGGCCGGTGCGAAGGCGAGCGTGACGCCGAAGGGTGCGAGCAGCTTCGCGAGCGGCAGTTCGGCCGTGCCGTCGACCCAGCGCGCGAGCGCCGGATCCAGCGCCACGCCGGTCGCCTCGCGCAGCAGCGCCGGAAACGCCTCCTCCGGCAGGCCGCGCTGCATGGCGCCCGGGCCGCCGCCCGGCGCGTGGAAGTCACGGCCGTAGCGCTCCCACATCAGCCGCATCGCGTCGTCGAGCGAGGCCCGTCCACCGGTCTTCGCCCGCACCGCGAGGTCGATCGCCAGCGCCACCAGCGAGCCCTTCGCGTAGTAGCTGACGACCGAGTTCGGCGAGTTCTCGTCCTGCCGGTAGTACTTGATCCAGGCGTCGAAGCTCGACTCCGCGACGCTCTGCACCGTCCGGCCGGGCGCACGCTGCACCAGGGACACCGTCCTGGCGAGCGCCTTGAGGTAGTCGCCGCGCGAGATCGCCCCGGCACGGACCAGCATCAGGTCGTCGTAGTACGAGGTGAAGCCCTCGAAGATCCACAGCAGCCGCGTGTACGCCTCGCGATCGAAGTCGTACGGCACGAAGGCCGCCGGCTTGATCCGCTTGACGTGCCACGCGTGGAAGTACTCGTGGCTCGCCAGCCCGAGGAAGGTCCGGTAGCCGTCGGTCGACTCCTGCATGCCCGGCCAGGGCAGGTCGTTCCGCCCGCACAGCAGTGCAGTGCTGTCGCGATGCTCCAGTCCGCCGTAGCCGTCCCCGACCGCGGTCGTGAGGAACAGGTAGCGGTCGAACGGGGCGCGCTTCGTGCGCGGCTCGAAGAGCGCCGCCTGCGCGGCGCACACCGGCTGGAGGTCGCGGGCCAGCCGCTCGAGATCGACGTCGCTGCGTCCGGTGACCACGATCTCGTGGGTCGCCCCGGCCGCCTCGAAGGCGATCGACGCGAAGCGGCCCATCTCCACCGGATGGTCGGCGAGCGCGTCGTAGTCGGCGGCGCGGTAGCGGCCGAAGCCGCCGCGCCGGGCGCCCGCCTCGGGCAGCGTCGTCGCCACCTTCCAGTCGCGCGCGACCGAGGCCGGGGGCGGCTCCAGGTCGACCGTGCACGGCTGTGCCTCCTGGCCGATGACCCGCAGGCACACGCTGGTCGCGTTGAAGAAGCCGTGGGTCGCGTCGAGATGCGCGGCCCGCACCGACAGGTCCCACGCGTACACGGTGTACGACACGCGCAGCGGGCCGCGCGCCGGCGCTGCGCGCCAGGTGTGCTTGTCGAGCTTGTCGATGCGCAGCGCGCCGCGTCCGTCGCGCGCCTCGATGCGCACGATGTGCCGCGCGAACTCGCGGATCATGTAGCTGCCGGGGATCCACGCCGGCAGCGCGAGCCGCTGCCCCTCCGCGGCCGGCTCGGCGACGGTCAGGTCGACCTCGAACAGGTGCCCGTGCGGGTCGGCGGGAACGATGCGGTAGGCGACGGGTTCGGTGGCGCGGGAGGCGGTACGCTTCACGATGGCTGCAGGTCCGAGGGCGTGTCGACGTCGCGCAGTATGCCTGCGTCGTCGACCGTCACGACCTGCACCGGATGCGCGTCGAGCAGCCCCCGCGCACCCCGATCGCCGACGAGCCGCGACAGCGCGGCGAGGTGCGTCGCACCGAACGCGACCGGGTGGCCGCGGCGCCCGTCGGGCAGCGCCGGCACGACGATGCGCTCGCCGCGTGCGGCCGCTTCGCCCGACCCCGCCGCCTCGACGATCGCGCGCACGGTCCGCGGTTCGAGCCACGGCATGTCCGCCGGCAGCACCAGGACCACGTCCGGGGCGTCGTCGACCGCCGCGCGAGCCGCGGTGGCGAGGCTGTGGCCCATGCCGAGTTCGGCCTGCGCGCATTCGACGATCCGCGCGCCCGCCAGCGCCTCGCG
>RPRK01000141.1 GCA_003818495.1 Burkholderiales bacterium
AGCCGCGGGCTCACCGAGAACGGCGAGCAGGGCGCGAGCGCGACGCGGGTCATCGCGCCGTGCGAGGGATCGTGCCAGCGGCCCACGACACGTTCGCTGTCCTCGAGGATCGCGTCCTCGTCCTCCACGACCGAGTCGGGCGGCAGCCCGCCCGCGCTCTCGCCGACGCTCATCGCGCCCCGGCAGGCGTGGAAGCGCAGCCCGATCCGGCGGGCGACCTCGATCGTGTCGTCGAGCCGCGCGCCGTTCGGGAAGATGTACTGGTGGTCGCTGGAGGTGGTGCAGCCCGAGACCAGCAGCTCGGCCATGGCGACCTCGGCCGCGGTCGCGAACATCTCGGGGGTGTAGCGCGCCCAGATCGGGTAGAGCGTCCGCAGCCAGCCGAAGAGGTCCGCGTCCTGCGCGGCGGGCACCGCGCGGGTCAGCGACTGGTACATGTGGTGATGGGTGTTCACCAGCCCGGGCGTGACCACGCAGCCGGAGGCGTCGATGCGCCGCAGACGCGCGCCGACCCGGCCGGCGGCCCGGGCCGCGGCGAGCGCGGCCTCGACCTCGGCTCGGGGGCCGACGGCCTCGATGCGGCCGTCGACCGCGAGCACCGCGCCGTCGCGCAGCTCGCGGCGGGCGGCGTCCATCGTGACCACGACGTCGGCATGTTCGACGAGCAGGGCGGCGGGGGCGGCGGTCGTGTCCATCGCGGCATTATCCGCGAGCGGCGGCAGCGCAGCATGCCGACGCGCCGCGGCAGGACGGGCCGCAGCGACGTCGCCGGTTCGAAGCTCATGCCGAGCGGCCCGCTGCAGCCGCGCGTGCCGCACGGTATCCTCGTCACATTCCCTCCCCCTTCAGGAAGCGCCATGAACCCTGGCCCGACCCTTCGCCGCGTCGCGCACGCGGTGGCTGCCCTCGCGGCGGTGACCCTCGTCGCCGCCGGCCCCGCCGCCGCACAGCCCGCGGCGCCCTTCCCCGGCGACCGTCCGGTCACGATCGTGATGACCTTCCCCGCCGGCTCGGGCGTCGACGTCGTGGGGCGCCTGATCCAGGAGCCGCTGGCGAAGCTGCTCGGCACGCAGGTGCTGATCGACTACAAGGCCGGCGCGGCCGGCAACATCGCCTCGGAGACCGTCTCGCGCGCGAAGCCCGACGGTCACACCCTGGTGCTCGGCACCTCGGGCACCCACGCCATCAACGCGGCGCTGTACCGCAAGCTGCCGTTCGACGTCGAGGCCGACTTCACGCCGGTGGCGACGCTGGTCGACGTCTCCAACGTGCTGACGATCAACCCCGACGTCATCGACGTGAAGACCGTCCAGGAGTTCGTCGCGAAGGTGAAGGCCGAGCCGGGCAAGTACAACTATGCGTCGACCGGCAACGGCACGGGCACCCATCTGGCGTTCGCCGAATTCAACGCACGCGCCGGCCTCGACATCGTGCACGTGCCCTACAAGGGCGGCCCGGAGGCGATGACCGCGGTGCTGTCCGGCCAGGTCTGCTGCATCATGAACCAGGTGCAGACCGTGCTGCCGCAGTGGAAGGCGGGCAAGGTCCGGCTGCTCGGCGTGACCACGCCCAAGCGCGTGGCGGTGGTGCCGGACGTGCCGACGATCGCCGAGTCCGGCTACCCGGGCTTCACCAGCTACATCTGGTTCGGCCTGCTCGGTCCGAAGGCGATGGACGCGCAGACCGTCGAACGCCTGAACGCGGCGGTCAGGCAGGTGCTCGAGATGCCGGAGATCGCGGGTCGGCTGACCGCCTCGGGCAACACCGTGCGCATCGAGTCCCCGCAGCAGTTCCGCGAGACGGTGAAGGCCGACCGCGCGCGCTGGGCGGGCGTGGTGAAGCAGGTCGGCGTCACGATCGACTGAGCACCCGGCCGGCGTCCGCGGGAAGCGGGTCCCGGCGCGACGCCCCTTCGGACCGGATCGTCACGTTCGTGACGATCACGGCCGGCTACGCGCCGCTCCCCGCCGGTCCCGGTCCGGGGCCGCCGCCCCACCACCGGGTCGGCCGCAGCTCCTGCTCGTCGTGCGCCAGCAGTCGCTCGTGGTGGCGATCGGCGTCCTCGACGAACAGGTCGCGCACGATCGCGCCGGACAGGCGGGTCGCGCCGATCGCGAGACCGGGGATGTCGCCGGCCACCGCGCCGTGGCTGAGCGTGCTGCCCCACGAGAACAGGTGGATGCGCCCGAGCGCCTCGGCGACCCGCGCATCGCTGCCGTCCTTCGCCATCAGCTGGAAGCCGTCGCCGAGGTAGGGGAAGCGCGCCAGCTCCTCGGCGACCGCGCTGCCGTCGGGGGCGAGGCGATCGCCCCAGGCGAGCACGCTGCCGGCGAGCGCACCGAGCTCCGGCCGGTCGAGCAGGTTCACGTCGAACCCGGTGCCGAGGATCACCGCGTCGAACGGGTGTTCGCCGGCGGGCGTCGTCACGCGCACGCCCCGCGCGTCGGCCGCGACGTCGAGCCAGGGCTCGCCGAGCCGCAGCGAGAACCCCGGGTGCCGGTCGCAGCGCAGCACGCTCTCGTAGGGCGGCGGCACCTGCTCGTCGAAGACGTGCGCGTAGAAGCGCACGCGTTCGGCATCCGGCAGCGCCGGATAGCCGCGGAAGAAGCCGGTGAACGAGGTCCACTTCGACTTGTTGACCTGCGGCAGCCGGGCGCGCCGCGCGAACATCGTCACCGAGGCGGCACCGTGCTCGAGCGCCAGCCCGGCATTGTCGAAGGCCGATGCGCCGACGCCGAGCACGCCGACCCGCGCACCGGCGAGCGACGCGAAATCGACGTCGTCCATCGAGTGGAACACGCGGCCGTGGGCCGCGGCCGAATCGGCGGCGAGCGAGGCGAACGCGGGCCGGCGGGGCTGCCCGCTGCCCTCGCGGCCGAGCGCGAGCACCAGCTTGCGGGCGTGGACGTGGCGCAGCCCGCCGTCCGGCCCCGCCAGGCTCAGCACGAGCCCGCCGGGCGCCGGCTCGACCGCCACCAGCCGCATGCCGCCGTCGACCGCGACGCCGACCTGCCGCCGCACCCACAGCAGGTAGTCGCGCCAGTCGAGGCGCCAGACCTTGTGCAGCGCCGCCCAGGCCTCGAGGCCGAAGCGCGCCTCGTACCAGGCGCGGAAGGTCAGCGACGGGACACCGAGGTCGGGACCGGTGAGGTGCTTCGGCGAGCGCAGCATCTCCATCCGGGCGAAGGTCGCCCACGGCCCCTCGTGCCCCTCGCCGCGCGCATCGATCGTGCGCACGCGGTGCAGTCCGTCGCGGCGCATCGCGTAGGCCGCGGTCTGGCCGCACATGCCGCCGCCCGCGACCAGCACGTCCAGCACCGGCGCGCCGTCGGGCCCCGCACGGGGCGGCACCCACTCGGGCGGCGGGTAGTTCAGGCAGGCGAGGTCGTGCGCGACGCGCGACTCGAGCGCGCGCAGCGCGGCCGGATCCTCGCGGCGTGCCCGGCGCTCGGCCTCGGCGCCCGGCGAGGACGCGAGCAGGCCGAAGTCGCGCGAAGCGCCCCGGGAAGCGGTGGACGGCGCGCCGGGCGCCTCGGACGTCGGATCGGGTCGGGCCATAATGACCGTCATTCTGCCTGCGCCGCCGCCATGACCGATACCGACCTGCTCTGCTTCTACAGCCTGTCCTCGCCCTGGGCCTATCTCGGCGGCCCGCAGCTGCAGGACATCGTGCGTCGCCACCGCGTGCGCCTGCAGCTCAGGCCGTACGACTTCCAGGCGGTCGTGCCGCGCACCGGCGGCATCCCGCTGCGCACCCGGCCCGAGCCGCGCCGCAGCTATCACGCCCTCGAGCTCGACCGCTGGCGCCGCCATCTCGGCATGCCGCTGAATCTCGTGCCGAAGCACTACCCGGCCGACGGCCAGCCGCCCGACTGGAACAAGCGCGCGGGCTGGATGGTGATCGCCGCGCAGCTGCGCGGCGAGGACGCCTTCGTGCTGTCGCACGCCATCCTGCGCGCGCTGTGGGCCGAGGAGCGCGACATCTCCGAGGCATCCGTGCGGATCGCGATCGCCGACGAGAACGGCTACGACGGTGCCGCGCTGCAGGCGATGGAAGGCAGTGCAGCAGTGCAGGCCGCCTATGCCGCCAACACGCTCGAGGCCGAACGTCTCGGCGTGTTCGGTGCGCCGACCTTCGTGCTCGACGGCGAGCGCTTCTGGGGCCAGGACCGGCTGGACTTCATCGACCGCGCGCTGGCGATGCGCGCGGTGGCTCGACCCGGCGCGTAGCGGCAGCGGCCCCCGGCCGGGTGCTCACGAGCGCGGCGCGAACTTCTCGCCCTCGGCGCGGTATCGCGCGGTGACCAGCGCGTTCTGGTCGGGCGACAGCGCGGCGCGGAAGGACGGGTAGATCTTCGACTCCTCCTCCTGCATGTGTCGCAGGACGATGGCGCGCAGGTTCTCCACCCGGGCCGGCCAGGCCGGATGGTCCTTGGGCAGCACGTCGAGCTCGGCCAGCAGCACCTTGATCTGCGCGTGGTCGGCATACAGCTGCTGGGGCTCGGCCTTGAGTCCGGCCATCGCGAGCGCCGGATAGAGGACGGTCTCCTCCTGCACCGCATGCACCGTCAGCATGTCGGCGAGCGCCGTGCGCAGCCGCACCCGCAGGGCCGGTTCTCCGGCCGCGAGCAGCTGCGCGAACGCGGCGTCGACCGCGCGGTGCTCGATGCGCACCGAATCGAGCCAGTCGCCGCCGCCGGCCATCGCCCGGCGCGAGGGCAGGCCGGCCTCGGTCGGGGTGGCGCGGGGCACCGGCGCCTGGCAGGCGGCGAGGCCCGCGCCAGCCATCGTCACCACCGCTGCGGCATGGAAGCGCCGCCGCGACACCACCGGATCGGACTCGGCGTTGGGACCGGGCCGCACGCCACGCCCCCGAAAGCTTGAACCGTCGGTCATCGTCGTCGCTCCTGCACACGAGTGTCTGTGCAGGTCCGCGTCAGCACGATACGTGCCTCGGACGGGCGCCTTCAGCGCCGTCGGGCGGCGAGTGCGAACAGGATCGCGGGCGTGGTGAGCGCCAGCGCGGCGAGCGTCATCTGCATGGGGCTGAGCGGCATCAGCCCGCCGCCCGGTGCGACGAACATCAGGCCGCCGACCACCAGCGCGGCGCGCACCGGCCATTCGAGGGACCCGCAGCGGCGCAGGTCGCCGACGCCCTGCAGGTAGCCCTGCAGGCCGCCGCAGGTGAGTGCGATGCCCAGCAGTGCGGTCGCCAGATGCAGCGGAAGCTCCGACAGGTCGCCGCGCAGCACGAGCGAAGGGTTCATCACGAAGAAGAACGGGACGAAGTAGATGATGCTGCCGATGCGCATCGCCTGCAGGCCGGTCTCGATCGGCTTGGCCCCCGCGACCGATGCGGCCGCGAAGGCGGCGAGCGCCACCGGGGGGGTGATGAACGACACCATGCCCCAGTACATGATGAACATGTGCACCGCGACCGGGTCGAGCCCCGCCTGGACGAGACTCGGGGCGAGCAGGACCGCGAGAAAGATGTAGCAGGCGGTGATCGTCATGCCCATGCCCAGCACGAAGCTGGTGATGGCGCCCATCAGCATCAGCATCAGCGGGTTCTTGCCGGCGATGTGGAGCAGCTCGGTCGTCAGCGTTCCGGTGAGGCCGGTGAGCGAGAACGCGCCGACCAGCAGCCCGACGCCGGCGAGGATCGCGACCAGTTCGACGAAGACCTTGCCGTTGCCCTCGATGAACGCGACCAGCTCCCGCCGCCCCCAGCGCTCCTTCGAGAACGCCTGGTTCAGGATCAGCAGCAGCCCCGTCGCGAACCAGGGGGCCCAGTTCTCCCGCTTCATCACGAGCAGGAGCACGACGAGCAGGATGATCACGAAGACGAAGTACCAGCCTTCGCGGAACACCGACTTCAGGTCGGGCAGCGCCTCGGGCTCGAGCCCGACCATCCGATGCCGCCCCGCGTTGCAGTCGATCTGCATGAAGAGCGCGAAGAAATAGAGCACCGCCGGAATGGCCGCCGCGAGCGCGACCGTCGCATAGGGCACGTCGAGGAACTCGGCCATCACGAAGGCCGTCGCCCCCATCACGGGAGGCGCGAGCACCGCCCCGGTCGACGCGCACGCCTCGATCGCAGCGGCCGTCGCCGGCTTGACCCCGCTGCGCTTCATCGCCGGGATCGTCATCGTCCCGGTGGTCAGCACGTTGGAGATCACGCTGCCGCTCATCGAACCGAGCAGACCCGACGAGAAGATGGCGACCTTGGCCGCACCGCCCCGGTAGCGGCCGCAGAGCGCGAACGCGAAGTTGATGAAGAAGGTGCCCGCGCCGGTGTACTGCAGCGCCGTCCCGAACACGAGAAAGCCGATGACCAGTTCGGCGAACGCCCGCATCGGGATGCCGAGCACGCTCTCGCGGGAGAAGACGTGGTACGACGCGGTGTCGAGCAGCGACACCGACTGCGCGGTCAGCGGTGCCGGCATCGAGCCGGAGAACACCGGGAACAGCGAGAACACCGCCATGATGACCAGCAGGACCGTGCCGCCGGCACGGCGCAGCGCCTCGAGCACGAGGAGCCACATCGCAGCCGCGCTCCAGACGATCCAGTCGGGTGCGACCGAGGTCGCGCTGTACTCCCATCCTCCTGCGGCCGAGTCGCGCGCGGTCGTCGTGAAGACGATCGAGAGCCCGGTGGCGATCAGGAAGAGGACGACGTCGTAGACGGGCACGCGATCGGCGTGAACGCCGGGGGCCACCGGGTAGACGACGAACGCGAGCGGCAGCAGCAGCGCGATCAGCGCCCAGAAGTACTCGGTGTCGAGCATCGTGAAGTCGACGCCGAACCGGAGCGTGAACTGCTGGTTGAAGCACAGCGCGATGACGACGGTGGTCCAGCACAGCAGGAGCCCGCGCCAGGCGGGCGTCAGCACCCGGGTGCGCGACGCGCCCCCCGGGCCCGCATCGGCGTCGGTCTCGGACATCCCCCGGGCCCCGGTCGCGTCAGTCGAAGATCGGGTCCATGCCCGCGCCGGTCAGCGCCGCCTTGCGGGCCGCCATCCAGCCCTTGTAGAAGGCGTCCTTGTCCTCGGGCGGACTGGCCGCCAGGAACGACTTCCAGGCCGCGCCGAGCGTCGCCTGCCGCTTCATCAGCATGTCGTTGTGCTGCTGCGCGGCGGGCGTCCACGCGCCGGCCTCCTTCAGGGCCTGCACGGCACCCGGGTGGTAGGGCAGCACCCAGGTCAGGTTCTGGCGCTTGACCTCGAGACCGTCGGCTCCGGGCGCGCCTTCCTTGTACGCGTCGTAGTTGACGATCATGGACTTCGTGACCGCGTGGATCAGTTCGGTCGGCTGCGACGCGTAGGCCATGAAGATCGGATAGGGGTACGCGGGCATCTCGATCGGGTTCGACTTGCTCAGCCCGCCCGCGCCGCACTCGACCTTGTGGGGGAAGAAGTACGGGCCGATCTTGTTGACCCGCGCCCAGGCCTCCTTGTCGGCCGCCGGCGCCGGCGGCCACACCAGCCCGCGCGGCGACGAGTCGACCTCGCGGGCCTGGCCCGAGATGGTCGAGGCGAAGGCCGCGTCGACCTCGTTGTTGACCATGCCCTTCCACATCGCGCCGTAGTTCGAGAACTCGACGAGCTTGACGTCGCCGCGGGTGAGTCCGCCATAGGCCAGGATCGCCAGTGCACCCTGGTTCAGGGCCGGGGCGCCGACGACGAAGCCGACCCGCTTGCCCTTGAGGTCCTTGATCTCCTTGACGCCGGTGTCCTTGGCCACGCCGAGCGCCAGGCCGTTGCACGAGGTCGAGGCGAGCATGAGCTGCAGCGGCTGCGGTCCCCAGTCGCGCACGCCGAACTCGAAGACCCCCTCCTGCGCGAAATAGCCGCCGACCCCCATCGCCGACAGCTGCGCGCGGTTGGCACGCATCGGCGCGAGGCGCGCGATGTCGTTGCCGCCGGGGAGCACCCGCACGTCAGAGCCGTGCTTGTCCTTCATCATCTTGCCGATCGCCACCGCCATGTTGAACCCCGACGACCCGGTGTCGTAGGCGGTCATGGTCAGCGACTGCGGCGGCTTGATCTCCTGGGCAGCGGCCAGGACGGAGGCGAGCGTGAGGCAGGCGGCGGTCGCGCTGGTCGCGACCGCTCGGATGGCACCGGAACGGATCATGGTCGTGTCTCCCCCATCGTGATCGATGATGTGCGTGGCGGCCGATGGTGCACGCTTCGCTTCGGCCATGCAAGGCGAGCGGGCCTCGCGATCGCGGCGGCCGGGCCGCGACACGCGCCGCGGTTCGGCGCACGACGGACGCACGCGCAGGGCGCACCGGGACGCGTGGCATCATCCTTGCTCGACCTTGGCCGCACGCCCTCACCGACGGCGTCTCGCTCCGAACCCTGCACCGACCGATGGCAAAACTCTCCACCCACGTGCTCGACACCGCCCGCGGCCGCCCGGCCCCCGGCGTCGCGGTCGAGCTGTCCGTCGCCGACGGCGAACGCTGGACGCCGCTGGCGCGTACCGTCACCAACGCGGACGGCCGCACCGACGCCCCGCTGCTGACGGGCGACGCGGTCCGACCCGGCCGCTATCGACTGACCTTCGCGGCCGGCGACTACTTCCGCACCACCGGCGTCGCGCTGCCCGAGCCGCCGTTCGTCGACGTGGTGGTGCTCGACTTCGGCATCGCGGAGGCCGGCGGCAACTACCACGTGCCGCTGCTGGTCTCGCCCTGGGCGTGGTCCACCTACCGCGGCAGCTGACCGGATGGAGCCCTACGTCCTCGAATGGCTGAACCTCCTCGGCCGCTGGTTCCACCTGATCGCAGGCATCGCCTGGATCGGTTCCTCGTTCTACTTCGTCTGGCTCGACGCGCACCTGCACGCGCCGCGCGACCGTGCGGAGGGCGAGCGCCTCGACCTGGCGGGCGAGGTCTGGTCGGTGCACGGCGGCGGCTTCTACCGCGCGCAGAAGTTCAAGGTCGCGCCCCCCGAGCTGCCCGAGCCGCTGCACTGGTTCAAGTGGGAGGCCTACAGCACCTGGATGTCCGGCATGTTCATGCTGGTGCTGATGTACTGGCTGGGCGCGCGCGTCTATCTGGTCGACCCGGCGGTGGCCGATCTCGCGCCGGGCACGGCGGTCGCGATCGCGGCGGCGTTCCTCGTCGGCGGCTGGCTGGTCTACGACGCGCTGTGCCGTTCGCGGCTCGGCGACAACGAGCCGGTGCTCGCGGCGATCCTGCTGGTCCTGTGCTCGCTCGCCGCCTGGGGGCTCTGCCAGCTGTTCTCGGGGCGCGGCGCGTTCATCCACTTCGGCGCGATGCTCGGCACGATCATGGCCGCCAACGTGTTCTTCGTGATCATCCCGGGCCAGAAGGCGCTGGTGCGCGCCAAGCAGGCCGGCCTCCCCCCCGAGCCGATCCACGGCATCCGCGGCAAGCAGCGCAGCGTGCACAACACGTACTTCACGCTGCCGGTGATCTTCACGATGATCAGCAACCACTACGCGGTGCTGACGCAGCACCCGTTCGCCTGGCTGGCGCTGGTGGGCATGTCGGTGGCGGGCGCGACGATCCGCCTGTACCTGGTGCTGCGTCACCGCGGGCAGTCGAAGCCGCTGCTGCTCGCGGTCGGCATCGTCTCGCTGGCGGGGACCTTCGTGCTCGCGATGCCGCGCCCCGTGGCGCCGCAGGCGGGCGCTGCGGCGCCGTCGCTCGCCCAGGTACGCGTGGTGGTCGAGCAGCGCTGCGTCGGCTGCCATGCGGCCCAGCCCACCTACCCGGGCTTCGCGTCGCCGCCGAAGAACGTCGTGCTCGACTCGGCCGAGTCGATCGTCCGCCAGGCGCAGGCGATCCATCAGCAGACGGTGGTCACCCGTGCGATGCCGATCGGCAACCTGACCCAGATCACCGATGCCGAGCGGGCGGTCATCGACGGCTGGTACCGGGCCGGCGCGAAGCCCTAGGGCACGGCCCGCGGCAGGACGATCTCGACGGTGGTGCGCCCGGGCGTGCCGTCGACGGCCAGTCGGGCGTGCAGGGTCCCGGCCCGGGCGGCGATCGCGCGCGGCCCGCGCGTCGATGCATCGAAGCCCCGCCCGTCGTCGATGATGCGCACGCGCGGGCCGGTCGCCACCTCCTCGGCCTCGATCCGCAGGGTGTTCGCGCCGGCGTGCTGCAGCACGTTCGAGACGGCCTCGAGCACCAGTGACTGCAGCACCCGCATCGCCTCGGCATCGAAGCGCGCGACCGGCGCCATCTCGGACACCTCCCATTCGAGCGCGAGACCCGCACCGACCAGCCTCGGCTCGAGCCGATGGCGCAGGTTCGCGAGCAGCGCCACCACGTCGCCCGGCGGCACGGACATCGCGTCGATCGAGAGCTTGAGCCGGTCCAGCGCGTCGCGCAGGGTCGCGACCACCGCATCGGAGCCGACCTGCCCGCCCTGGAGCTGGCGGATCGCGGCACTCAGGCTCGAGCCGACGCCGTCGTGCATGTCGCGCAGGATCCGCTCGCGCTCGCCGACCCGGGCCTGCTCGCGCGACAGCACGTCGTACTGGCGGTGGCTCTCGGCGAGCGCGGACTCGCGTTCGGCGACGCGATCCGACAGGTTCGCGAGCAGCTCGCGCGCCTGCGACGTCGCCGTGCGGAAGCGCTGGATGGCGATGTAGCCGAGCGACAGTCCGAAGGCGAGCGCCGTGTAGCGCAGCAGCGTGTCGTGTCCGTAGGCGTCGCTCAGCCTGAACACCGCCCAGTCCCGCAGCCCGACCGCGACGTTCAGCACCAGCGCCGCGGCCACCAGCCGCTGCATGGGCGCCGGGTTCCGCACCGTGCGCACCAGGTAGGCGATGCAGAACACGATGCAGGCGACGGCGAGCACGCCCTGCCAGGCGGTGAGCACCATCGGCCTCGCCCAGGCGACCGACGCGAAGCCCGCCGCCGCGCCGCTCGCGATCGCCAGCGCGGGCAGCGCGCGTCGCCAGGCGGACGACCGCACGCGGTCCTGGTCGACGAGCACCATGCAGAAGAGCGTGAGACAGCCGACCCAGCCGCCGAGCGCGCCGGTGGTCACTGCGTTCCACGCCGGCCAGGACAGGGGCGGCCGCTCGATCAGCGCGTCGGACATGCGCAGCGCGAAGCACAGCTCGGCCCCCCATGCGTAGAGATAGAGCGCATCCCGACGCGGGCGCCCCCGCGCATCGCCGTCGACCTGGGTGAGCCACAGCATCAGCGCGATGACGCCCGCGAGCAGGCTGACGGCCACCACCACCATCGAGCCGCGCACGCGGAACCGGCTCGCCGAATCGTGGACGGACCGGACCGTCGTCTCCGGACCGAGGACGATCGGTGCGAGCCCGGCGCGCCGGCCGACGTCCGCGCGGATCAGCAGCTCGAGACGGTTGGCCTGCCGCAGCAGCCCGACCGGGATCGTCATCAGCTTCGGCACTTTCGCGAAATCGGCGTCATCGGGGACGTCGAGCTCGCCCGCCCGCGACAGCAGCAGGTCGTTGAGGCGGATCTCGTAGGCGTTGCCGACCCGTCCGATGAACGCGGCCCAGGGCACCTCGGGCACCTCGTCGAGCGCGAAGTCGATCACGAACCGCGCGCTACCGGCGCTGCCCGGATGCCGCCGGTCCCAGTGGTAGGGCAGCGCGGCGCGCAGGGTGTGCCTCGCGCCGTCGATGTCGACGCTCGCCTCGGCCTCGCGCAGCTCGAGCAGCGTCGTCGGCGCACGCGGATCCGCACCGCCCCGGCCCGCGATCGCCTGCGAGGCCGCGGCGACCGCCAGCAGCACGAAGAGCGCGGCCCCCAGCAGCCACGACGGCCGGGCCGTCCCGCGCCACGGCGAACGCGTCCGCCACGGGAGCCGCCGGCGCCCGTGCGCCGCCCGGGCGATCGGGCCCGGCGCGGCACCCGCAGGTGTCATCGCGGCGGCGGCGCCAGGAGCCCCAGCCGACTGGCCTCGTAGACCGCCTCGCTCTTGGAGTGCACCGCCAGCTTCGCGTAGAGGCTCTTGATGTGGGCCTGCACGGTATGCAGGCTGACGCCCTGACGACGCGCCGTCTCGGCGTACGAGTACCCCCTCGCGATCAGCTCGAGCACCTCGGTCTCGCGCTGCGACAGCCGGGGCGCCGGGGCCTGCACGCCCGGTCCGGTCGCGGGGCGCGACCCGGCCGGCGCCGCGCGGCAGCGTGCCAGCACGCGGCGCGCGATGCCCGGCGAGATCGGCGAACCGCCCGCCTTCACGGCGAGCACCGCCTCGGCCACGTCGGGCATGCCGGCGTCCTTGTGCAGATACCCCACCGCGCCCGCCTCGATCGCGGCGAGCACGGTCGACTCGTCACCGAACACCGAGACGACGATCGACTCGCACGCCGGCCGGTGCTCGGCGGCATGCGCGATCAGATCGAGCCCGCTGCCGTCGGGCAGCCCCAGGTCGACCAGCATCGCGTCGAGCGGGGTCGCGCACTCGGCGAGCCGAACCAGCGCCTCGCTCCGGGTGCCGACACTGCCGGCGAGCGCGAGCCGCGGATCCGCGTCGACGCAGCGAGCGAGGAATGCGCGCGTCTGCGCATCGTCCTCGACGATCAGGACTTCCCAGGGTCGTTCCATCCTCAGCCTTGCATGCATCCGCGCGTCCGCCGACGGTGGCGTCGCGCTCGAGGGCGCAAGCATAAACGCCACACGGCGCCGGAATCGGCCGCCGTTCCGCCGGCCGGCGATCGTCGATCCGGCACCGCCGATCGGACAGGTCCCGGAGGCGGGGCCCGCGCTCCATATCCATGGGATGCCGAGCCGCTGCGGCGCGCGTCCAATCGGCCCACGCATCACGACCCACACCGAACTTCACGGAGCGCCAGAACACCGATGACCACGCCGTCCGCATTCAAGCTCACCTTCGTCGCCGCCGCGATCGTCGCCCTCGGTGCCTGCAGCAGCGGCGGCGGCGACCCGGCCGCGCCGGCCGCGCCGGCCGCAGCTCAGACCCCCGCGGCCACCGCGCCGGTTGTGCCCGAGACGCCTGCCGCCGCCGCGCCGGTGACGATCAAGGGCGTCGCGGCGAGCGGCGCGCCGATGGCGGATGCGACGATCGTGCTGACCGATTCGACCGG
>RPRK01000142.1 GCA_003818495.1 Burkholderiales bacterium
CCTTGACCGACGCGAAGCCGACCGCGGCGGCGGCGTCGATGCCTTCGAGGACGTCGGCGACCGGGAAGTCGACGTCGTTCATCGCGCGGAAGGTCGCATCGTCGAGCGCGTCCAGACTCACCGTCAGCCGCCTGAGCCCGGCGTCGCGCAGTGCGCGCGCCTTGCGGGCGAGCAGCGAGCCGTTGGTGGTCAGCGTCAGGTCGAGCGGCGCGCCCGACGCGGTGGGCACCGCGGCCAGCATCTCGATCAGGCGCTCGACGTTGCGGCGCAGAAGCGGCTCGCCGCCGGTGAGCCGCACCTTCTCGACCCCGTGGGCGACGAAGGCGCGCACCAGACGCTCGATCTCCTCGAAGCTCAGCAGCGACGACTGCGGCAGGAAGGCGTAGTCCTTGTCGAACACCGACTTCGGCATGCAGTAGGTGCAGCGGAAGTTGCAGCGGTCCGTGACCGAGATGCGCAGGTCGTGCAGCCGGCGCCCGCGGGCATCGAGCAGTCGACCGACCGGCGGAGCCGGCGAATCGGGCACGTGCGGGAGCGCCGCATCGTAGCGATGCTCGGCGATGGGAATGACGACGCGTTCGGTCATGGGCGGGCGGTTGCCGTCCGATTCTATCCCAGGGGATCTGCCCGGCTGCCGCCCGGCCCCCCCACCAGGCTGGTGCCGTCGCGCGCGGAAGGCCCGCTCCAAGCGACGACGCCCCGGCTCTCGCAGGGGCGTCGTCGCGGCCGGATCGGCCGCCGGGCAGCGATGCCCGGGGATCGAAGCAGCGCCGTCAGGCGTCGCCGGGCGGGTTCTGGGTCTCGACCTGGACCAGCGGCTCGCTCGCCGCCACCGCACGGGGCTTGCGCACCCGCGGTGCACGCGCCACCGGGGCGATCGGCTCCGGCTCGGCCGCCATCGCCGACGGTGCGGTCTGCACCCACTGCAGACCGGCGCTCTCGATGACGGACTGCAGCGCGCTCGCGTCGATCGGCTGAGCCGCCGGTGCGGGCACCGGGCGCTCGTCGACCTTCGCTGCCACCGGCTCCGGCGCCGCAACCGGCGCTTCGGCCTGCGGGGCGATCGGCTCGGCACGCGGCGCGGCCGCAGACACCGCGTCCGGCACGACCGGCGCCACGCTCACCGGTTCGACCCGGCTCGGCGCCAGGGCGGCCTGCACCGGCTCGACCGCAGCGATGGCCTCGACGACCTCCGCCGCCCGAGGGGGCTCGGCCGCGGCAGGCGCCTCGACGCGCTCGACGATCGCCGCCACGGGCGCAGCGGCTGTCTCGACGCGGGCGTCCATGGGCTCGGGGGCGACCACCTCGGCAGCCGCCGGTTCGGCGGCGACGCGCTGCGCCGGCGCCGACTCGGCGGCGGCCGGCGTGACGTCACGGGCATCGGCCGGGCCGTCGTCGGTGGCGTCCGTGGCGTCGGCCGCGTCGACCTGACCCTCGGCGTCCATGCCGTCCGCCGAGCCACCTTCGCCCGGTGCACGGCTGCGCCCGCGGCCGCCACGGCGGCGGCGATTGCGGCGGCGCGGCTCGTCGCCGTCGGCCGCATCGCCCGATGCATCGGCACCGGGCGGCAGCTCGCCGGCGGCGGCCGGCTCCACGGCGGACTGTGCGTCGACGGGCGCGTCGGCTTCGACCGGCCGGCGCGGCTCGCGACGGCGACGCGGCTCCTCGCTGCGAGCCTCCGTCGACAGCGCAGCGGCTCCCACGGCGGCCGTCACGCCGGCGATGCCGGCGGCCTCGGTCACCGCCTCGGACACCGGTGCGCGGTTCTCGTCACGCTGCTGGCGCTCGCCGGCGGGCCGACGTTCGCCGCGCTCGCCGCGCTCGCCCCGATCGCCGCGACCACGACGCGGTTCCCGCGCCTCGGCCCCGCCGCCGGCCGCATCGCCCGGGCGCTCCGTACGCTCGCCTCGGTCCCGCCCACGGCCTTCACCGCGCGGTTCGCCTCCCTCACGGGGCGGACGGCCTTCGCGACCTTCACGGCCTTCGCCGCCATTGCGGCCTTCACGGCCCTCACGTCCTTCGCGGCCTTCGCCGCCGCCGTTGCGGCCTTCGCCTGCGTTGCGTCCCCGGCCTCCGCCGCGGCGCATGTCGTCGCGGTTGCGGCGGCCGCCTTCACCTTCCGCACGCGTCCCCGGAGCCGCCGGAGCGGCGCTGCCCGGTGCGCTCCCGGTCGCAGCGGCAGCCGCCGGCCGGACCGGTTCGGCGACCACCGCCTCGTTGGCCGCCTTGCTGCGGAACAGGCCGAGGATCTTGCCGAAGAAACCGACCGACTCGGGCGCTGCGGCACGTGCCGGGACCGGGGCCGGCACCGGAGCGGCGACCGGCGCGGGCGCCGGGGCCGCTGCCACGACCGGCTCGGGCTTCGGCGCGACGACCGGCGCGGGCTGGTCGGGGGTGATGCCCTTGACCATCGCTTCCTGACGCGGCTTCACGGCCTCGAACTTCTTCTCGAGGTATTCGCCCTCGTCGGACGGACCGTCGGCGAGGCTGTAGCTCGACCGGTACGTGGCCAGCCGTTCGTCGTCATGGCGCAGTCGCTCGAGCTTGTAGTGCGGGGTCTCGAGGTACTTGTTCGGGATCAGGACGATCTCGACCTTCACGCGGGCCTCGAGCTTGGCGATCTCGGCGCGCTTCTCGTTCAGCAGGTAGGTCGCCACCTCGACCGGCACCTGGGCGTGGACGGAGGCGGTGCTCTCCTTCATCGCCTCTTCCTGGATCACCCGCAGCATGTGCAGCGCGGAGGACTCGATGTCGCGGATCACGCCGGTGCCGTTGCAGCGCGGGCAGGTGATGTGCGTGCCCTCGTTGAGCGCCGGGCGCAGCCGCTGGCGCGACAGCTCCATCAGGCCGAACCGGGAGATCTTGCCCGCCTGGACCCGTGCGCGGTCGTAGTGCAGGGCGTCCTTGACGCGCTGCTCGACCTCGCGCTGGTTCTTGGCGTTCTCCATGTCGATGAAGTCGATGACGATCAGCCCGCCGAGGTCGCGCAGCCGCATCTGGCGCGCGGCCTCCTCGGCCGCCTCGAGGTTCGTGCGGAACGCCGTCTCCTCGATGTCCGAGCCGCGCGTGGCGCGTGCCGAGTTGACGTCGATCGCGACCAGCGCCTCGGTGTGGTCGATGACGATCGCGCCGCCCGACGGCAGCGGCACGAGCCGCGAGTACGCGGTCTCGATCTGGTGCTCGATCTGGAAGCGCGAGAACAGCGGCGTCGGATCCTTGTAGCGCTTGACCCGGCCGACGGTGTCCGGCATCACGTGGCCCATGAACTGCCGGGCCTGCTCGTAGATGTCGTCGGTATCGATCAGGATCTCGCCGATGTCCGGCGTGAAGTAGTCGCGGATCGCGCGGATCACCAGGCTCGACTCCTGGTAGATCAGGAACGCGCCGGCGGAGGAGCCCGCCGCGCCGTCGATCGCGCGCCAGAGCTGCATCAGGTAGTTCAGGTCCCACTGCAGCTCTTCCTGCGTGCGACCGATGCCGGCGGTCCGTGCGATCAGGCTCATGCCCGAGGGCAGCTCGAGCCGGTCCATGATCTCGCGCAGTTCCTGGCGGTCCTCGCCCTCGACCCGACGCGAGACGCCGCCGCCACGCGGATTGTTCGGCATCAGCACCAGGTAGCGTCCGGCGAGCGACACGTAGGTCGTCAGCGCCGCGCCCTTGTTGCCGCGCTCCTCCTTGTCGACCTGCACGAGGAGCTCCTGGCCCTCGGCGATCGCATCCTGGATGCGCGCCTTCGAGGCCTCGACGCCCGGCTTGAAGTAGGCCTTCGAGATCTCCTTGAACGGCAGGAAGCCGTGGCGCTCCTCGCCGTAGCTGACGAAGCATGCCTCGAGGCTGGGCTCGACGCGGGTGACGACACCCTTGTAGATGTTGCTCTTGCGGGATTCGTGGCCGGCCGACTCGATGTCGAGGTCGATCAGCTTCTGGCCGTCAACGATCGCGACGCGCAACTCTTCCGAGTGCGTCGCGTTGAACAGCATGCGTTTCATCCAATATCTCCGACTCGCGCAACCGGCGTGGTGCGCGTGGCCAGCGGATCAACGCACGAATGCCGGTCTAACGCCTGGAGCGTGTCCGGCCAAAACGCCTCGGACCCGGGCAGCGTGCGCGCAGCCCGCGTCCCGGAGGGGATCGGCGGCTTCGTGTGTTCACGTCGGGCGCTGCATGGGTGGTTGGATGGGCGAGGGGCCTGGGGCGCGGACGCCGGCGCCAGTGGCCGGCCGCCCGGGCCGGGCTGGCCTCGGGACTCGTTTTGTTGATTCTTGCGTCGGTTCCGCGCGCCGAACCATTCGGCGCCGCGCTTGTTCGATATGTTGCCTGGTCCGGGGTTCCGTCGTCCGTCACCGCTACAATGCGGCGGGACGATCATTCGGATCCGTCGGCTTCGCAACGGCGCAAAGTATAGCAAGATGAATGCCTTAGCGGCAAAACCTGAGGCGCCGTCTTCGACGGACCCGCGACCGGCGCCCGACGTGCGGTACGTGACGATCGACGACGCGCATGCCGGGCAGCGGCTCGACAACTTCCTGCTCGGGCAGCTCAAGGGCGTCCCCAAGAGCCACGTCTACCGCATCGTCCGCAGCGGCGAGGTCAGGGTCGACAAGGGCCGGGTCGCCCCGGAGCACCGGCTGGCGCTCGGGCAGGTCGTCCGGATCCCGCCGGTGCGCACCGCCGCCCCCGAGGATCCTCGCCCCGTCCCCGGGCAGGAGTTCCCGATCCTGTTCGAGGACGACGCGCTGCTGGCGATCGACAAGCCGGCCGGCGTCGCGGTGCACGGCGGCAGCGGGGTGAGCTTCGGCGTGATCGAGCAGCTGCGGGCGGCGCGGCCGGATGCCCGGCTGCTCGAGCTGATCCACCGCATCGACCGCGAGACCTCCGGCCTGCTCCTCGTCGCGAAGAAGCGCTCGGCGCTGACCGCGATGCACGATGCGATGCGCGGCGGGCGCGTCCGCAAGCGTTACCTCGCCTGGGCACTGGGCGACTGGTCGGGACCCCAGCGGGCCTTGCGCTATCCGCTGCACAAGTTCGTCACTGCCGAAGGCGAGAAGCGGGTGGTCGTCCGCGACGGGGGACAGGAGTCCGGCACCAAGGTCAAGGCGCGTGCGCGCCTGATGCACCCGCGGTACGGCCCGGTGTCGCTGCTCGAATGCGATCTCGAGACCGGCCGCACCCATCAGATCCGTGTCCACCTCGCTCATGTCGGGCACCCGATCCTGGGCGACGCCAAGTACGGCGACTTCGATCTTAACAAGTCACTTGAGAAAGAGGGGCATAAGCGTATGTTTTTGCACGCTTTCCAGGTCTCTTTCCGACATCCCGCCGATCCGAAGCGCGAGGTCCGCATCGAGGCTGCGCTGCCGAAGGCGTTCGCTGCATTCCAGAGGGCCTGCGATGCGCCGGTTTGATCTGGTGGTCTGGGACTGGGACGGCACGATCGTCGACTCGACCGGCGCGATCGCCGACGCCATCATCGGCGCCGCCGCCGACCTCGGCCTGCCGGTGCCGTCCGAGCACGACGCCCGCTGGGTGATCGGGATGGGGCTGCTGGAGGCGATCCACCATGCGGTGCCGGCGATCCGCCGCGATCAGGTGCCGGCGTTCGTCGAGCGCTATCGGGTGCACTACCTGCGGCGCGATGCGATGCTGAAGGTGTTCGAAGGCATACCCGAACTCCTCAGGGGGCTCGATGCCGCCGGCGTGCCGCTGGCCGTCGCCACGGGCAAGTCGCGGGTCGGGCTGAACCGGGCGCTGGTGCAGACCGGTCTGGGTCCGCGGTTCGCGGCGACCCGCTGCGCGGACGAAGGCGCGCCGAAGCCCGATCCCTGGATGCTGCGCGACCTGGGCGAGGTGCTGATGACGCCCACCGACCGGATGGTCATGATCGGCGACACCACCCATGACGTGGGCATGGCGCAATCGGCGGGCGCGGCCAGCGTCGCCGTGCTGTACGGCGCCCACGAGCCCGATGCGCTGCGCTCGATCGGGCCCGATGCGCTGCTCGGCTCGGTCGGCGAGCTGGCCGACTGGCTGGCGGCGGCCTGCGGCGTCGAGCGCTCGCTGCTCGGCCCGGTGCCGTTCGGGCGATGACGGCCGTCGAGGGTCCGGGTGCGGTGGGCGCCGCTGGCGGCGACGGCTGGGCGCGTCTGTGCGCCGCCGAGTCGCTCGCGGAGCGCGGCGATGGCGTGCGCTTCGAGATCGCCACCCGTGGCGGATCCGTTCCCGCCTTCGTCCTGCGCATCGACGGGCAGCCGCTCGCCTGGCTCAACCAGTGCGCCCACGTGCCCGTGGAGCTCGACTGGACGCCGGGTCGATTCCTCGACGACACCGGCACGGTCATCGTCTGCGCCACCCACGGCGCCGTGTACGATGCCTCGGACGGCGTCTGCGTGGGCGGGCCGTGCCGAGGCAAGTCGCTGCAGGCCGTCCCCTGCCGCGAAGCGGCCGGGTGGATCGAGGTGCAGGCGACCGTGGTGAAGAGCGAGCGATGAGCGATCAGGATCCGACGCGTTCGAGGGTCGAACCCTCCTGGCAGCCCGGTCAGACCGAGCCCCGGAGCGCTGCCGCGCCCTCCGTCCCCGCTGCTGCCGCGGCGGGTTCGCAGGCGCCCGGCTGGGAGCGATCGGTGCTCGAGCGCCTGGTCATGGCGACCGTCGACGAGCAGCGCCGGGCGCGCCGCTGGAAGATCTTCTTCCGCTTCGTCGGACTCGGGATCGTGCTTCTGCTCCTGGCGAGTTCGTTCGGCTGGATCCAGTCTCCCGACGCCGTGGTGACGGCAGGCCGCCACACCGCCGTCGTCGAGATCCAGGGGGTGCTCGAGGCGGGCGGCGAGGTCGACGCGGATGGCGTGAT
Organism: Burkholderiales bacterium; assembly: GCA_003818495.1. Classification (GTDB taxonomy): domain Bacteria; phylum Pseudomonadota; class Gammaproteobacteria; order Burkholderiales; family Burkholderiaceae_E; genus UBA4615. Next base: position 6,850 of record RPRK01000142.1, read on the forward strand.
CGATGCGCTGCGCCTCGCGTTCAAGGATTCCGCGACCGCCGGCGTCGTCCTGCGGATCAACAGCCCCGGCGGCAGCCCCGTCCAGGCGGGGCTGATCAGCGACGAGATGCGGCGCCTGCGCGCGCAGTATCCGGCGATCCCTCTGTACGCGGTGGTCGAGGAGATCTGCGCCTCCGGCGGCTACTACGTCGCCGCGGCGGCCGACCGGATCTATGTGGACAAGGCCAGCCTGGTCGGGTCGATCGGCGTCCTGATGGACGGCTTCGGATTCACGGAGGCCATGGGCAAGGTCGGCGTCGAGCGGCGCCTGCTGACCGCCGGCGAGAACAAGGGCTTTCTCGACCCGTTCTCGCCGCTGTCGGACGTGCAGCGCGACCATGCGCGAAAGATGCTCCGCACGATCCACGACCAGTTCATCGAGACGGTCCGGAAGGGCCGTGGCGACCGCCTCAAGGAGACCCCCGAGATGTTCTCGGGGCTCGTCTGGACCGGCGCCACCAGCGTCGAGCTCGGCCTGGCCGACGAGGTCGGATCGCTCCGCTCGGTCGCCCGCGACGTGATCAAGGCCGAGGAGCTCGTCGACTACACGCGGCGGGCGAATCTGGCCGAGCGGCTCGCCAAGCGGGTCGGCATGGCGGCGGGGCAGGTCCTGTCGCGCCAGCTCGGTGTGTCGGAAGAGGGGCCCAGGCTGCGCTGACCGGTCGCCGCAGGCCCGGTCGGGCGCGGCGCAGGTCGGCCGTCCCCGTCGCCCCGCTCCCGGCGCTCGGTCCTGCCGAGCTTCAGCGGCCGAGCAGCAGGAACACCGTCGGGACCTTCGCGAGGACCTGCGGGGCCCGGCGCCAGTCGGCCACCCGTCGCGTCTGCAGCGACTGCTGCGCGCCGGTCAGATCGGCCGCCACGCACAGCCAGGTCGACGGAGCCAGGCTGGCCAGCAGCGCATCGAACATCGGCTGGTTCCGATACGGCGTCTCGATGAACAGGATCGTCTCGTCGTCCCGCCTCGAGCGCTGCTCGAGCTCGCGCAGCCGCTGGCGACGCTCGTCCGCCGCCGTGGGCAGGTATCCGGCGAAGGCGAAGCGCTGCCCGTTCAGGCCCGATCCCATCAGCGCGAGCAGCAGCGCGCTCGGTCCGACGATCGGCACGACCGGAACGCCGGCGGCATGGGCGGCGAGCACGAGGCGCGCCCCCGGGTCGGCAACCCCGGGGCACCCGGCTTCCGACATCAGCGCGGCCGAGCGCCCCGCCCGCAGCGGCGCGAGCATCGGGCCGATGGCGTCGTCGCGGGTGTGCTCGCTCAGCTCGACGATCTCGATCGCCTGGATCGGTCGTTCGAGCGGAAACCGCTTGAGCACCGCGCGGGCGGTCTTGGCGCTCTCGGCGATCACGTAGTCCAGGCGGGCCACGAGCGCGATCGCCGCCGGCGCCAGATCGGCGTCGGGCGCGCGATCGGACGCGATCGGGGTGGGCACGCAGTACAGCGTGCCGGGCCCGCCCGAGGCGGGCGCGTCGCTCACGGCAGCCGCAGCCCCGCCGCGCGCAGCATCGCGGCGAGCCGGATCAGCGGCAGCCCGACCAGTGCGCTCGGGTCCGGGCCGTCCTGCGCCTCGAGCAGGGCCGCGCCCAGTCCTTCGGACTTCGCCGAGCCGGCGCAGTCGTAGGGCGTTTCCGCCCAGAGGTACCGCTCGATCTCGTCGTCGGCGAGCACGCGGAACCTCACCCGGGTGTCGATGCAGTCGACCAGGGGCTCGGCGTCGGGGCGCCACAGGCACAGTCCGGTGTGGAACACCAGCGTGCGCCCCGAGGCGGCACGCAGCTGCGCGACCGCGCGCTCGTGCGTGCCGGGCTTGCCGATGATGCCGACACCGTCGAGCGTGGCGGTCTGGTCCGACCCGATCACCAGCGCCTCGGGTCGCCGGAGCGCGACCGCGCGGGCCTTCTCGAGCGAGAGGCGGCGGGCGACCTGCTCGGGCGTCTCGCCCGGGTGCGGGGCCTCGTCGACGCCCGGCGACAGCACCTCGAACTGGACACGCAGGCGCTGGAGGAGCTCGCGCCGATAGGCGGAGGTGGAGGCGAGGACGAGGGGAGGGTGCGACATGGGGCGGGGGATGCTCGGACGACGGTTATGATACGACGCCTCCCGGGCACGCCCCATGCGGACGCGCCCTTGCCGGACCGCGCGATGACCGTCCCCACGATCGATACCCATGAATTCACCCGTCGCGGCGACGTCGTCGAGGGCCGGGTGCCGCTCTCCGAGCTCGAGCGCCTCGGCTCCCTGCTGATCGCCCACGACGGCATGCTCGCCTGGGCGCTGTCGGGGCACAGCGAAGTCGGCGCCGACGGCAGCCGCCGCGCCCACCTGCACCTGGGCCTGTCCGCGACCACGGCGATGCGCTGTGTCCGTTGCCTAGAGCGCATCGACGTGCCGCTCGACGTCGAGCGCGACTACCGCCTGGTCGCGACCGAGGCGCAGGCGGAGCAGGAGGACGTCGACGAGGACGAGGTCGATCTGCTCGTCGGCGCACGTCGCTTCGACCTGGCCGGTCTCATCGAGGACGAGGCGATCATGGCGCTGCCGCCTGCGCCCCGCCACGCCGACTGCCGCGCTCCGGCCCCGGTGCCCGATGCGGCCGAGACCGTCGAGCCGACGGAGCCGCCGCCGCCGGCCCGCAACCCCTTCGCCGCGCTCGCCGCGCTGCGCGTGGGCGACGAGTCCGCCTCATCGGCCCTGCCTGCCGACCCGCCTGCCGACCCCTCTGCGGAACCGCCGTCCGTCGCGCCGAAACGGCCTCGACAGGGCTGAGGCGAGCACGCGCCGACACCGCGCGCCGGTGCAGTTGCGACGCAGGAGTGGCAAGTCGTCGCAAAGGTTTGATATGATTGCAGATTGACCTTTTTGGAAGGAGGCCCTGTCATGGCCGTCCAGCAGAACAAGAAATCGCCCTCGAAGCGCGGCATGCACCGCTCGCACGACTTCCTCAACGCTCCGGCTACCGCCGTCGAGCCGCAGACGGGTGAAGTGCATCTGCGTCACCACATCAGCCCGAACGGGTTCTATCGCGGTCGCAAGGTCGTCAAGACCAAGGCCGACGAGTAACCGGCCCGCGCGCAGACCAACGCGCAGACCAACGCGCAGCCGCGGGCTTCGAGCCCGTGGCGCCAGCCGGGGACACGTGCCGCCGGCCCTCGAGCAGGGCCGGGGGGCTGGTGGGCCGCGGCGATGTGCCGGATGGTGTGCCGGATGGCCTGCCGAAACGATGAGCGTTCGGATCGCGATCGACTGCATGGGGGGTGACCACGGCCTGTCCGTGACCATCCCCGCAGCCCTTGCGTTCGTCGACCACGCGTCCGACGCCGAGGTGATCCTGGTCGGCCAGCGCGACGAGATCGAGGCGGCCCTGCGCAAGGCTGGGCGAAAGGCGGGCGCCGAGACGGGCGACCGCGTGTCGCTCAAGCATGCCTCCGAGGTCGTCGCCATGGACGATCCCGTGTCGACCGCGCTTCGCCGGAAACGCGATTCGTCGATGCGGATCGCCATCGAGCTCGTCCGCGACGGCCATGCCGACGCCTGCGTGAGCGCGGGCAATACCGGCGCCCTGATGGCGCTCTCCCGGTTCGTGCTGAACATGGTCGAGGGGATCGAGCGGCCCGCGATCGCCGCGCCGATGCCGACCGCGTCGGGTGGCCAGACGATGATGCTCGACCTCGGTGCGAACGTGGACTGCGAGGCGACTCACCTGCTGCAGTTCGCGGTGATGGGGGCGGCGCTGGTCTCGGCGCTCGGTGGCAAGGAGCGGCCTTCCATCGGCCTCCTCAATGTCGGCGAGGAGGCCATCAAGGGCAACGACGTCGTCAAGCAGGCCGCCGAGCTGCTGCGGGCCAGCGGCCTGAACTTCCACGGCAACGTCGAGGGCGACGACATCTACCGCGGCACCGTCGACGTGATCGTCTGCGACGGGTTCGTCGGCAACGTCGCGCTCAAGACCTCGGAAGGGCTCGCGCAGATGCTCGCCGGGTTCATCCGCGAGGAATTCACCCGCGGCGTGCTCGCGAAGGCCGCTGCGCTGGTCGCCTATCCGGTCCTCGCACGCTTCAAGCGGCGGGTCGATCACCGCCGCTACAACGGCGCGAGCCTCGTCGGCCTGCGCGGCATCGTCATCAAGAGCCACGGCTCGAGCGACGCCTACGGTTTCGAGCAGGCGATCAAGCGCGGGTATGATGCGGCCCGCAACGGCCTGTTGCGTCGGATCACCGACGCGATCCCCGAGGTCCATCAGCCCCAATGACGACACCGCAGCGCGTCTACTCCCGCATCGTCGGCACCGGCAGCGCGCTGCCGGAACGCCTCGTCGACAACGCGACGCTCGCCGCCGAGCTCGGCGCGCGGGGGATCGAGACGTCCGACGAGTGGATCGTCGCCCGGACCGGCATCCGCCAGCGCTACATCGCGTCGCCCGAGGAGAGCAGTTCGGTCCTGGGCACCCGCGCGGCGCGTGCGGCGATCGATGCGGCGGGCCTCGGCCCGGCCGACATCGATCTGGTGATCGTGGCCACCTCGACGCCCGACTACGTGTTCCCGAGCACGGCCTGTCTGGTGCAGCGTGCCCTCGGCATCGTGGGCGGTGCCGCATTCGACGTCCAGGCGGTCTGCTCCGGCTTCGTGTACGGACTGACGGTGGCGGACGCGATGATCCGCATCGGGAGCGCGCGTCACGCCCTCGTGATCGGCGCCGAGACCTTCTCGCGGATCCTGGACTGGAACGACCGAGGCACCTGCGTGCTGTTCGGCGACGGAGCGGGCGCCGTGGTGCTGTCCGCGTCGGACCGGCCCGGGATCCTGGCCGCCAAGCTCCATGCGGACGGCCGTCACGAATCGATCCTGCGGACGGCGGGCAACGTGGCCCACGGCAACATCACCGGTCATCCGTTCCTCACCATGGACGGCCAGGCGGTCTTCAAGCTCGCGGTCGGCGTGCTCGACGAGGTGGCGCGCGAGACCGTCGCCGCCGCGGGCCTCGCGGTCGCCGACATCGACTGGCTCGTCCCGCATCAGGCGAACGTGCGGATCCTCCAGGCCACCGGGCGCAGGCTCGGGCTGCCCGCCGAGAAGGTCATCGTCACGGTCGACCGTCATGCCAACACGTCGGCGGCGTCGGTGCCGCTCGCGCTCGACGTCGCGGTGCGCGACGGCCGGATCCGGGAAGGCCACCGCGTGATGCTCCAGGGCGTCGGCGGCGGCTTCACCTGGGGCGCGGTCCTCGTCCAGATCTGATCGATCCGACCCCATGCACGCCACGATGAAGCTCGCGTTCGTCTTTCCGGGGCAGGGCTCCCAGGCCGTCGGGATGCTCGACTCGATCTCGGATCGTCCGGAGGTCGCGGCACTGATCGCCGAAGCCGATGCCGCGCTCGGAGAATCGCTGTCTGGGCTGATCGCGGCCGGGCCGGCCGAATCGCTCGCGCTGACCGTCAACACGCAGCCCGCGATGCTGCTCGCCGGCCTGGCCTGCTACCGCGCCTGGCGTGCGGCGGGCGGCCCGGATGCCGAGGCGGTCGCCGGACACAGCCTCGGCGAGTACACCGCCCTCACCGCCGCCGGCAGTTTCGAGCCGGGTGCGGCGCTGCGCCTCGTGCGACTGCGTGCGCAGGCGATGCAGGAGGCGGTGCCGGTGGGCAGCGGCGGAATGGCGGCGATCCTCGGCCTGGACGACGAGCAGGTTCTCGCCGCCTGCCGGCAGGCAACGGCGTCGTTCGCCGGCCTGCCTCCGGCGGTGGAGGGGGTTCCGGACGTCGTCGAGCCCGCCAACTTCAACGCGCCTTCCCAGGTCGTGATCGCCGGCAGCAAGGCCGCGGTCGAGCGCGCCTGCGAGGTCGCGAAGTCCCTGGGCGCCAAGCGCGCGATGCCGCTTCCGGTCTCCGCACCGTTCCATTCGTCGCTGCTGCGTCCGGCCGGGGAGCGTCTCGCGCTCGCCCTGCGCGAGACGGCGCCGGTCGCGCCCCGCATGGCGCTGGTCAACAACGTCGACGTCGCGGTGCAGACGGACCCGGCGGCCATCGTCGACGCGCTGGTCCGGCAGAGCTATTCCCCCGTCCGCTGGGTCGAGGTCGTGCGCAGGCTCGAGGCGATGGGCGTCACGCGGATCGTCGAGTTCGGGCCCG
>RPRK01000143.1 GCA_003818495.1 Burkholderiales bacterium
CCGGCCCGTCGGGCGCCTGCGCGAGACGGGGACCCCGGGCGCAGCCCGGGGTGCGGGCCTCGGAGGAAGCAACGGCCTGAAGGGCAGCGACGCCGCGCGCCACCCGTCGAACGAGAGCCAGGCCTAGCGCTCAGCCAGCGCCGTCTCCGCCAGCCGCACCCAGTACGCCGCCCCGATCGGCAGCACCGCGTCGTTGAAGTCGTAGCCCGGGTTGTGCACCATGCAGCCGCCCACCGAGCCCGTGCCGTTGCCCAGCCACATGTACGCACCCGGCCGCGCCTGCAGCATCCAGGCGAAGTCCTCCGAGCCCATCGCCGGCTTGAGTTCCCGCTTGACGCGCTCCGGGCCGACCAGCGACGCCGCGACCGACGCGCACAGCTCCGCCTCGGCCGACGTGTTCACGGTCGGCGGGTAGCGGCGCTCGTAGCGTACCGAGATCGTCGCGCCGTGGGACAGCGCCGTGCCCGCGCACAGCTCGCGGATGCGCTGCTCGACCTGCGTCTGCACCGCCTCGCTGAACGCGCGCACCGTGCCACCGATCACCGCCTCGTTGGGGATGATGTTCCAGGCCGTTCCCGAGTGGAACTTGGTGACCGACAGCACCGCCGGCTCGAGCGGGTCGACGTTGCGGCTGACGATGGTCTGCAGCTTCTGCACGAGCTCCGAGCCGGTGGTGATCGGGTCGATGCCGTGGTGCGGCATCGCGCCGTGCGAGCCGCGCCCGGTGATCGTGATCTCGAAGATGTCGTAGGACGCCATCATCGGACCCGGACGGATCGCGAAGGTGCCCGCCTCCATGCCCGGGATGTTGTGCATCCCGAAGACCGACTCCATGGGGAAGCGCTCGAAGAGACCTTCCTCGACCATCACCCGACCGCCGCCCTCGTTCTCCTCGGCCGGCTGGAAGATCACGTACACGGTGCCGTCGAAGTCGCGCGTGGCGGCGAGGTGGCGCGCGGCGCCCAGCAGCATCGTGGTGTGGCCGTCGTGGCCGCACGCATGGTGCTTGCCCGGCGTCTTCGAGGCCCAGGCCACGCCCGTGCCTTCCTGCATGTCGAGCGCGTCGAGGTCGGCGCGCAGGCCGATCGCGCGCGTGCCGGTGCGGCCGCGGATGACACCGACCACGCCGGTCTTCGCGATGCCCTCGTGGACCTCGTCGACGCCGAAGGCGCGCAGCCGTTCGGCGACGAAGGCCGCGGTGCCGACCTCCTCGAAGGCGGTCTCGGGGTTCTGGTGGATGTGCCGCCGCCATTCCGTCATCTGCGGCAGATAACGGCCCAGTTCCTCGATCGCTCCCATCGGTCCGGCTCCTCGTGTCAAGAACCCGGACTCTATCGCGAACCGCGGGGCGGGACGTCGGCGCGTTCCGCCCCGCGCCCGGTGCCTCAGCCGTCGGTGCCGGTGCGGTACTCGTCGAGGCGGGGTTCGGTGGTCATGCCCCAGTAGTCGACCAGGCGGAACGGCATCGGGATGAACACCCGGCCGGCCCGGTTGCGGTACCAGTTGTTCATGCCCGGGTGCGACCAGACGAGCTCGGCGTGCTCGGCATCGACGCGCTCGTTGAAGGCGTCGTGCACCGTGCGCTCGACCTCGACGTCGGCGAGGCCGCCCTCGATCATCTCGCGCAGCATCGAGGTGATGTAGCGCGCCTGGCACTCGGCGACGAAGATCACGCTGCCGCCGTGAGCGAGGCCGGTGTTCGGACCCGACATCACGAACAGGTTCGGGAAGTCGGGCACGGTCAGGCCGAGGTAGGCGCGCGGATCGTCGTCGCCCCACACCTCCTTGAGGGCCACGCCCGAGCGGCCGCGGATGTCCATCGGCCACAGCAGCTTGCCGACCTCGAAGCCGGTGGCCAGCACCAGCACGTCGGCGCGGTGGCGCCCCCCGCCCGAGGTGACCAGGGTGTCGCCCTCGATGCGGTCGACGCCCTCGGTGACCAGCTCGACGTTGTCGCGGCGCAGGGTCGCGAACCAGTGGTTGTCGATCAGGATCCGCTTGCCGTAGGGCGGGTAGGCGGGCAGGCACTTCTCGATCAGGTCGGGGCGGCCCTCGAGCTCGTTGAGCATGTACTCGGTGAGCTGCTCGCGCTGCCGGTCGTTGCGGTAGTTCATCGAGCGCTCGGGGTGCGGCCAGTTCGGGTCGCGACGCACCGTCGGCAGCAGTCCGTCACCCATGCGCCACATCAGGCCGAAGCGGTACCACGGGTAGTAGTACGGCACGTTCTCGAGCAGCCAGCGCGACTCGGTGCTCACCGTGCCGTGGTAGTCCTGCGGCGGACGCGCCCACTGCGGCGAGCGCTGGAAGATCGTGACCTTCCTGGCCTGCTGCGCGACCGTGCGCAGGAACTGCATCGCGCTCGCGCCGGTGCCGACGACGGCCACCTCCTTGTCCTCCAGCGGCACGTCGTGACGCCACTGCCCGGAGTGCCAGGCATCGCCGGTGAAGGTCTCGAGACCGGGGATCGCGGCCAGCTTGGGGCGGTTCAGGTTGCCGACCGCGGTCACGACCGCACGGTAGCGCCGCGCGCGCTCGCTGCCGTCGGGGCCGCGGGTGACGACGTCCCAGGCATGGGCGCCCTCGTTCCAGTGCATCGACAGCACCTCGGTGTCGAACTCGGCGTACGGGCGCAGCCCGACCTCGTCGAACACCTTGCGCTGGTAGGCCCAGACCTCGTCGCGCTTGGAGTAGTTGCTCGTCCAGTCGAGGTTGGGTGCGAACGAGAACGAGTAGAAGTGGTTCGGCGTGTCGACCCCGGCCTCGGGGTAGTCGTTCTCGAGCCAGACGCCGCCGACGTCGGGGAGCTTCTCGACGATACGGAACGGGATGCCGAGTTCCTTGAGGCGGTAGGCCGTGCTGATGCCCGAGAAGCCGGCGCCGACCACCAGCGTCTCGAAGGCCTCGAGGCGCTCGGGCGCGGGCGGCGTGCGCCACGCGATGCCGCGGTCGACGAAGCCCATCTCCTCCATCGCCATCACGGTGTACTCGCGCGGCACGTGCTCGCCGACGCACACCGACATCATCTCGTACAGCGCATCGCCGTCGGGCAGGGGCGGCAGCGTGCGGCGGCCGTCGGCCAGCTCGTCGAGCACCTGCGCCATCGCCTCGCGGACGGCCTGCTGCGCCTGCTCCGAGAGGCCGCCGCTGGGCTCGGCGAAGATCGAGATGTCGCGCTTCGGACGGAACGGGTCCTCGAGCCAACGCCGGTCGCGCGTGATCTGCGCCAGGCACATCACCAGGGTGGGCACCGAGGCTTCCCTCAGGGCCGTCTCGCGTCGGGCGTCGTCCATGTGCTCCTCGTCTCTCGTAGTGGGCTCGCGGACCGGGTGGCGGGGCTGTCACCGCGGTCTGATACTGGTCAGTATGATATCGAACCGATGCGCCGTTCGCCAAGCCGGGCCGTGTCGAAGCGCGGCCTTGGCAGGTCCTTCAATCGGGATAGCACGGGGTGCTGCGGTTCAGGAAGGCGGCGGCGCCGACCGCGGCGTGGCCGCTGGCGCGGACCTCGGCCACCAGCGCGCGCTCGAAGGGGTCGCGCGCGCCGTAGCCACGCTGGCGCGCCTCCAGCACGGCGCGCTTGGTGGCCTGCGTGGCCACCGGGCTCGCCTCGGCGATGCGCCGCGCCAGGCGCAGCGCCTCGGTCACGGTGGCGGCCGGGTCGGCGGCCAGCGTCGCCAGGCCGATGCGGGCCGCCTCGGTGCCGTCGATCAGCTCGCCGGCGAGCATCATCCGCATCGCGTCGGCCTGGCCGATCTGCTCGACGAGCTTCATCGCGGCGCCGCCCGAGGGCAGGATGCCCCAGCGCGTCTCGGGCAGCCCGAGCCGGGCGCCCGCCGACACGACCCTCAGGTCGCAGGACAGCGCGAGCTCCAGCCCGCCGGCCACGCAGGCGCCGTGGATCGCGGCCACCATCGGCTTCGGGAAGAAGCGGGTCTTGAGCAGCGCGGCGTCGATCAGGTCGTCGATGTCGGGCAGCGCGGACAGGCCGACCGCGGCCAGGTCGGCCCCGGAGCAGAAGGCCGCGTCGCCCTCGCCGCGCACCACCACCACGCGCACCCCGGGGTCGGCCGCCAGCCGCGGCCAGGTCGCCGCCAGCTCGCGGAACTCGCGCTCGCCGAGCGCGTTGCGACGTGCGGGATGGTCGATGACCACCATCGCGACGTATCGCTCCGGCGCCTCGACGCGGATCGGCACCTCAGGCTCCCGCGTCGGGCGCGCCGACGATGCGCAGCGCGTAGGTCGCCATCTGCGCGCCGATCTCCTCGGGCGTCAGCCGCCCGCCCGGACGGTGCCAGACGTAGGCCCAGCTGATCATCCCGCCGATGGCGAGGGTGGCGGCTCGCGGGTCCTCGACGCGGAACGCGCCGGCCTCGACGCCGGAGACGATGAGGGCGGCGAGCTCGGCGTCGAAGCGCCCCTTGAGGTCATTGATGCGACGCACGGCCTCCTCGGGGATCGACGGCTCCTCGCGGAAGAACACCGCGGTGCCTGCCTGGTTCGCGATGACGACGCCCGTGTAGGTGCTCGCGAAGCGGCGCAGCTGCTCGGCCGGCGTGCCGCCCGCCTCGCGCGCGCCGCGGATCGCGTCGAGCGCGCGGTTCATCGCGCGTTCGTAGATGTCGACCAGGATGTCGAGCTTGCGCTCGTAGGCGCCGTAGATGAACGGCTTGGTCATGTCGAGCGACTCGGCGATCGCATCGAGGCTGGTGCCCCGGAAGCCCCGCTCGTAGAAGAGCCGTTCGGCCTCCTCGAGGATGCGCTCCTTCTTGAAGTGCTTCAGTTCGTCGCGGAGGGCCACACAGGCTCCATGCAAGGGGTCGGTCAGTCGGCGATCCGGTCGCGCGCCTGCTTCTGCAGCACGAAGCGCTGGATCTTGCCGGTGGTGGTTCGGGGGAACTCGTCGACGAAGCTTACGTGTCTCGGGACCTTGTAGTCCGCCATCATCGGTCGCGCGAGCGCCACGAGCGCCTCCGCCGACAGCGCCGCACCCTCGTGCAGCTGGACGAACGCATAGCCCACCTCGCCCAGCCGGCGGTGCGGCACGCCGACCACCACCGCCTGCTTGACCTGCGCGATGCCCTGCAGCAGCCGCTCGATCTCGGCGGGGTAGGCGTTCGAGCCGCCGACGATGAACATCTCCTTCAGGCGCCCGGTGATCTTCAGGTAGCCCGCCTCGTCGAAGACGCCGAGGTCGCCGGTGCGGAACCAGCCGTCGGACGTGATGACCTCCGCGGTCGCCTTCGGATTGCGGTAGTAGCCCTTCATCACCAGATGGCCGCGCACCCGGACCTCGCCGACCGCGCCGACCGGCAGCGGGTGGCCCTGGATCGGGTCGGCGACGATCACCTCGAAGTCGCCGATCGGGCGGCCCTTGTTGTCGCACAGGACCTCGAGCGGGGCGTCGAACTCGCTGAAGACGGTGGCCGCGGTCGTCTCGGTCATGCCGTAGACGGCCTGCAGCGCGCGCAGCCCGAGCTCGTTCTTCGAGGCCATCGCCACGTCGGGGGTGACCGGCGCACCGCCGATCCAGGCGGACTTCAGGCAGGCGACGTCGCGAGGCCGGCGACGGATCGCGTCGAGGCAGTCGATGAAGTGCGTCGGGATGCCGCCGAAGATCGTGACGCGCTCGCGCTCGATGATGTCGAGCGCCTCGTCGGGCGACCACTGCGGCATGGTGACGAGCGTGCAGCCGAGCAGCACGGTCGGGATGCAGGCGGTGAACGCGCCCGCGACGTGGTACAGCGGCATGTGGCCGAGGATCACGTCGCCGGGTTCGATGTGCATCACCCGCGCGATGTTCGCCGCGTTGCGCAGCACGACGTGGCCGTGGACCGCGCCTTTCGGGTGGCCGGTGGTGCCGGAGGTGTAGACGATGATCACCGGATCGTCGGCGTCGACCGGACCCAGGGTGTCGCCGGCCGCGATGCGCGCGGCGCCGGCGCGGCGCAGCGCGGCCAGGTGCGTGGTGCCGGGGGACTCGACCTCGCCCCAGGCGACCACGGCGCGCAGTTCGGGAAAGCGCGCCGCGGCCAGCGCCCCGGGCGTGGCCGCATCGAGCTCGGGAACCATCGTGCGGATCATGCCGAGGTAGTCGATGTCCCAGTACCGGTCCATCGCGATCAGTACGCGCGCATCGGACTGGGCGAGGATGTACTCGACCTCGTCGGGCTTGAAGCGGGTGTTGATCGGCACCAGCACCGCGCCCAGCCGCGTGCAGGCCATCCAGCAGACCACCCACTCGGGGCAGTTGGTCAGCCACAGCGCGACCTGGTCGCCGCGCGCCACGCCGAGCGCGCGTAGGCCGTGCGCGACCTCGTCGGCGGCGCGGTCGAGCTCGGCGAAGCTCAGGGTCGCGCCCAGGCCGATCAGCGCGGTGCGGTCCGGAAAGCGGCGCGCGGTGCCGCGCAGCGCCTCGCCGATGGTCAGGGTGCTCCAGTCGTGCTGCATGGTCTCCTCGTTCATCTCAGTGCGCGGCGGGCGGGGCACCCAGGTAGTGCCGCACCACGTCCTCGTTGCCGGCCATCGTCTCGCGCGGCCCCTGCAGCACGATGCGGCCGTTGACCAGTACCAGCGAGTGGTCGGCGAAGGCCACCGCCATCGTCGCATTCTGCTCGACCAGCAGCACCGTCAGGCCCTGCTCGCGCAGCAGCTGCAGCGCCGCGTAGATGTCGCGGATCACGATCCGCGCCAGCCCCAGCGAAGGCTCGTCGAGCATCAGCAGCTTCGGTCGGCCGAGCAGGGCGCGCGCGATCGCGAGCATCTGCTGCTGGCCGCCCGAGAGATTGCCGGCGACCTGCTCGCGCCGCTCGCGCAGGATCGGGAACAGCGTGTAGACGCGATCGAACGCGGCCGCCTCGTCGCCGCCGGGGTCGAGGTTGTCGAACGCGACCTTCAGGTTCTCCCAGACGCTCATGCCGCCGAAGATGTCCCGCGTCTCGGGCACCATCAGCACGCCATGGCGGGCGACCAGGTCGGGGCGACGGCGCAGCAGCGACTCGCCGTCGTAGTCGATGCGGCCCGCGGTCGGACGCAGCAGACCGGAGATCGTGCGCACCAGCGTGCTCTTGCCGGCGCCGTTCGGCCCGACCACCGCGACCACCTTGCCGCGGGGCACCTTCAGGGACAGGCCCTCGAGCACCGGCGCCTTGCCGTAGCCGACGGTGAGGCCGTCGACGGCGAGCCCGGCGAACGCGGTGTCGTGCGTCGTGTCGTTCGCCATGGTCAGGCTCCCAGGTACGAGGCGATCACCTCGGGGTCGCGCTGGATCGCCTCGGGCGTGCCCTGGGCGATCAGCTTGCCGAAGTTCAGCACCACGATCTTGTCGGACACGCTCATCACCAGCGACATGTCGTGCTCGACCAGGAACACCGTGATGCCCTGGCCGCGGATCGCGCGGATGTCGTCGGTGAGCTCGTGCGTCTCGGTCTCGTTCATGCCGGCGGCCGGTTCGTCGAGCAGCACGAAGCGCGGCTCGCCCATCATCGCCCGGGCGATCTCGACGCGCCGCTGGGTGCCGTACGGCAGGTCGGTCGCGATCTCGTCGCCCAGGCCCTCGAGCCCGAGCAGCTCGAGCAGCGCGTCGGCCCGGCGCCGCTGCGGGCCGCGGTCGCGGGCGGGCAGCGCGAACATCGACCACGGGCTCGCGCGCAGCGCCGGACGGAAGCCGCCGATCACCAGGTTCTCGCGCACGGTGAGGCCGGGGAACAGGTGCACCGTCTGGAAGGTGCGGCGGATGCCGAGGGCCTCGACGCGGTGGGGCTTGAGTCCGGCGAGCGAGCGGCCGTCGAAGCGCAGCTCCCCGGACGAGGGCGGCATGACGCCGGTGATGAGGTTGATCAGCGTCGTCTTGCCGGCGCCGTTCGGGCCGATCAGCGCGGTGATCGAGCCGGGCTCGACCTTGAAGTCCACGTCCTGCAGCGCGTGGATGCCGGCGAACGACCGGCTGACGCGGGCGACTTCAAGCATCCGCGCCTCCCGGTCGTCCGGCCTGCCCGGCGATGGCGGGGCGCGGTGGGGGCGGCGGCCGCAGTCGCCGGAAGATCGGGGCGAAGCGGTTCTTCGGCACGAGGCCGGCCGGCATGAAGGCCGCCATCGCCAGCGCGATCGCGCCGTAGAGCGCCGGCGCCCACTTCTCGAGCTCGCTGACGAACTGCGGCACCAGCGTCAGCATCACCGAGCCGAGCGCGGCGCCCACGGGCGTGAAGCCGCCGATGACGAGGAACATCAGGATGTCGACCGTGCGGTGGAAGCCGAAGTTGTTCGGCGCGATGAACGAGTAGTAGTGGGCGAAGCAGCCGCCGGCCAGGCCCGCGAACGCGCCGCCGAGCGCGAGCGCCGAGAGCTGCAGCACCGGCACGTTCAGGCCGTGGCAGGCCGCGACCACCGGGTCCGAGCCCGCCGCCTGCATCGCCTTGCCCAGGCGCGTGCAGTACAGCCAGCCGCTGAACGCGAACGCGGCGGCGGCCATCGCGACGATCCAGCGCGGATCGAGGAAGGGCATGCCGGTCAGGCCCATCACCGCGCCGGTCGGCTTGAAGTGGGAGAAGAACAGCAGGATCAGCTCGGCCGCCGCCAGCGTCGCGATGGCGAGGTAGATGCCCCGGATGCGCAGCGCGAGCAGGCCGAAAGGCAGCGTCGACAGCGCACCGCCCGCGGCGGAGGCGATCAGCGCCGCCCAGACGGGCCAGCCCGCGGACTGCGTCAGCCAGCCGCCGGCATAGGCGCCGACCGCCATGAAGCCCGGCAGACCGAGCGACCATACGCCGGTGACGAAGGGGAACAGCAGGCTCAGGCACAGCAGCACGTTGATCGCGACGATCGCCTGCACCGGCTCGGACATCAGCGTTTCCATCAGACCTCCCTGCGCTGCACGCCGGTCCCGAAGATGCCTTCGGGCTTGAGCAGGAACACGCCGATCAGCAGCAGCCACACGAAGGCCTCCGACCAGCCGGTCGGGGCATAGGCCTGGAACAGCACCTCGAACACGCCGAGCAGCAGGCCGGCGGCCATCGCGCCGCGCACGTCGCCCAGCCCGCCGATGACGATCACCGCGAGCGCCTTGGTCGCGTAGTGGTCGCCCATGTAGGCACCGATCTGCTCGAAGCGCAGCGCCACCATCAGACCGGCGAGTCCGGCGAGGCCCGACGACAGCGCGAAGACCGCGAGGATGTTGCGCGGGACCGGCACGCCGAGCAGCAGCGCGGCGGTGTCGTTCTCGGCGATCGCGCGGACGTTGCGGCCGAAGCGGGTGCGCTTGAGGAGCAGCAGCAGGCCGACCATCAGCGCCGCGGAGACCACGAGGCTCGCGGCCTGCAGGCCCGACAGCAGCACCGGCCCGATCTCGATGTCGGGCAGCGCCAGGCCGAACGAGAACGGCTTGGCGAGCGTGCCGAAGCGGTTCACCACGATCACCTGAAGCACGATGCCGAAGGACAGGCTGGTGACGAAGCCGCCGAGCGCGTGCTGGCTCGAGATCGGCCGGAACGCCATGTAGTACAGGACCATGCCGAGCAGCGCCGCGGCGCCCAGGCCGCCGGCCAGCGCGAAGGCCGGATGCACGCCCGCGGCGCCGAGGCTGAGCGCGACGAAGGGCGCGGCCATGAACAGGTAGGCGTGCGCGAGGTTGAGCATCCTCAGCACGCCGAAGACGAGGGTGTAGCCGATGCCGATCAGCGCATAGACGCTGCCGAGCATCAGCCCGTTGACCAGTTGCTGCGCGATCAAGGACGGCTCCTGCGGGGGTGGGACGGCCCCGGCGTGCGCCGGGGCCGCGTCGGTTCAGCGGGCCGTCAGACCTTGGTCCACTTGCCGCCGCCCGTGCGGTACAGCAGGGTCGGCTTGACCGCGTCGCCGTCGGCATTGATCGACAGCGAGTTGCCCAGGCCCTGGTACGACTTCAGGCCCGCGAGGTAGTCGCGCACCTTCGTGCGCACCTCGGCCGGATTCGACTTCGGCGTGGCGCCCGCGGCCTTGAACGCATCGGCCAGGATCCGCACCGTCTCGTAGGCACCGGCGTCGATGTAGGTCGGCGTGGTGTACTGCCCGGGCAGTTCCTTCTCGACGTGCGCCTTGAAGGTCTTCACGAAGGCCTGGGTCGCGGCATCGGCGGCGTTCGGGTCGAAGGGCTGGCCCGCCCAGACCTCCATGTCCTTGGCCGCGTCGGCGACCGAGTCGGTCACGTAGCCCAGGCCGGCGAACATCGGCACGGTCAGCTTCTGGCGCTGCGCCTCGCGCAGCAGGCGCGCGGCCGACTCGAACTGGATGCCGAGCAGCACCAGGTCGGGGTTCAGCGCCTTGATCCGGGTGACGAACACGCTGTAGTCGGTCGTCTCGGCCGGGATCTCGATCAGCGCGTCCTTGTTCACGATCGTGAACCCGTTCTTCTCGAGCGGCGGCGGCGCGACGGTCTTCACGAGGAAGGTGGTGTAGGCGTCCTTGGCCTCCAGCAGGGCGACCACGTTCTTCGCGTTCGGGTAGCGCTTGCGAAGCGTGGCCACCAGCTCGTCGATGATGAACTGGTCGATGGCCGCGTTGCGGAACGTCCAGGGGCGGTTCTGCGCGGTCAGGCCGGGCGCGCCCGAGCCGGGCGAGATGGCGACGAGGCTCGCGCGGTTGGCGGCCGGGAACGCGGTGCGGCACTGCGAGCTCTGGATCGGGCCGAGCATCGACAGCACGCCGGCCTTCTCGAGGTTGCGCGTCGCGATCACCGCCTGCTCGGGGCTCGAGCGGTTGTCCTCGATCACGAACTCGAGCTTCGAGCCGCCGACGCCGCCGGCGGCATTGAGCTCCTCGAGGGCGATCTGGGCGGCGATCAGCATGTGGCCGCCGTAGCTCGCGGCGACGCCGGTGCGCTCGACGTTCAGGCCGATCTTCAGGGTGTCCTGCGACTGCGCGCGGCCGATCGCGGGAAGCCCTGCGAGGCCGGTGGCGGCAAGGCCGGACAGGACGCGTCGTCTCGGGTTCATGGTGTCTCCTCCTGGGGTGGGTCTTGGTGTCTGGCGGGTGGGGCGTCCGGGTCCGGTCGGCGTGCTAACGTCGATCGGACAGGGGCAGGGGCGGCGGACGTCCGATCCGCCCGGCAGCGCGCGCGACGTGCGCGCACGGAGACGAGGGATGCAGACGCTCGACAAGATCGTGGTGACCGGCGGCGGTCGCGGCATCGGTGCCGCAGCGGCGCGACGGTTCGCGCGGTCCGACCGCTGGGTCGGCGTGACCTGGGCGCACGACGAGGCGGCCGCGCTCGAGGTCGTCGCGGACATCGGACGCGCCGGCGGGCAGGGCGCGGCGATCCGCGCCGACGTCGGCACGGACGCCGGCATCGACGCACTGTTCGAGGCGGTCGACCGGGTGCCGGGCGCGCTGCGCGTGCTGGTGAACTGCGCCGGCACCACCGGCGGCGTCGCATCGGTGTTCGACTGGAGCCGAGAGCGCTTCGAGGCGACCTTCGCGGTCAACGTGTTCGGTCTGGCGATGGCCTGCCGGGGCGCTGCGCTGCGGATGGCCCGCTCGCGCGGCGGCGAGGGCGGCGCGATCGTCAACGTCGGCTCGACCGCCGGGCGCGTCGGCAGCGCCGGCGAATGGGGGCACTACGCGGCGTCGAAGGGGGCGGTCGACACGCTCAGCATCGGGCTGGGCCGCGAACTCGCGGCCGATGGCGTGCGCGTGGTGTGCGTCGCCCCCGGCCTCACCGACACGGGTCTGCACGCGGCCAACGGGATGCCCGACCGGGCGCTCCGGATGGCCGCCATGGTGCCGATGCGCCGTGCCGCCGATCCCGACGAGGTGGCGCGGGCGATCGTGTGGGTCGCGTCCGAGGAGGCGTCCTACCTGACGGCGACGGTCGTCACCGTGGGCGGCGGGCTCTGAACCCGCGGCGCCGCGACCGGAGGCCGCGCGGATCCCCGTTCCGGACATGTTCCCGACGTCTCCCCCCGGCATCGTCCCGGGTCCGGCCGGCGGATGCCGGCGATCGAGACCTCGGGCAGTCGTTCATACTGGCCGGTATCGAAGCATCTTGACCCGTAGTCAATACGTCCGTCAAGAATGAGCGGCGCCGATCGGCGCCGCCCCGGTCGCGGGATCCCGCGGCCCCTCAACCTTCGCTGCGGATGTTCCGTTCCCGGATGACCCGGGTCCAGCGCTCCGTCTCGCTGCGCAGCAGCGCATCGAAGTCCTCCGCCGACGCCGGCGTGACCTGCGTGCCCATCTTGTCGAGCCGGGCGGCGACCTCGGGGTTGGCCAGCGCCGCGAGGATCTCGTCCGACAGCCGCTTGACGATCGGCCGAGGCGTGCCCGCCGGCGCCACGATGCCGTACCAGGGCAGGAACATCGCATCCGGGAAACCGGCCTCGGCCACCGTGGGCAGCTCGGGGAGCTCGCCCCAGCGCTTCGGCGCGCCGATGGCCAGCGCCCGCAGCCGGCCCTCCTTGACGTGGGGCAGCGCGAGCGCGGCAGTCATCAGGCCGAAATGCACCTGGCCGCTGGCGATGTCCGCGATCATCTGCGGCTGCCCGGGGTACCGGACATCCACGAGCTGCAGGCCGGTCAGCGAGAAGAACAGCTCCTGGCCGAGGTGGTTCGAGGTGCCCACGCCCGGGTTCGAGACCGACAGCTTGCCAGGCCGGGTGCGCGCGTACTCGACGAACTCGCGCAGCGTCTTGGCCGGCACCGACGGCGACACGACGAACAGGTTGGGCGGCGCGCCGACCAGGCCGACGCCGACGAAGTCGGCGGTCTTGAAGCGGGCGTTCTGCGACAGCAGCGGCTGGGTGACGGTGGCCGGCGTCGCGGTCAGCAGGGTGTAGCCGTCGGCCGGCGAGCGGGCGGCCGCCTCGGTGCCGATGTTGCCGTTGGCGCCGGGACG
>RPRK01000144.1 GCA_003818495.1 Burkholderiales bacterium
CGGCCGCGACCTCTCGCCGGAGCGGCTGCTCGAGGCGTACGGGCGCGGCATCTTCCCGTGGTACTCGGCCGGCCAGCCGGTGCTGTGGTGGTCGCCCGATCCGCGGATGGTGCTGTTCCTCGATGAATTCAAGCTGTCGCGTTCGCTGGCGAAGACGCTGCGGCGCGTGCGCCGCGAGCATGACTGGACGATCGAGCTCGACCGCGACTTCGAGGCGACGATGCTCGCCTGCGCGGAGCCGCGGCCCGACCAGGACGGCACCTGGATCACGCCGCTCATCCGCAAGGCCTACGTGGGTCTGCATCGGATGGGGCACGCGCACTCGGTCGAGGTGCTCGAGAACGGCGAGCGGGTGGGCGGCCTGTACGGCGTGTCGATCGGCCGGATGTTCTTCGGCGAGTCGATGTTCACGAGGCGCCCGGATGCCTCGAAATGCGCCCTGGCCGCGCTCGTCTGGATGCTGCGCGAGCACGGTTTCAGCGTGATAGACTGCCAGCAGGCCACGTCGCATCTCGCCTCTCTCGGGGGTCGGGAGATTCCCCGCGACGCATTCCTGGACCAGGTCGCCACCCTCACCGCGCAGCCGCCTCCGGACTGGTCCGCGATGAGGCTGGAGTTCCCGGACGTTTGAGCGCATCGGGCACGCATGACGCATCTGAAGGAACTGCCGTTCTCGGCTCTCCAGTTCTACGCGACGGCGCCCTACCCGTGCAGCTACCTCACGGGTCATCAGGCCCGCTCCCAGGTCGCCACCCCGAACCACCTCATCAACGCCGACGTCTATTCCGAGCTGGTCCGCTCGGGGTTCCGGCGCAGCGGCATCTTCACCTACCGCCCGCACTGCGACGGCTGCCGCGCCTGCGTGCCGGTGCGCGTGCCGGTCGCGGCCTTCGAGGCTGACCGCAGCCAGCGCCGCGCGCTCAAGCGTCACTCGGACCTGCGCACCCTGGTCGCGCGGCTGGGCTTCGCGCCCGAGCACTACGCGCTCTACCTGCGCTACCAGTCGACGCGGCACGCCGGCGGCGGCATGGACCACGACAGTCGCGAGCAGTACGCCCAGTTCCTGCTCCAGAGCAAGGTGAACACGCGGCTCGTGGAGTTCCGGGACGCCGACGGCACGCTGCGCATGGTGTCCATCATCGACCTGCTCGACGACGGCCTGTCGTCGGTCTACACGTTCTTCGACCCGGACGTGCCGAATGCCAGCTACGGCACGTTCAACGTGCTGTGGCAGATCGAGCAGTGCAAGCATCTGGGGCTCGACTACCTGTACCTCGGCTACTGGATCGAGCAGAGCCCGAAGATGGCCTACAAGGCGCGCTTCAGGCCGATCGAGCAGCTCGTCGGCGGGCAGTGGCAGCCGCTGCCGCCGACGGCGGCGGGTTGACGCCGTCCCTCGCGCCGTCCCTCGCTCCTTCGCCCCCTCCCCTCTCCGCTTCCCTGGTCCCCCGATGAGCCCGTACGTCCTGGCGCGCCCGCTGCTGTTCGCGATCGATCCCGAGCGTGCGCACGACCTCACCCTGGGGTCGATCGACGCGCTCGCCGCCAGCGGCGCGCTGCGCGTCGCGGCGGGCTGTCGCGTCGACGATCCGGTCGAGCTGCTCGGGCTGCGCTTCGCCAACCGGATCGGACTGGCCGCCGGGCTGGACAAGAACGCGGCGCACGTCGACGCGCTCGCGCAGATGGGCTTCGGCTTCATCGAGGTCGGCACGGTCACCCCGAAGCCGCAGCCGGGCAACCCGAAGCCGCGCATGTTCCGGCTGCCGGAAGCGAACGCGCTGATCAACCGGATGGGCTTCAACAACCTCGGGCTCGATGCGTACGTGGCCAACGTGCAGCGGCGCCGCTCCGACGTGACCCTCGGCCTGAACATCGGCAAGAACGCCGCCACGCCGATCGAGCGCGCCACCGACGACTATCTCGAAGGCCTGCGTCGCACCTGGCCGCATGCCGACTACGTGACGGTGAACATCTCGTCGCCGAACACCAAGAACCTGCGGCAGCTGCAGGGCGGCGACGAGCTGACCGCGATGCTCGCCGCACTCGGCGCCGAACGCGCGAAGCTCGGCCGCGCGACGAAGCGCGAGGTGCCGATGCTCGTCAAGATCGCGCCGGACCTCGACGAGGCGCAGGTCGAGGCGATCGCCCGGGTGCTGGTCGAGCAGGCGGTCGACGGCGTGATCGCGACCAACACGACGGTCGCGCGCGACGCGGTGAAGGGCCTGCGGCACGGCGAAGAGGCCGGTGGCCTGTCCGGCGCGCCGGTGCTCGAGTCGAGCAATCGCGTGATCCGCGCGCTGCGCCAGCTGCTGCCGCCGGGCTATCCGATCATCGGCGTCGGCGGCGTGATGTCGGGGGCGGACGCGCGAACCAAGCTCGAGGCCGGCGCGGACCTCGTCCAGCTCTACACCGGCCTGATCTACCGCGGACCGGCGCTGGTGGGCGAATGTGCCCGGGCCACCCGAGGGTTCGTCCGGAACTGATCGTCGGTCAGCCGGCCTCGTCGAGGCGACCGAGCCGCCGCGCAGCCGGATTGAGCCGGACAGGCTGACCGTGCGGCGTCGCCTCGGCCGCGGTGCGCCAGGCGGCGCGCAGACCGGCGAGCGCGAGCGGCGCGGCGATCCCTCGGTCGAGCAGCAGCCGCTCGAGCGCGGCCAGCCAGTGCAGGTAGTAGGTGTCGCCGAGGTCCGGGTCGCCCGCGGCCTGCGCGTCGCGGATCGCGTTCGACAGGTAGCCCGCCCACTCGGTCCACGAGAAGGTGCCGCGCTCGTGCAGGGCCAGCGTCAACCCGAACACCTGCGCCTGCCAGGGCTCGGTGAACACGGGCCCCTGAACGTCGCACGGCAGGCCCGGCAGCGGCGGCACCTTCATCGGCCGGACTCGGCGACGACCGGCTCCAGATAGGGCTCCCAGGCATCGACGTGCACCACCGCCGCGGTGGTGTCCTCGCCCCACAGCTCGCGCGCCTCGAAGCGCACGGTGTACAGCCAGCGGGGGCTGGGATCACCGGAGCGCGTCGCATGGGTCTCGGGGTAGACATGGGCGCCATGAACGGCGACCACCGTGCCGAAACGGCCGCGGACGTAGCGCGGCAGCCGGGTATGGCCGCTCGGATGCATGGTCTTGGCGCGGACCCGGTCGCCGGGTGCGAACCGGGCGGGGCCGGGTTCGGGTCGGTCGGCCGGCGTACCGGCCGCCACGACGCGCGGCACCGCCTCGGCGGTGAGCCGCCGCGGAAGCGGGAGCGCGGGCGCCCGCACCACGCCGTCGGCGAGCTCCTCGCGGGTGACCAGGCCGCGCTCGAGCAGCAGGCGCTCCATGCCTTCGAGCCAGATGCGGTAGTAGGTGCTCGTCAGGTACTGGCCCGGCGGCAGCGACTCGCGCGCATGGCGCGACTGGTCGATGTTCCAGGCGCCGGTCGCGCCCATCGCGAGCGTCAGCGCCAGCACGCGCGGCTCCCAGTCGTCGTGCCAGAGCGGCTCCTGCGGGTCGGGCCGGATCGGGCCGAAGCCCTGCATGCCGCCGAGGTCCTGTCCGCCGTTCATCGCGCCCCCTCCACAGCGGCCGGGTCCAGGGCGAGACCGGTGCCGATCATGGCATCGCGGGTCACCAGGGTGGCGAGCCGCTCCTCGCTCCAGCCCTCGGTGCCCGGGGGCCGCATCGGGACGACCAGGTAGCGCAGCTCGGCGGTGGAGTCGTAGACGCGCACCTCGCACCCCTCGGGCAGGGTCACGCCGAAGTCGGCGAGCACGCCCTTCGGATCGATGACGGCCCGCGACCGGTACGGCGCCGACTTGTACCAGCTCGGCGGCAGGCCGAGCACCGGCCACGGATAGCACGAGCACAGCGTGCAGACCACCATGTGGTGGACCCCCGGCTCGTCGAACAGCGCGATCATGTGCTCGCCCTGCCGGCCGCTGTAGCCGAACTCGCCGATCGCGGCCGTCGCGTCGGTGCGCAGCCGCTCGCGGAAGGCGGCATCGCTCCAGGCGCGCGCCACGACGCGCGCGCCGTTGTGCGGGCCGATCTTGTGCTCGTAGGTCTCGATCAGCGCATCGAGCGCGGCGGGATCGACATAGCCCTTGTCGACCAGCAGGGTCTCGAGGGCGCGCACGCGCAGGTCCGTCTCGGACAGGGCGCTGCCATGGGGGTGGTTGCCGGACACGGGTGGAATCCTCCTGCGGCGATCTTCGCACATAGAATCCGGCGATGACCGAGATCGTGCTCGCGACGCTGAACGCCCGCTGGACCCATGCGTCGCTGGGGCTGCGCTTCCTGCACGCCAATCTCGGCGCGCTGCGCGAGCGTGCGCGCATCGAGGAGGCGACCGTCGCGACGCCGCTCGACGAGGTGATCGCCCGCCTGCTGCGCGGTGGCCCGCGGGTGCTCGGGCTCGGCGTCTACATCTGGAACGTCGAGCGCACGACCGAACTCGTGCGCCGGCTGCGCACCGAGGCGCCGGCGCTGAAGATCGTCGTCGGCGGCCCGGAGGTCAGCCACGAGCTCGACGCGCAGGAGATCGTGCGACTCGCCGACCATGTGGTGACCGGTCCGGGCGAGCTCGCGTTCGCGACGCTTGCGCGGCAGCTGCTCGACGGACCGCGACCGCTGCAGAAAGTCGTGCACGGCGGCGAGCCCGAGCCCGAGTCGCTCGCCCTGCCCTACGCCCTCTACACCGAGGCCGACCTCGCCCACCGGCACCTGTACGTCGAGGCGTCCCGCGGCTGCCCGTTCAAGTGCGAGTTCTGCCTGTCGGCGCTCGACCGGACCGCCTGGCCGTTCGAGCTGCCGCGCCTGCTCGAGGCCCTGGCGTCGCTGCATGCCCGCGGCGCCCGGCGCTTCCGGTTCGTCGATCGCACCTTCAACCTCAAGGTCGACACCGGCCGCGCGATCCTCGCCTTCTTCCTCGAGCGCCTCGAGGCGGCGCCCGACGACCCGGTCTTCGCGCACTTCGAGCTCGTGCCCGACCGGCTGCCCGACGGGCTGAAGGACCTGATCGTGCGGTTCCCGCCCGGGGCGCTCCAGTTCGAGATCGGCATCCAGACCTGGAATCCCGAGGTCCAGGCGCGCATCT
The DNA here is from genome assembly GCA_003818495.1 of Burkholderiales bacterium. Taxonomy (GTDB): domain Bacteria; phylum Pseudomonadota; class Gammaproteobacteria; order Burkholderiales; family Burkholderiaceae_E; genus UBA4615. The sequence goes on from RPRK01000144.1 coordinate 5,075, forward strand.
CGCGCCGCCAGGACGATGCGCGCGCCGAGGAGAACCTTCGCTGGCTGCGCACCCACACGCAGGCCCACCTGCACGTCGACCTGATCGCCGGGCTGCCGGGCGAGGACCTCGCGAGCTTCGGCGCGGGCTTCGACCGGCTCGCGGCGCTGCGGCCGCACGAGATCCAGGTCGGCCTCCTCAAGCGGCTGCGCGGCGCACCGATCGCGCGGCACACGGTGCCGTTCGGACTGCGTTTCGCCGAGCGCGCGCCCTACGAGGTGCTCGAGACCGCGGCCCTCCCCGCCGCCGAGGTCGCGCGCATCGCGCGGTTCGCCCGCTACTGGGACCTCTACGGCAACTCCGGCCGCTTCGTCCGCACGCTGCCCGTGCTGCTCGGCGATGCACCCTTCGCGCGCTTCATGGCGTTCTCGGACTGGCTGTGGGCGAGGCTGGGGGCGACCCACCGGATCTCGGCCGAAGCGCAGGCCGAGGCGCTCCACGACTGGCTGGTCGGCATCGACGGCGGCGACCCGGACACGGTGCTCGAGGGGCTCGCGCAGGACTACGAGGCAAGCGGCGCGCGCGGGCGGCCCGCCTTCCTCGCGCACGGATTGCCGGGCGGGCGCCGGGCCGCGGCGAGCCGGCAGGACCGGCACGCCACAGCCGGCGCGTCGGCGCTCAGTGACGCTGCTTCGCCCAGCGTTCCTTGAAGGTCGGGCCGCTCGGAGCCGGCAGGTCGCGCGTACCCGTCCAGCCGCCCGCCAGCGGCAGGCTGCCGATGCGCCGGTCGTCGCCGCCGAGACGGCCCAGCACCCACCCGGCCATCCGCGCCATCGGCCGGTACAGTCCGGGCCGCTTCGCCGCGAACGCCCAGGCGGCCAGGCCCGCACGCTCGCGCCACGGGCGCAGCCCGCGCTGCACCTGCTTCTCGCGCAGCGAGCGCAGCAGGTCGGGGAGCGGGATCTTCATCGGGCAGACGACGTGGCACTCGCCGCAGAGCGTGGCGGCCTGCGGCAGGTCGAGCGTCTTCTCGATCCCGACGTAGGCGGGCGTCAGCACCGAGCCCATCGGACCCGGGTACACCCAGCCGTAGGTGTGCCCGCCGATCTTCTGGTAGACCGGGCAGTGGTTCATGCAGGCGCCGCAGCGGATGCAGCGCAGCATGTCCTGGAACTCGCCGCCCAGCAGGCCCGTCCGGCCACCGTCGACCAGCACGAAGTACATGTGCTCGGGACCGTCCTGCTCGCCCGGGGCACGCGGTCCGGTCAGGATGGAGAAGTAGTTCGAGATCGACTGGCCGGTCGCCGAACGCGGCAGCAGCCGGGCGACGGTGGCGAGGTCCTCGAGCGTGGGCAGCACCTTCTCGATGCCGGTGACGACGACGTGGACCTTCGGGGGCAGCACGGTGCACATGCCCTCGTTGCCCTCGTTGGTGAACACCGCGACCGAGCCGGTCTCGGCGACCAGGAAGTTGCCGCCCGACACCCCCATGTCGCTCGACAGGAAGTGCGGCCGCAGGAACTCGCGCGCCTCGCGCGTCATCGCCGGGATCTCGGTCAGCCGCGGCCGGTTGTGGACCTTCGCGAACAGGTCCGAGACCTCGTCCTTCGACTTGTGGACGACCGGCGCCACGATGTGCGACGGCGGCTCGTTGTCGTTGATCTGGAGGATGTACTCGCCGAGGTCGGTCTCGACGACCTTGACGCCGGCCGCCTCCAGATGGCGGTTCAGCGCCATCTCCTCGGACACCATCGACTTCGACTTGGTGACCTTGGCGACCTCGTGCTTCTTCGCGATCGCGACGACCAGCCGGGACGCCTCCTCCGGCGTCTCCGCCCACAGCACGGTCGCGCCCCGGCGCGTGGCTTCGGCCTCGAAGCGCTCGAGGTAGGCGTCGAGGTTGGCGAGCGCGCGGTTGCGCCGCTCGACCGCCTCGTCACGGGTGCCCTCGAAATCGTCGAGCTCCGCGATCGCGTTGGTGCGGCCGACCGTCCAGCGCTGCGACAGGATCTTCAGGTTCTGCTGAAGGCGGACGTCGGCGAGCTTCTGCCCGGCGCGCGCCTTGAAGTGCATCGACTGGACCTGCATCACGCCTCCTTCGCGGCCGTGGCCGCAGGGACTGCCGCAGGGACTGCCGCAGGGACTGCAGCGGGCGCAGCCACCGGCGCGGCCGGAATCGGCACCGCGTCACCGGCGAGGACCTGCGCGACATGCAGCACGCGCGTGGTGGTGTCGCCGGTACGCCGCAGCCGGCCCTCGATGTTGAGCATGCAGCCGAGGTCGCCGAGCACCACGCAGGGCGCGCCGCTGGCATGGATGCGCTCGATCTTCTCGTCGACGATCGCGGTGGAGATGTCGCCGTACTTCACCGCGAAGGTGCCGCCGAATCCGCAGCAGGCCCGCGCGTCCTTCATCTCGACCAGCTTCACCCCCGTCTGCAGCGCGAGCAGCGCGCGGGGCTGGGCCTGCACGCCGAGCTCGCGCAGGCCGCTGCACGAGTCGTGGTAGGTCACTTCGCCCTCGAAGCGCCCGGGCAGCGACTTCAGGCCGACGACGTCGTGCAGGAACGCGGTCAGCTCCCAGGTGCGCGCGGCCAGCGCCTCGATCCTGACCCGCAGGTCCGGATCGTCCGCGAACATCGCCGGATAGTGCTGACGGATCATCCCGCCGCACGAACCCGAAGGCAGCACGATGTGTTCGAAGCGCTCGAACTCGGCCAGGAACTTGCGGGCGAGGTCGCGCGCGCTCGCGGTGTCGCCCGAGTTGTAGCCGGGCTGGCCGCAGCAGGTCTGGGCCATCGGCACCTCGACCGTGCAGCCGGCCGATTCGAGCAGCCTGACCGTGGCCTCGGCGATCTCCGGTCGCATCACGTCGACCAGGCAGGTGATGAACAATCCGACTCTCACGTCCCCTCCCTCGAGGCCCCGATGATCGCACCGTCGGCGTGGCAGCGGCGCCTGTTGACCTCGACAGCGATTTCACTGCTTGATATAACGTACCACCATCCACGATACCACCGGCCGACAACGGCCCGGTTCCGACCGCCCTCCCATGGTCCGACGGCAAGACGACGGCACCGGCATCGACGCGGGAACGCCCCCCGATGTTGCCGGCCGCACCGCGATCCAGGTGATCGACCGGCTGGTGTCCCTGCTCGACGCCCTCGCCGAGCAGCCCGAGGCGGTGAGCCTGAAGCTGCTGTCCCAGCGGACCGGCCTGCATCCCTCCACCGCCCACCGGATCCTCAACGACCTCGTCTCGGCCCGTTTGGTCGACCGTTCGGAGCCCGGCACCTATCAGCTCGGCATCCGGCTGCTCGAACTGGGCAACCTGGTGAAGGCCCGCCTCAACGTCCGCGACGCGGCGCTCGGCCCGATGCGCGAACTGCACAGGATGACCCATCAGCCGGTCAACCTGTCGATCCGGCAGGGCGACGAGATCGTCTACATCGAGCGCGCGGTCTCGGAGCGCAGCGGCATGCAGGTGGTGCGGGCGGTCGGCGGCCGTGCGCCGCTGCACCTGACCTCGGTCGGCAAGCTGTTCCTGGCGGCCGACGATCCGCGCAACGTCCGGGCCTATGCGACGCGCACCGGCCTGGCCGGGCACACCCGCAACAGCATCACCGAGCCGGTGAAGCTCGAGCGCGAGCTCGCGCTGGTGCGGGCACGCGGCTACGCGCGTGACAACGAGGAACTCGAGCTCGGGGTGCGCTGCATCGCCGCCGGGATCCGCGACGACGCGGGCAAGCTGGTGGCCGGATTGTCGATCTCGGCCCCGTCGGATTTCCTGCAGGACGACTGGATCGACCTGCTCTGCCGCACCGCCGGCCAGATCTCGGCGGCGATCGGCTTCGACCCGGAGCTCTGAGCCGGCCCGGGTCCGGGGCGCCCCACGGGCGCCCGCTCCGCCGAACCGTCAGGAGCGCGAGTCGACCCGCACGGCCCGGACGTCGCTCGCAGGCCGCTGCTCGACCCACTTGCGCAGGCGTTGAGCGTCCGCGAAGCGAGACTGCGCATTGACTGCGTCGAGCAGCACGAGAATGACCGAGCGGCCTTCGATCCGGGCCTGCATCACCAGGCACTTGCCGGCCTCGGAGATGTAGCCGGTCTTCTGCATGCCGATGTCCCAGTCCGGGTTGTCGATCAGGCGGTTCGTGGTCCGGAAGCCGACCTGGCGGTAGCCGGTATCGACCTTGAGCGACGCGGCCGTGGAGTACTCGCGGATCAGCGGGTATCCGTGGGCGGCGCGGACCATCCGTGCGAGGTCGCGCGCGTTCGACACGTTGTCGCCCGAGAGGCCGGTCGGATCGGCGAACCGGCTGTCGGTCATCCCGATGGCGCGCGCCTTGGCGTTCATCGCCTCGACGAACGCCGACATGCCGCCCGGAAAATGGCGGCCGAGCGCATGCGCGGCGCGGTTCTCCGACGCCATCAGCGCGAGCTGGAGCATCTCGCCGCGCGACAGCTTGGAGCCCACCGCCAGGCGCGAGCCGCTGTGGCGCTCGGTGTCGCGATCGGCATCGCTGACGTCGAGCATCTCGTCGAGCGGCAGCCCGGCGTCGAGCACCACCATCGAGGTCATCACCTTGGTGATCGACGCGATGGGCAGCACCGCTTCGGAATTCTTCTCGAACAGGACCTCGCCGGTCGTCTGGTCGATCGCCAGCGCCACCGACGAGCGCAGGTCGAGCGGATCGTCCGTCAGGTGCAGGCCGATCGCATTGCCGATCGACGGGCGCTGCGGCACGACCATGCGGGGTGCGAACGTCGTCTTGACGATGCGGCCGTTGCGGGTCCGGGCCGTGCCGGCCCGTTGCACCTTGGTCTGATCCTTGACCGCACGCGGGCCGACCTGCTTGCGCAGCGGGACCGCGGACACGCGGGCGGGCATGCGCGACTTGATGCGCGACTTGCTCGCCGGCTGGGCCACCACCTTGCGCGGGGCGGCCGCCTCGGCGGCCTTGCGCGCCTTGGCAGACGGACCGGGGCGGTCGGCGGCATACGACTGCAGCGGGACATGGAGCGCGAGGAGACCGGCCACGAGGGCCAGGAGGCGTCGCACACGGACGCCTGAAAACACCGGACTCATCGACTCGATCTCCCACGGAACGGGGGCGAAGTTTAACAAATGCAACCCCTTGTCGGAGAGAAAAAGCCTCTCCGGAGAAGTACTTGGAACGAAAAGCCAACACGCTGCATCAAGTGCCCGACGGACGGCGCCTGGCGGCTGCGAGAATGCGGCATGCGTGTCTTCCAGATCGAAGGCGGGTGGGGTCTCGACCACCTGGTGCTGTCGTCCCGACCGGATCCGCGGCCCGGGCCGGGCGAGGTGCTGCTGCGGATGAAGGCGGCCTCGCTCAACTACCGCGATCTGGTGGTGCCCGACCGAGGCTATGGGCAGTACACCGGCACGCTGCCGCTGATACCGATCTCGGACGGCGTGGGCGAGGTGGTCGAGGTGGGCGCGGGCGTGACCCGGGTGGCCGTCGGCGATCGGGTCTGTCCGACCTTTCTTCAGCGATGGGTGGGGGGCGAACTCGACCTGGAGCGCATCTCCGGATCACTCGGCGGGCCGATCGACGGGGTGATGGCCGATCTCATGGTGCTGCCCGAGGGTGGCGTGTGCCGCGTACCCGCGCACCTGACCGACGAGCAGGCGGCCACCCTCCCCTGCGCGGCGCTGACCGCATGGAGCGCGCTGGTGACCGAAGGCCGGATCCGGGCCGGCGACCGGCTGCTGGTCCAGGGCACCGGCGGTGTGGCCCTGTTCGCGCTGCAGTTCGCCCGGATGGCGGGGGCGCACGTGACGGTCATCTCCTCGAGCGATGCCAAGCTCGACCGGGCCCGCGCGCTCGGCGCCGACGAGGGCATCAACTACCTGCGAGAGCCGGAGTGGGCGAAGGCCTCCCGCCGGATCACCGGCGGCGCGGGCTTCGACCACATCCTGGAGCTCGGCGGCGAGAAGACGCTGCCTCAGTCGCTGCGCTGCATCCGGCCGGGCGGCACCGTGTCGATGATCGGGGTGCTGTCGGGCGGGACGATGAGCGCCTCGCTCGGGCTGATCGTCACCCGGCAGGTCCGACTCCAGGGCATCACCGTGGGCTCGCGCGACGGCTTCGAGGCGATGCTGCGCGCGATCGGCCAGCATCGGCTCGAGCCGGTGGTCGACCGCGTCTTCGAGTTCGCCGAACTCAAGGAGGCGATGGCCTACCTGAAGTCGGGCGCGCACTTCGGCAAGGTCTGCCTGCGCCACTGAGTCAGCGGGGCACCAGCGGCCCGAGCGCCGCGCGGAGCGCGGCCGACAGCGGCGCCGGCCGGCGGCCGACGCGATCGACGTAGACGTGGACGAAGTGCCCCTGCGCGACCGCCGCGTCGTCGTCGTTGGCGAACAGCCCGATCTCGTAGCGCACGCTGCTCGTGCCCAGGTGCACGACCCGCAGCCCCGCATGGACCGTATCCGGGAAGCTGACCGGCGCGAAGTAGCGGCAGGCGGTCTCGACCACCAGGCCGATCGACTCGCCACGGGCGACGTCGAGGACGCCCGCCTCGATGAGGTACTGGTTCACCACCGTGTCGAAGAACTGGTAGTAGACGACGTTGTTCACGTGTCCGTACTGATCGTTGTCGGCCCAGCGGGTGGTGATCGTCAGGAAGTGCGGATAGGCGGCGCGGCGCTCGGGCAGGGGTCGGGAGGTGGGCACGGCAGGAACGTAGAGGCAGAGGGAGGAATCGGGGGGCAGGACGGCGACAGGCGGAGCAGCGTCCAAAACAGGGATGGCGGGCGCCCCGCTCAGGATCGTACGACGAGGGCCACGCCCGCCGCCGTCAGGAGCATGCCGAGCGCGGCCAGCCCGCCGAAGGGCTCGCCGAAGAGCGCCCAGGCCTGCAGCGCGGTGACCGGCGGCACGAGGTAGAACAGGCTCGCGACGCGTGTCGCCGACCCGCGCCGGATCAGGAGGTTCATCAGGAAGGTCGCTCCGATCGAGAGTCCGAGGACGGACCAGGCGAGCGCGATCCAGACACCTGCCGTCGGTGTCCACGGCCCGTGCTCGACCCAGACGGCGAGCGGCCCGATCACGGCGAGCGAGGCGGCGTTCTGCACGAACGCGCCCGTCCGGAGGTCGAAGACCGGGACGTGTCGGCGCTGATAGAGCGTGCCGGCGGTGATCGCGAGCAGCCCGGCCGCGGCGAACGCGATGCTCGCCACGCCCAGGCGGTCGGTGTCGACGCGGTGTGCGACCACCAGCGCCACGCCCCCGAAGCCGAGCGCCAGCCCCGCCCACTGCCGCGCGCCGACCCGTTCGTGGCCGACCGCCAGCCACAGCGCGGTCAGCACGGGCTGCAGGTTCACGATCAGCGCCACCAGTCCCGCACTCATGCCGAGCGCCACCGCGACCCATACGCCGGCCAGGTAGCCCGCCTGGATCAGCAGTCCTGCGACCGCGAGATGGCCTGCGACCCGTCGGTCCGGCCACGCGGCCCGGGCGATCAGGATCAGCGGCGCGAGGACGGCCAGCGTCGCGGCGAAGCGCAGGGCGAGGAATCCGAGCGGCGGGACGTGCGGCATCGCGAGTCGGGCCGCCACGAATCCGGTGGCCCACAGCACGACGAAGACAGCGGGGACGACCGTGCCGAGACCGGGAGCGGGACCGCCCCCGCCGGCCACGCCGGCCGGATCGCCCGAATCGGCCCCTCCCGCGCCCCCCCCCCCCCCCACCCCCCCCCCCCCCCCCCGCCCCCCCCCCCCGGGCGCCGGGGGGCGCGCCCCGCGCCCCCCCCCGCCCCCTTCTCCCGAGCCCGGGAGAC
>RPRK01000145.1 GCA_003818495.1 Burkholderiales bacterium
CTGCTACTCCTGTTACACCTTGGATACCTTGAGTACCATTAGAGCCTGTAGCTCCTTGGAGTCCTGTGGCACCATTAGAACCTGCAGTACCAGACCCTGTAAATCCCTGGGCACCTGTGAGTCCTCTGAATCCAGTTACACCCTGAGTACCTGATAGTCCTGTAGTACCTTGAGATCCGTTGGTACCAGCAAGTCCAGTAAAACCTCTTAAACCTGTGATTCCTTGTATACCAACAGTACCTTGTGCTCCAGTACTACCCTGAGTTCCGTTAGAACCAGATAAGCCAGTAGCTCCTTGAGTACCAGCTGTACCTGATAGGCCCGTTACACCGCGTAATCCAGTTACTCCTTGTAAACCAACTGCACCAGTGAGCCCCTGAGCTCCTGCTAAACCTGTGGCACCGTTAATACCAGCTAGACCAGTGATCCCCTGAGCTCCTGTAGCGCCTACGTCTCCGCCTACTCCTTGGGATCCTGTGGCTCCTATAGCTCCAGTGACACCTTTAAATCCAGTAGCACCCTGTGACCCTGTGATACCTTGCACTCCAGTGAGGCCTTGAGTACCTATAGCTCCGGTGATACCCTGTATACCGTTACTGCCTGTGATCCCCTGGAAACCTTCTGGTCCCCCGGGTAGTCCGGTCTCACCTATTGGGCCTACGGGACCTACTGCACCAGTGTCACCTTGGATACCTTGATAAATATTTGGCTGTCCTGCGACTCCAGTGATACCGAAATCCAGTACACTATCGCGTATCTCTACGATGATATCTGGGTTTAGCTTCTCGATAGTAATGTCTTCGGCATCAAAACATGTAAATTCTATACCGTAGTTTTGTCCGTGCTGTGCTCCTAGTATAGTGGGGTCGAATGTATATGAGATCGTATCGTTATAGCCTGTGTACCCTAGGACTGCTCCAGTAGCATGATCGCCACCTACCTGGATGTAAGGGTCATTGAGGCCTGTAGGAGCTAGGACAGTGTATACATGACCTACGAGACCAGTGATCCCACGTAGATCGGTCTGGATACGTCCTTCTACGGTCTCGTTAGCTTTACAGGTTACTACTGGCAAGTAGTCTTTAGTACTCTTGCCATAGATGTTATGCCGGAGCTCTTGTTTGATAGCCATTATTCGACCTCAGCTTTTATATTTATTACAATATCTGCAACACATTTTACTGCGAATATACCTGTATGACCTGCCGTGAGCTTTAGAGCGTATATCTCGGAGTCTATAACTCCAGTAGGAGCATTGATTAAACTGGTATCTACAGTGAACGAACACTCTTTGTTCACACCAGTGAGACCTGCTGCAGCTCCAGTAAACCAATTAGAGCCTGTCTGCACGTATGGGTTCGCTCCTGTAGGTGAGTCTGTACGATAGAGACTCCCCGAGAACACATCCATAGAACCTGGGTAAGTGACTGTACCATGTACTGTTTCACCAGGTTTGCACTGTACCTCACACGGCTCCGACGTAGTAGTCTTGCCATAGATGCTGTATTTGATCGATTTATTTAAATTCACAGTACTTCTCCAAGCTTTAAACGTGCATACCAGTTGCTCACTCCACGCATTTCTTCACCAGAGATCTCTAATAACTTAGCTGATATAGGATACCCAGTCGATCTGTTTACGCCCCAAGGCTTGTCTACACCGTATATACTAGCGATCGAAATCGTAGAACCACGGTTAATCGCCAGCCATCTACGGATATTACGCATCTCTGAGTCGCTAAACTGGAACGTGCCCTCGAATATAGCTGCATCACTAGCCATATCTAGGCATGTGTATGCTCCAGTGTACGAATCTTTTTTGTTTATAGTATACTTATCGACGTTTGCATTGTATCCTATGTTCAAATACTTTAGCGTAGGGAACGTTGCTGTGCCTACGAATGCCGGTACTATAGCTCTGAGAGACATAATCACCTCATAAGACTTTAGACGCGACTGTACCACGTTAGGCGTACCTAATAGTGTAGCGTTTATGGTGCCGCTATAGTCTACGTCAGCCCCGAATATCTCTTCATTACTGGAAAAGTTACTGAGTTCTAGTAAGTTTGAGCCTGCTCTACGGTTGAGTTCTAGCTGATATACCAACTCTTCTACACTACCTTTAAGCAAGTGCATTTTTATTTCAGTCTCGTAGGTGTCTGTAGTAACTCCTCTATCAGTATAATGCCAGTGTCCAGACGATGTTTGGAACCACTCCAGAGCATATTTAGTCCTTACTCTAAACTCCGGTAGTATACGCGCAGTAAATGTAGTGATTCCATCGCCAGCTATCTGCATATTATGCCACCTGCATTCTTATGAGTCCTGCGTACTGCATATCTTTTATAAGAGCTTTCATGTCTTTCATCTGTTGCTGCCTGTTTTGAGTGAGCGCTCTATTTACCATTACCTCATCAGCGTTACCATTGATTGTAACTGATGTAGAACCTCCATTGAGAGTAATACCTCTAGTATTCTGCCCGTTGGCTATAGCCATTAACGTGTTAGCCTGTTGTGTTTTATTTAGCACTACTTCCCCGGGAGTGAGCATAGTAGGCTGACTGTCTCCTGTAGCGGAATCACCTTTAACCACACCACCAGTAGCCATTTTGCTATACTGAGCTACCATAATTCCTACGCTAGCAGTAGATGTTGCAGCAGCTAATGCTCCCATGATGATACCCAATGGCATGAAAGGCTGTGTCTTGAGACCGTTGATAGTAGCCTGGGCACCCCCTGCTATAGCCATGGCAATATCACCTAGCATCTGAGCCTTCTGGAGCTTACGGCGCTTCTTATCTGCATCAGCATCGATACGATCGTACTCTTTCTGTAGATCACGCTTGTTTAATATGTTAGCTTTAGCGGCTAGTTTACGTTTTTCTACATCTTTTTCTATGAGCATAGACTGAAAACTGCTAGCTTTAGATACTACATCATTGATCATACCTTGAGCAGACACTGCGGCGTCTACATATCCACCTATAAAATTCAATCTAGCGTTTCTGAGTTCTTCATCTGACTGCTTAAGCTGTTCGTTCTTTTCTTCTTCATTATCGATGATAGCCTGGTTGTTCTCAACAAACCTAATAAATAGATCTTCTCTAGCTTTCTGTGCGTCTTTATTGATGTTATCAACATCTAACTGTTGGTTTTTTACCGAATCTACAGTACTTTTACCAGCAGTTTTAAGGGCCTCCTGCTCATCGGCATAGTTCTTATTTATAAGAGCTATTTTTTTAGCAGTAGTAGCATCTAACTCCTGTAACGCTGCGTTATAGTAAGCTGTGTTATTCTGTTCTAAAAAAGATTTAGCCTGATTGTCCATGTTGAGTACTTTATCCCAGTACTCTTCAAGCTCTTTAAGAGACAGCTCAGCATACTTGATCTCACTCTCTAGTGCTCTACGAGCGAAAGTCTCTTTTACCTTCTCTTCTTCTTTTAGAGCTTTTTCTACTGTTTTAGCTTTAGGAGTACCGGATACTTTTGTATCAGTTTTTACAGTACCTTCAGTGACTTCTGTCTTACCTTGGAAAGCTCCTGCGATACGTCCTAGACCGCTAGTAGTGGTTTTGAAACCCTCACCTATAGTAGCTCCAGTATCAATGATGTCTCTTCGCATTGATGCAGTTACATCAGAAACTGAGTTACTAAAATTCTGTAGTCCCTCTTTCCATCCTGCAGGTATGATGCTATCAGGCAGCATTGATACCATACCAGTAAATATCTTCACCCAGCCCTCTACAGCACCTACTATTACTATACCTATAGACTCAAGGGCTATGTATATAGAGTTTCCTACCATAGTGAAAACTCCAACTATAACATCCTTAAGGCCCATAAAACCTTCAGCAATATTGGCTACAGCTTTCAATATGAATTTTTCATTTTCTTGAAAATACTTTGTAAATTTACCTACCTCTTTGGTTAGGCTAGCGCCTATTTGTAGTTGTACCTTGTCAATCTGAGAACTCATAGTAGCTAAAGTATTGTCGCCAGTCTGTTTAGCAAACTCCTTCATAGACTCAGCGCCCAACTTGAAAGCTCCTTGTAGTGCTTTCATAGCCATTTCAGCCTTGAGGAAACCTGCAGCTATACCGTTAGAAGACTTTTTAGCAACCTTCTCGAGTTTTTCAACTTCCCTGGAGGTCTCTGTAATAGACTTTATTGCGCCATTACTGTCGAATACAGCCTTAATATCAACTATCTTATATGCCATGGTGTCCTACCTCGCTAAAAAGCCTGCTTTTAAGTTATCTAATGAGTCGGCTGTCTTCTCTTCTTTTTCAGTATCAGTTTTCTGTTGCTGAAACTTATTTAAATAGTACTTGTACGTCTGCCACGCTTCTAGGAACCTCACACTCTGATCATGGTACTGAGGAGCCACGTGGAACTCCTGCGTGTAACTGTACTCCTGGTACCACTCTCGCTCTACAGACCCTAACCATAACATAGGGCAACTGTAGTACTCATTTTCGCCATCATCCCAGACAGGCTGCTGTGTCGGGCTCTCACATCCCCATTCTTCGCGAACACTGGGGTCATTCTGGCATTCGAAACAGTTAAGCTCCAGTATGCCAGCATGGCAAGCTGCCAGTACTATAAACCCACTTTTTCTCTATCTAGTATACCAGAGATAGAACTGGCGTACATTAATATATCTCCACAGATATGATCAGGGATCATTGACCATAGAGTCTTATCACACCCACCAATAGCGTCAGGCACGTAATCGATCTCTTCCATAGAACCCGCATCAAACAGTTTTACCCAACCTACTACAGCTTTACGAGCCCACTCACGTACTGAGTTCTCCTCACCTTTAGAGCACGATTTCTTTACGGTTTCGATCTCTGCCTTAAGGAACGGTCTCACCGTAAATACTGGGCGAAAGTCCTCAGGGATCAAATACTCTCCGGCGTCGTTCTTAGTGAAATAGCTCTTAGGTGTGTACTCGATGGTGGCTGAACTGCTGAACGGCACCTTTGAAAGCAACGCAGCGCGAACCTCCGGGGTCATCTCTGCTCGTACTGACATAAAAAACTCCTGGTTTTTTGGTTGTGGAATCAATATTAACTGTTTGTTAATAATTTCTGACTATGTAACTAGGGCACCTTTTTATCGGTGCCCTTATACTATACACTGATATTAGCTATCTATTAAGATCGCTTGCCCTGCAAAATCTCCCACGTTACTTCCGGCTGTAAATCTCCTGAAGCAACTGCACCAGTTACTCCGTTCGCTAAAGCTTTAACGTTAACGTCCCAGCCTACGAGTCCTTCTCTGTTAGCTACTGCCGCAGAGATTACCTGGCCTTTAGGGATATGCAACGAGATAGCTCCATTAGCCCCTGTGTTACCTACCATACATGGATAGCTAGTAGGACACCCTGTGGTGCCGTATACGAGTTCTCCGTAGATGTCGTGAGTATCCATCAAAGGATTCAACGAGAGTCTAGGCTTACGGGATGTGATCGCATGGTAAGCGAAACCTGTCGCATCAGCCTGGTTGATGATCGGTTGGATCTCATTACCGATATCGAATGAGAACTGAGAAACCTTCTCAGAGTTAGATCCTAAATAAGCTGAAGCATTTATGAACTTCTCTGCACATGTATTCTCAGCTACGATAGCCTCAAGAATAGAAGCATTAGCGATGTTCATATCGATATCTGTGAGTTTTCCGGTGAAAGTAAAATTAACCATCCAAGGTTTTCCGACTCCGGCTGCAGCTATAGTCATATTACCCATACAACCCGCGAACTTATAAGCTACTGCTGTAGGAGCTGTACCGCCTCTACGTACGTCGAATACCCAAATAGTCATAGTTTTCTCATCGTTCTGTTTACGCGGTTGTAAACCCCATCCTGCAGAAGCGTACTGCACAGGCAGACATCCGCAACCTTCTGCGAACTTGAACCATGACGGTTTTGTAGAAACCGTTGCACCTTTGGTAAGGCGTGTAGAGAACGTGATCTGTCCCATTTGAGATCCAGTAATCACCTCATCTTCACCGTGGTTACCACGTGCCCATTTAGAAGCTTCGTCATCTACTTCAACAGTAGCTGTTACTTCAGGGTTTCTGATGCGTACATCAAAATCAGCGCTTGTTAATGTTTCCATAGTACCGGCAACGGATTCAACCTTACCTACCAGTACTCTCAATGGATGCAATAGATATGCCATTTGTAAACTCCTTATTCTGCGTTTATAGTAGGTTCAGATCTATCCTGGGTATATCTGACACGCCATTTGGTGTCCATATACGCCGGTCTGAATACATCATTATTTCTATCTGGTATCCGGGTCATACCCATGTACATGATAGTATCACATGAGTCTGACGCGCTGTAATCACGCCCGAAAGCGCGTTTTAAATCGTTTAGAGCTCTATTAAGCTCTTTATTTATCTCGTAAGCAGGGGTCACAGTCTCGTTATCTAGAGCTACACGTACTCTAATAAGATACACGCACTCTTGCTCGTATGCCCTGGACCAAACGCCCTCTTTGTCATCTAGGCATGACTCATTATCTATAATGATCTCAGCGCTAGGGAATATCTGCTTACCTACGTCAGGCTCATTTATAGTGCCCCAGTCAAAGAAATACCCATTGCCTTTGGTGACGGTAGAGATAGTCTCTACCATACCAGATTCAATTTTATTGAGTATATCTTCGGTCATTTATGTATGTCCTGACATCTATTGACTACATCTTTTAACATATTAACTGAGCAAGTAACGCCTTCCATAGCTTTCGAATTGTTCTCTACTATGGCTATAACTTTTCTCTGCAAGTAAAAAACATCATAAATCACTATCGCTAACAAGACTCCAGTCATTCCGTAACCACTCAAGGTCTTAAGTAACTCTTCCACGGCTCTGCCCTACCCTCTATACAAGTTATACACACTGGTGCGAGAAATAATAGAATCGACGTTACCGGTAAACATTTGAGATGTTATTTGTGGAAAGAGCTCCCTAAGCTCTGTCTTATACATATCGTATTGAGTACGATACTTTTCTAGCGATATATCAGGGGAGTTTGTACCGATTTTATCCTGAGCGAGTCTCATGAGCACGAACACTACAGCATAACGTTTAATTTTATACTGGAGCGGCGTAACTATAGAAGAAATAGAGCGTACTCCCAGGCGATTGGCTAAGTCCTCTACCTCAAGGTCAGCCTCTTCTAGGTACGGATTGAGATCGAAACCTTGTGATAGGTTTGATTTTACGTCTGATGGCTGTAGATACTTGCTCATTATAGACCAACTTTATTTATAGCGTTTTCTGTAGCTCTATCACATACGGTATCTAGTAAACCACGGTTAGCGTCTGCAGCATCATCTAAGAAAGTATCAGGTGACCAAGTCTTATGTCCATTATGTACGTACTTACCGTATGGAGCCGAGCCCTCTGAGACATATACACTGCCACCGGTAGAATCCATACTTACCTGAATCGAACGCTCTAGGTTACCTGTCCTGCTATTAAACCTATGGCTACTGCGAGCGGTAGACTGTACATTGAGTAGATAAGGCTCGATAGCCTCTTTCATTATAGCTTCTTCAAGTTCTGTGGTGAGCGCATTTAAGGCTCCCACCACTTCGCTTGTATCTATCTCAATGGATAGCACAGTTATACCTGGATAGCTGAGATTGCTCCAGTGATACCGCTTCCAATGTAGATCGCACCGTCAGACTGAGCAACTCTCGCGCCTTCAACGACGAAAGCTTTCCGTACTCCACCACCAACGACCACGTTTACGTTACCTTGGGAAGCAGCATTGAATGTACCAGAGTAAATGGTAACAGGACCAGTTGCTCCGCCAGTGTTATCTACGACGAACAAAAGACGATCGTCTTTGTCGTTGTCTGTGAGTGAGTACCCAGCAGCACCGGTGAGACCGGAAGTGAGCCCAGTTTTTGCAACGATGATGTCTTCGTTAGTAGGGGCTACAGTCTTCGTGAAAGTAGTTCTTGGCATGATTATATTCCTTTGTTAATACTAATTAAATGAAACACAAACGACAGCAATAAAATATAGGCGGGAGTCACCCCGCCGTATAATTAGGCCTCAGAAGCATACGAAACAGTAGCACATGCAAGAGCATCGGGCTGAACAACCTTGGTACCATATAAATGGAGACCACGGATCGCATTCTCAAAGCTACCTTCTCTTCGAAGAGCTTCTACTTTGCTGAGCTGTTCTGCGAAACTGATAGGCACAGTTCCGACACCGGCAAGAACCTTGTTCACTGTGGTAGCAGTGGTTTTAACGAGGTTGTTTGACATACGGATATCGAAACCAAGAGCACGAGCTACTCTACCGTTGGTCATAGCATCCATGTTGGTCTGGCTGATGGTGAATACCGAAGCCATAACAAGCTTCTGAACTAACCAAGGAGGAATAACAATCCAACGACCTTCTGTAGGTGCGTTAGCCTCATCGAGCTTCTGGCTAATTTTAGAAAACAACTCGATTACAGAGATGTTAGGATTAGCGCTAGCTTTGGCAGTAACTGTCAAAGGAGCAACAGAAGTACCGAGATCTGCTATAACTCCAGCCTGTGCAGCTCCGATAGTAGCAATGCTAGTGTCAACGGCATCATTCATACTGTAAGCAGCCTTACGGGTAGCTTCCTGCATGATGTTCACGTTCATTTGAGCAGAGTCCACATCGTCTACACCAAATGCGAAATACTTCGCTTGGTCTATTGTCAACCACATAGCTGCATCTTCGAGATCCTGGTAAGAGATAGAAGTGCTGTTTTTGGTATAATCAGAAACAGTGATAGCACCGATCTGGTTAATCTTAACGCGATCTCCGCCACCCAAGATGGAGCCTTCATAGTTTCTGTTCGCAAGGTCTGCGAACACGTGAACCTTATCAAGAGCGCTGAGAATGTTTGCTGACCACAGTTGCGGGATGAAATTATCTAAAGACATGAGATACTCCTTACATTAAGTTTAACTATTTAGCGGCAGCGTACTGTCGCATGGATTCGTTTACATCTGCTAGGTTGGACTGGATCTGACTCTGGTCCATCGCCTTAATCTGCTCCAAAGTAAATTTAGGCTTGGCTGTTTGAGTCGTCGCGGTGGAACCTGCACCACCATTCTGCTTATTTTTCCTGGCGTCTGAGTTCTGTTCACCGATGAGTTTTATGCCATCGTTGAATGAAAGAACGTTTTCGCCTTGTTTGAATGTAACTTCGCCACTATCATCAAGATCAACGATCCCATCAGCCAGCAATGCTTTCACAATGAAATTCGCTCCGTAAAACTCATCCTGTAACTTAGGTAGGAGCTTGCTTTCAATTGTTTTAATTCGAGCCTGTTTCTCCAGTGCTGACTTTTGCTCTCGTTCAGTTCCTAATTCAACGCGAGTAGCCTCGAAATCCCTCTGTAACTTAGCTATAGTTTTCTGCAGCTCAGTTATTTGGGTGTTACCTTTAGATGAGTTTTCGTCTACTTTAGCCATCAACTCATCTACGTAAGCATCGATCTCGGCATCAGTGCCCTGGAAACCAGTACGCTCAATAGCTTTTTTAAATGCTCTGAGTCTTTGGTTCTCGTGATTTTTCTCACGCTGTATTCTGGCACCTATATTCTTTTCTCGCTCTACTGCTCCTAAATGGTACTCTATAAGTTCGGCACCGTTAGGAAGCTTTTCGACTATTGAACGGAACTCTTCTTCTGATACTGGCATTCTATCCTCCAGGGATATAAGATTTTTTTATAATAGCACTCTCCTGGAGTGCCATCACACACTATACATTAAAAATATTAACAACTCATTAATTATTTGTTTACTACTTGTGAACTATTTGTTGATAACTTTAGCCTTTCTATGCTTAATAAAATTATACAGGCCTCCTAGAGCCGCCGTATAAATAACTACCAGTGCCGCACTAGAGCCTTCCGGTAGTACTAGATCCAAGTATTGAACAAAGATCTTATCAGTGATTGCGGCCAGTACAGTTGCCACACTCACTATCACACCGGTCTCACCGGTCTTCTGTAGGTTCTTAGATACTTTATTTTCCATGGTGTACTCCTTACTCTGTTTCTACAGGTTCTTCTGTTGATGGTTCATTAGAATCGGATTGAGGTGTCACTAGAGAGTCGCTAGAGCCTTCAGTGTCAGCAGTCTCTATTATAGAAGCTGCCTTATCTATCGCATCTACTATGCGCTTGATAGTGTCCGGATCTTCCTCACGTAGTAAGAGCCTGGTAAGTTTCTCCTGTACCGCCGCTGCCAACAGAGGATTGATGTTCGGGATCCTCAAGACCTTATCGAGTCTCGCTATCTCATTGTCCAAGCCCATCGGTGCAAAATCCATTGGGTACTCTACAGTGTATAGGAAAGCCTCATTGGTATACCTAATAAACATTTTAGCAATGAAATTTTCCAACTGCATAGCTAGAGAGCTCGTCTGTCTCAAGATGTTCTCATGAGCAGCAAAATCCCATGCCATAGCTACACCAGAAGAAGCACTCTGTACTCCTACGACACCGTTTTGTTCTGCTATTGTAAACAGATCTTTACGGTTTTGTTCCTGGTTTGCTACCAGACCGGCTATAATGTTCCAGTCTGGAGAAGCGTACCCTGGAGAGATCGAAGCTGAGTCAGGTAAATTGATGTACGTGTTATTAGATATCACCAAGTCACTAGGAGGAACACCTTGACAATAGAATATGCTGAATGCCTGTGCACGCTCTTGATCGCGTACCTCTGCGCACTGGTTGTATATCACGTAGTTTAGTTTAGCGATATCATAGAGAGGTGGTGTAGGCAGTATCTCACTCTTACACTCACGAGGCTCTGCAAATACCATTATCACAGGCACTATGCCTAGATTATGGGTAGCACGATCGATGACGTAGTACTGACCTTTCGGGTCCTTGCCGTACAGTAGAGACTCGGATGTCGTCCATTTACGATAGCGCTTCTCAGGTTTTCCATTAATAATCACAGGAGCGTCCGTGAACATGATTTCTCTTAAGTTCCCGAACTGATCGCACTCATGCTCTACTACTTCATGAGCCTGTTTTAGGTATATGTATGGGAATATCCGTCCTTTTACTGCCTCAGCCATGGTATTAGGCTGTATAGTTGACGGGAAGTTATCCATTACAGTGAAACACACGCCATGCCTACGCATAACGTTCATTGCCTGAGCAGAGTATTCCTGTAGGCTAGTCCCTGCGCCATCACAATCCTTCAAGAATGCAGCAAATAAATTATCATTAGTCTCATTACCAGCTCCATCCAATATCTTACGTGGAGCAGTCTCTGAGAACACAGGAGCTACCATAGCTCTCAGGATCGGCTTCAAATAGTTTTTGTAATGCGCCAGCTGCTTTCTAGATGTATACGAGCTCTCCCTACTGAACGGTATCAAATAAGAACCGTCTCTATACCCACCGTCTCCGGAATACGTATGGTTCATGAATTCATACATATTAACAGTGTTAATGTTAATGGAGTACTGCATCTGCACTATCGATCTATCTACGCTAGTGCTAGTGCTAGTCTCGAAAGAGTGTTCGTTTAAATACGCTCCGTTAGTCATTTCACCCATGGTGTAGGGCTCCTTTTAGTGAGGCTTGGTATCCTTTGAGGTTCTGCTCAAGGAACGTAGCCATTGTGTATGCCGCCTGGGCAAAAATACTTTTATCTATGTTTTGATCTGCACTGAGTAATATGTTCACACCAGCTATGCTTATCATACCGTAAGCTACAGCACGCTCTTCTAGCTCTGCTACTGTGTACTTTGTATTAACATAGCCGTGTTTCTCTTGGATGTTCTTGAGTTCTGGCGCTAATAATTCAGCCATTACTGAGCTCCTCTTCGAATAAGTATGCTGTCCGCTGCTCTGAGTTTGTGAAATATCTACACTCATACTGTACGCCCAGTTGAGTTATAGCCACAGAAATTACTCTTGCTTTGATTTCGAGTTCTTTAATTTTACAGGTTGCTCCAACTCCGTATGCGAGGCTATAATCGGTTCTATAACTGCCTTGCTCTCCTCCAGCCATATAGCCTCCTTTTGTTTTTCGGTGCCATCGAACGTTACTCTCTCATGAGAGACGCTGCCGTCTTCGTTGTAGACATACTCACGTTTCATTGGATACTCCTTGTTAGTACAAATTTACTCTAGATGATGATCCAACTGGCTCACTTAAATACTGGTACCCTAGCGATGTGCTATCTATAAAATCGTCGTGATCGTGCGTCATATCAGCAGTGAAAGCATCGCACTCATCATAAAACGCATCATTCCATGCTGCCTTACAGACAGTGATCCCGCCTAACTCTGCCCTCGATATCCAAGGTAAAGCTCTAGCTAGCTTATCTCCTTTAGGGCGTATAGCACGTATTACATAGCCTCTCAACTCAGGTATAGACTTCAAGTCGTCTATGTAACCTCTCTGTTGACCGGCGTCTTCTACTGCTATGTGGATACCTCTGCCATCATACAACGCTGTCTCTATAATCTTTTTACGTAGTTCAGGATACTCAAAACGACCGTGTACAGCATTACCGATACATATACCACTACCACTATTAAACAATAAAGTTCCCGCTGCATAGTCTGCGCTAGTCTTTATACTCACTGCAAGGTCCCAGGCCCTCACTCCCTGAAGAGGCTTTATGTACGGTACTTCAATGAACCACTGACTCCTAATTACACCGGCACTCATCTCAATAATTTC
>RPRK01000146.1 GCA_003818495.1 Burkholderiales bacterium
CCTCGCGCGCGCTGTGCAAGGGCGCGGTCTCCTCGCGCACGGCGCCGATGAGTCCGCGCTGCGCATCGATGCCGGCAAGCCCTGCCCGCGCGGCCTGCGCGGCCCGCTCGACCTCGGCGACCGCAGGCAGCGCGAGGCAAGCCAGCGCGCGCACGTCGGTCGCATCGAGAGCGACCGCCTGCGCCGCGAGCGCCGCGTCCTCCGCCTCGAGGCGGGCGCGCAGCGACGCGACCCTGCGTTCGAGATCGCCGTCGGCGGCGACGGCCTCGAGCGCGGCAGCGAGCACCGCCATGTCGACCGGCGGCTCGGCGGCCTGCAGCGCCGCCCGCGAACGCTCGAGCGCCCGCGCGGCGAGTTCGCGCGCGGTCGTGGCGTCCGAGCGTCGCCCCTCGAGCGCGCGGTGGACCGCGGCGAGCCGACGGGCCTCGGCGACCACCGCGCGCGGCGGCGCGAGCGCCGCCGCCTGCGAAGCCACCCGTGCCGCCGCGGCCGTGCCGAACCCGGGGTCGGCGTCGATCGCGGCGAGCGCGCGGCGCAGCGCGAGCGTCGCGGCCTCCTCGGAAGCACTCAGACCGGGTCGCGCGCCATGCACCGCCTCGATCTCGTCGAGCCGCGCAGCGAGCAGCACGATCTCGGCGGCCGCATCCAGGTGCGGCTGCGAAGGACGCAGCGCCTCGAGCGACGCGACGAGGCGTTCACGTTCGGCGAGCGCGTCGCCGCAGGCGCGCTCGGACTCCTCGAGCGACTGCCGCCAGGCCGCCAGGCGCTCGCCCGCATCGGACGCGAGCCGCGGCGCGTCGTCGAGCTCGGCGATCCGCCGGCGCAGCGCCTCGAGCCGGGCGACCTGGGGCGCGAGACCGATCAGGCGGTCCACCCTGGCCTGGCGGGCGCGCAGGTCGCGCAGCCGCGACTCGACCTCGCGCACCGACGCGTCGGCGCGGTCACGCTCGTCGCGCAGCCGCGCCCAGTCGCGCGGCCGCAGTCCGGCCGCGCGCGCGGCCTCGGTGGCGGTCGCGAGTTCGGCCAGCGCGAGGTTCAGGCGCGGGTTGCGCCCGTTGGGCAGGAACAGCGCATCGGCATCGGTCTTCAGCGCAGCGGCCACGGCGCGCAGGCGCGGCACGCCCCCGGCCGCCTCGAACAGCGTCGAACCGAGCTCGCTGCCGGAATCGAGCAGCGTGCGCCCGCCGAGGCGCAGCTGCTCGCTGCCCAGCGCATGCATGGCCGCGAACCGCGCGGCATCCACGCCGCCGAGGAGCCCGTCGATCACGGCCTGCTCGACGATGCGCTCGGGCCGTTCGTCGCCCCCATCGGGATCGAACTCGAAGAGCGTGCGCTGCATGCCCTTGCGCCGCATCAGCGCGAGACGACGTCCGTCGCCGTCCTCGATCACGGCCCCGACCCGCAGCGCGGCATAGTCGCGCCCGAACGCATCCTCGGTACGCGCCGGGAAGCCGAAGAGCAGCGCACCGATGGCCCGCAGCGCCGTGCTCTTGCCGCGCTCGTTCGGGCCATGGACGATCTGCAGGCCCGCACGCGGCGCATCGAGGTCGAGGACGGCGCGGTCGAAGGGTCCGTACGCCCGCAGGTGCAGGGCGGCGAGCCTCATGGCGCTGCCCGGGCGAGCCGCTCGAGCAGCAGCGCCTCGGCCTCGCCGAGGAGCGTGTCGAGCATGGCCGGGTCGTCGAGGCCGATCGACTGGGCGCCGCCGCGCAGGGCCGGCGGCAGCTTCGCGCTCAGCTCGCGCAGCGCCCCGTCGGCGAACGCCCGCAGACGCGTCGGATCGGCGCGCAGCTCGGCAACCAGCGCGAGACAGTCGGACAGCGGATCGTCCGGCCCGGGCCGCAGCGCGCCGGCCGGCTCCCGGCAGCGCAGCAGCACCTTCTCGACCCAGGCGCGGCCGTCCGACGCGGCGTCGGCGATCGAGCAGAGCTCGGCGCGCGCCATGTCCGGCTCGGCGGACAGCCAGCGGTGCAGCGGCCCCTCGCCCTCGAGGCGCAGCCGCCAGGCGGACAGCCGTCCGCCCGCGGCCGCATGCGCGGCACGCATCGCGGCCTCGACGCTGCGGCGGAAGTCGGCGACGTCGGCCAGCCCGTCGATGGGCAGCGCGATCACCGACCAGCGCAGCACGTCGAGCGCGACCGGCTCGGCACGCAGCTCGCCCGCCGTCACGTCGACCAGCTCGCAGCCCTTCGGACCGGTCTCGCCGGCATGGCGGCCCTGGAGGTTGCCGCAGTAGACGATGCGCGGGCCGTGCGCCTGCAGCACTTCGCGCGCATGGACGTGGCCCAGCGCCCAGTAGTCGTAGCCGCGCCCGCGCAGCGTGTCGAGCGAGGTGGGGGCGTACGGGTCGTGCGCCGCGTACCCGGCCAGACTGGTGTGCAGGACCCCGACGTTGAACCAGCCGGGCACCGGATCCGGATACGCCGCGGCGAGGTCCTCGGGCACCGCACGGTCCGCGAAGCTGCGGCCGTGCAGGGCGACCTTCAGCGCCTCGATGCGGAAGGTGGCGGCGCGCCCGGTCGGGAACTCGTGGACGTTGGCGGGCAGCGCGAGCGCGCGGGTGATCTCGCTCGCGGCGTCGTGGTTGCCCTTCTTCACGTAGACGGGGATGCCCGCGCGCTCGAGCCGGCGCATCTGCGCATTGAAGAACAGCCCGGTGTTCATGTCGCGCCAGTCGCCGTCGAAGACGTCGCCGGCGACGACCACGAAATCGACCTCGCGCGAGACCGCCAGGTCGACCAGGTTGACGAGCGCTTCGCGCGTGGCGCCGCGCAGCGCCTCCACCGGGGCGCCCGGGTAACGTTCGAGGCCGTCGAGGGGGCTGTCGACGTGCAGATCGGAACAGTGGATGAACTTCACGCGGGCTCGGCCAGGGGTCGGGCGGGCGGCGCGCCGGCCGCCCGTTGGAAGGGGGTCGGAGGAGGCCCCCAACGCTCGGTCATCATGCCACGCCGGTGGCTCATACGATGAGCCACCCATGACGCGCCTCAGGGAGGATGCACCTCGGGGATGCACGGCGCGCGACGGTCGGCGATACTGCCGCACCTGCCCGCCCGAGTCGCCCATGGACGTCCGGTCATTGATGCAGCACCTCGGCCACGGCGTCTTCAGCGTCGACGCCGGCTACATCCGACCGCGCTTCGACGCGGTCCACCTCGTCGTGGAGAGCGACCGGGCCGCGGTGATCGACACCGGCACCCGGGATGCCGTGCCGCGGACGCTGGCCGCGCTGGAGGCGCTGGGCATCTCGCCCGCGCAGGTCGACTGGGTGGTGCTGACCCACGTCCACCTGGACCATGCGGGCGGCGCCGGACACCTGATGCGCAGCCTGCCCGCAGCGCGTCTCGCGGTCCACCCGCGCGGCATGACGCACATGATCGACCCGGGCCGGCTGTGGGCCGGCACGGTGGCGGTCTACGGTCGCGAGGAGGCCGAGGCGACCTACGGCGAGCCGGTTCCGGTGGATCCGGGCCGGATCGTGCCGTTGCCCGACGGCGCGACGATCCGGCTCGCGGGCCGGACGCTCGAGGCGCTGGATGCGCCCGGCCACGCCCGCCACCATGTCGCGATCCGCGACGATGCGACCGGCCATGTGTTCACCGGCGACACCTTCGGGATCTCGTACCGCGAGCTCGACGTCGGCGGCCGGGCCTTCGCGTTCCCGTCCTCGACGCCCGTGCAGTTCGACCCGGACGCGCTGCGGAACACGATCCGGCGCATCCTCGCGCTGCGTCCGGACGCGGTCTGCCTGACCCACTGGTCCAAGGTCGAGGACGTGCCGCGGCTCGGGGCGGGCCTGCTGCGGATGGTCGACCGTTACGAATCCCTCGCGCTCGCCGCGCTCGCCGACGAGGGCGCGGACCCGGCCCGACTGCTGCCGGCGCTCGAGCGCGGCATGGACGCGCTGCTGCTCGGCGAGGCGGCGGCCCACGGCAGCCCGCTGGCGCCGGCCGAGCTCAGGCGGGTGCTCGAACTCGACATCCGACTGAACGCGGCCGGTCTGCTGTCCTGGCTGCAGGCCCGCGCCGCGGGGCGGGCGGCCGCGGCGTCGGCATCCCGGTGAATCTCGCCCCCCGCGAGGCCGCGACGCGAACGATCCGGCCGGGATGGAATGAATCGCCCCGCCGATCCGTCTACGGTTCGGGCAGCCGATCCCGGCGCCCCGCCGGGCGATGCGTCCGGTGCATCGGCACCTGGAGCTCACCACGATGAACCCGATCCGGACACTGACCCCGCTGGCCCTCGCGCTGGCACTGGGGGCCTGCGGCACGATGACCGGCATGATGGGCGGCGGCACGCCCGCGAAGACCTCGGACGGCGTGTTCGTCGGTCCGACCGGGATGACGCTCTACACCTTCGATCGCGACGCCGCCGGGAGCGGCAAGAGCGTCTGCAATGGCCAGTGCGCCGCGCTGTGGCCGCCGCTCAAGGCGGACGCCGGCGCCACGCCCACCGGCGACTGGTCGGTCGTGACCCGCGACGACGGCAGCCGTCAATGGGCCTTCAAGGGCAAGCCTGTGTACCACTGGGTGAAGGACACGAAACCCGGCGACCGGACCGGCGATGGCTTCAACAATGCCTGGCGTGTCGCCAAACCCTGAGACGCTGATCGCGCACGTACCCGGCCTGCGCCGCTATGCGCGGCTGCTGGTCGGTGACGTGCATCGCGCGGACGACCTGGTGCAGGACACGCTCGAGCGCGCCTGCCGCGCGCTCGAGCGCTGGCCCGAGACCTCGAGGCAGCGGGCGTGGCTGCTGTCGGTGATGCACAACCTGTTCGTCGACCAGGTGCGCGCCCGTCGCCCGCTCGACGGCGCCGCGCCGCTCGACGACGCGCTCGAGGCGACGCTGCCGTCGCGGGCCGATGCGGCGCGCTCCGTGCAGCTCCGGATCGACATCGAGCGCGGACTCATGCAGCTGCCGCTCGCGCAGCGCGAGGTGCTGCTGCTGGTCTGCGTCGCGGACTGCGCGTACGACGAGGCCGCCACGATCCTCGGCGTGCCGGTGGGGACCGTGATGTCGCGGCTGTCGCGCGCACGCGCCCAGCTGCGGATCGAACTGGACGAACCGCCGGGGGCCGCCCCCCGGCTGCACAGGGTGAAATGACGCGATGACCGAATCCGCCTCCGGTTTCTCCGACGACGAGCTGCACCGCTGGGTCGACGGCCGCCTGGACGCCGCCCGCACCGAAGCCATCGAGGCCGCCATGCGGGAAGACCCCGCGCTGGCGGCGACGCTGGCCGCATGGCGGGCGCAGCGCGAGGCGCTCGAGGCCCACGGACGCGAGGCGCTCGACGAACCGGTGCCCGAGTCGATGCGCGCCACGCTCGCGCACGCCGCCGCCCGGGCGCGGGCCGTCGATCAGCCGGGCAGCGGTGGCACGGGCGGACCGACGCCCGGCGCGGGCGACCCGCGCCGGCCGGCGGCGAATGCCGCCTGGCGGGCGGTCGCGGCCGTCGTCGTGATCGCCGGGGCCGCGGCGCTCGGCTTCCAGGCCGGCCGCGTCAGCGTGCCCGCCGAGCCGGCACGCACGGCGGGCATCGCGACCGGCGGCACCGGCGCGCCGCCCCGCCCTTCGGACGCCCTCGGCGCCGCGAGCGGCGGTACCGGCGGCACCGGTGCACCGGCGCTCGGCGGCGTCGCCCCAGCGGCCGGCGACCCGTCGTCGCCGCCCCGCTTCGTGCGGGCGGCCACGATCGCCCATGGCGTCTACGTCCCGGAGGTCCGGCACCCGGTCGAGGTCTCGGGCGACCAGCGCGGTCATCTGGTGGCATGGCTGTCGAAGCGGCTCGGCACGCAGCTCGCGGCGCCCGACCTGACCGCCGAGGGCTTCGAGCTGGTCGGCGGCCGCCTGCTGCCGGGCGAGCGCGGACCGAGCGCGCAGCTGATGTACCAGGATGCCCAGGGTCTGCGGGTCACGCTGTACGTGTCGCGCGGCGAGGGCGAGACCGCCGCCACGGCGTTCCGCTTCGAGCGGGCCGGCGACGTGCAGTCGTTCTACTGGATCGACCGCGGGCTGGGCTACGTGCTGAGCGGCGAGATGCAGCGCGAGCGCCTGTCCACGCTCGCTACCTCGGTCTATCGTGCCCTGGAGGCGCTGCCCCGCTGAGCAGCCCGACGGTCCGCTCGGCGATCCGCCCTTCCTCGTCGGTCGGGATCCGCCAGGCGCTCACCCGGCTGCCGGGCACGGTGAGGCACGGGCCGCCGGCCGCGTTGGCCGCCGTGTCGATCTCCAGGCCGAGCCATGCCAGGCGCGCGCAGATCGCCGCGCGGATCGGCGCGCTGTGCTCGCCGATGCCCGCGGTGAAGACCAGGGCGTCGAGCCCGCCCAGCGCCGAGACGAGGGAGCCCGCTTCGCGCGCGATCCGGTAGGTGAAGCAGTCGATCGCGAGTCGCGCCGACGGCGCGTCGCTCGCGAGCAGCACCCGCATGTCGGCCGACAGCCCGGACAGGCCGAGCAGGCCCGACTCGCGATACAGCAGCCGCTCGATCTCGTCGACCGACAGGCCGCGCTCGCGGGCCAGCCACAGCACGACGCCGGGATCGATCGTCCCGCAGCGCGTGCCCATGATGCAGCCGTCCAGCGCGGTGAAGCCCATGGTGGTCGCCACGCTGCGTCCGCCCTGCAGCGCGCACATCGAGACGCCGGCGCCCAGGTGCGCGACGATCGTGCGGCCGGCCGCCGCCGCCGGGGCCACGACCGGCAGCCGGTCGGCGATGGATTCGTACGACAGGCCGTGGAAGCCGTAGCGGCGCACGCCGGCATCGCGGTACTCCAGCGGCAGCGCGAACAGCTCGGCCTCGGGCGGCTGCGTGCGATGGAACGCGGTGTCGAAGCAGGCGACCTGCGGCACGTCCGGCCAGGACACGGCGAGCGCGCGGATCGGGGCGAGGTTGTGCGGCTGATGCAGCGGTGCTAGCGGCACCAGCGCCTCGAGATCGGCGAGCACCGCGTCGTCCACCCTGACGGGTTCGGCGTGGCGCGTGCCGCCGTGCACGACGCGGTGGCCGATCGCCGCGATGCGCCGTCCGGCGAGGCGCGCGCCGAGCCACCGCACCAGCACCGCGAGCGCGGTCGGCGCATCGATCTTTGCATCGGTCGATGCATCGGTCGATGCGTCGGTCGATGCGTCGGTCGCCAGATCGTCACCGGCGAGCATCCGGTCCGCGACGCCGACACCGTCCGCCGCCGTCGCACGCAGCCGCGCGCGTCCGCCGATGCCCTCGATCTGGCCGGACAGCTCCTGCTCGAGGCGGCCCCCGTCGAGCCCGTAGGTGCGGAACTTCAGGCTCGACGAGCCCGCGTTCAGCACCAGCACCACCGGTGGCGCGGCGCTCACGCGATGGCCCGCCCGGCGGCCGCGCGGCGCGCGTGCGCCAGCAGGAGGGCGACGGCGCAGGAGGCGAGGCGTGCGCGCACGTTGTCCGCGCGGCTGGTCAGCACGATCGGCACCCGGGCCCCGAGCACGACGCCGGCGGCGTCGGCGCCCGCCATGAAGGTCAGCTGCTTGGCGAGGATGTTGCCGGCCTCGAGGTCGGGCATCAGCAGCACGTCCGGATCGCCGGCGACCTCGGACCGGATGCCCTTGACCCGGGCCGCCTCGGCGCTGATCGCGTTGTCCATCGCGAGCGGACCGTCGAGCACGCCGCCGGTGATCTGGTCGCGGTCGGCCATCTTGCACAGCGAGGCGGCATCGGTCGTCGAGGGCATCTTGGGGTTGACCGTCTCGACCGCCGACAGGATGGCCACCTTGGGCCGCGCCAGCCCGATCGCACGCGCCAGGTCGATCGCGTTCTGGCAGATGTCGCGCTTGGTCTCGAGGTCCGGCACGATGTTGATCGCGGCGTCGGTGATCATCAGCAGCTTCGGGTAGGCGGGCACGTCCATCAGGAACACGTGGGACAGCCGCCGCCCGGTGCGCAGCCCGAGTTCGCGGTCGACGACCGCCTCGAGCAGCTCGTCGGTGTGCAGGCTCCCCTTCATCAGCAGCTCGGCCTCGCCGGCACGCACCAGCGCGACCGCGGCGGCCGCCGCCGCGTGGCTGTGCGGCACGTCGACGACCCGATAGGCGGACAGGTCGATGCCGAGCCCCGCCGCGAGCGCGCGCAGGCGCCCGACCGGACCGACCAGGATCGGCACGATGAGACCGTCGAGCGCCGCCTCGTGCGCGGCCTGCAGCGCGGCCTCGCTGCACGGGTGGGCCACCGCCGTGGGCAATGCGGGCAGCAGGCGTGCCGCCGCCATCAGCGGCGCGAACAGGTCGCGCCCGGGCGTCGTGCCCGCCGCGGCTGCGGTGGCCGGCACAGGCACCGGATCGGGAGACGACGAGGGCATCGGAGAGGTCGGCATGGCTCGCTGCGTTCGGGCCTCGCGCGGCTCGGTCGGGCCGCGGGGGCATGGATCGGGCCTCGCGGCGACGCGGATCGTCCGCCGCGGTGGCCGCGAGTGTACGGGCAGAGCACGATACCGGCTTGATGCCGGTCAAGCAGCGCCGGGCTCGTCCGCGGGCGCCGGGCACGGGCGGCGCTAGAATCGGCCGCAGGAGACCCGGGACCATACGACGGCCCGGACGGACGATGAAAGCCGCCTACATCTCGCACATCAGCTCGACCCGCCACGACATGGGCGAGGGCCATCCCGAGTGCCCGGACCGCGTGTCGGTGATCGCGGACCGGCTGCTGATGCGCGGCGTGCTCGACTTCATGGAGAGCTTCGACGCGCCGCAGGCGACCCGCGAGCAGCTCGGCCGGGCGCACGACGCGCTGTACGTCGCCGAGCTGCTGTCGAAGGCACCGACCAGCGGCTACGTGCAGGTCGACCCCGACACCGCGATGAACCCGCACACCGCCACCGCCGCACTCCACGCGGCCGGGGCGGCGGTGCTGGCGACCGAGCTGGTCGCGCGCGGCGGGTTCACCCGCGCGTTCTGCAACATCCGCCCGCCCGGCCACCATGCCGAGCGCGGCGCCGCGATGGGCTTCTGCTTCTTCAACAACGTCGCGGTCGGCATCCGTCATGCGCTCGACGTGCTCGGCCTGGAGCGGGTCGCGCTGATCGACTTCGACGTGCACCACGGCAACGGCAGCGAGAACATCTTCGCCGGCGACGAACGGGTGCTGATGGTGTCGACCTTCCAGTCGCGCCTCTACCCGTTCAACGGCGAGGAGGCGCTCGGCCCGAACATGTGCAACGTGCCGCTCGCGCCCTACTCCGACGGCATCGCGCTGCGCGAGGCGGTCACCTCGCGCTGGCTGCCGGCGCTGCGCGACTTCCGCCCGCAGATGCTGTTCGTCTCGGCCGGCTTCGATGCGCACCGCGAGGACGACATGAGCCACCTCGGCTGGACCGATGCCGACTACGGATGGGTCACGAAGCAGCTGGTCGCGGTCGCGGACGAGTGGTGCGAGGGGCGCATCGTGTCGGTGCTCGAGGGCGGCTACGCGCTCCCCGCGCTGGCCCGCAGCGTCGAGCAGCACGTGCGCACGCTGATCGACCTGCAGTAGCTGCGGTAGAGTCTCGGCCGGTGCGGCCGCCCGGCCGCGGACGATCGGCCCGGAGCGGCCCACAAGGACGGGGACACACCATGAAGATCGCGATGATCGGTCTCGGCGCGATGGGCGCCGCGGCGGCACGGAACCTGGTCAACCGCGGCTTCGAGGTGACCGGCTTCGACCCGCGCGTCAGCGCGCGGGACGAGCTGGTCGCCGCGGGCGGACGCGGCGCGCCGACCGCGCGCGAGGCGGCCGCGGGCGCCGATGCGGTGGTCACCTTCGTCGTGAACGCCGCGCAGGTCGAGTCGGCCGTGCTCGGACCGGACGGCGCCGTCGAGGGCATGGCGCCGGGCGGCGTGCTCGTGCAGTGCGCGACCGTCCCCGCCTCGTTCATCGCGTCGTTCGGGGAGCGGATGGCCGCACGCGGCCTCGCGGTCGTCGACGCGCCGGTCTCCGGCGGCGTGCTGCGCTCGGGCGACGGCACGCTGTCGATCATGGTCTCCGGTGCACCCGACGCGGTGGCGCGGGTGCGTCCGCTGCTCGACGCGATGGGCCGCTTCGTCTACGACTTCGGTGCCGAGCTCGGTGCCGGCTCGACGGTCAAGACCATCAACCAGCTCCTCGCCGGCGTGCACCTCGCCGTGCTCGGCGAGGCGCTCGCGCTCGGCAAGCGCGCCGGCCTCGACCCCGAGAAGCTGCTCGAGGTCTACACGAACAGCGCCGCGTCGAGCTGGATGATGAACGACCGCGGACCGCGTGCGCTCGAGGAGGCGCCGCCCACCAAGAGCGCGGTCGACATCTTCGTCAAGGACCTCGGCCTGGTGCTCGATACCGGGCAGGACCTGAAGTTCCCCTTGCCGATGTCGGCGGCCGCGCACCAGCTGTTCCTGTCGCTGTCCGCGCAGGGCAAGGGCGGCATCGACGATTCGCAGATGTGGCGCGCCTACCCGGCGCCTCCGGCCAAGGGCTGAGCCGCGCTCCCGGGTGCTCGTCCCGGGTGAGCGCCCTCAGGCGGCGCGCCGCCGGCGGCCGCGCGAGATCGGGATCACCGCGGCGGCATCGGGTGCCGCCAGCGCGAACGCCGGCAGCGCGGTCCATGCAGCCAGCGCCGGCTGCATCGCACGCGCCTGCAGGCGCTTCGCGTTGCCGACGGCGCGCCGGTTGAACGGCCGTACCATCGAGTCGGTCGCGCTCGCCATCGCCTGCGGGAGGCTGCGGCCGGCGAGCGGCCCCCACACGGCCCAGGGCGTGAAGCACATCTTCCATGCGAGCGCGAGCGCCTCGGCCTGAGCCTCGCGCACCGCCTCGACCTTCTCGTCGACCATCCGCGCGGCCTCGCGACGCTGCCAGTCCGTCTGCCGACCTTCGAGCGGGACCATCATCCACGTGCGCAGCGCGATCACGTTCGCGCTCGTCATCGTCAGCGGGACCATCCAGGGATTGAGCACGTGCGGTGTCCTAGGCGATGGGCCGGATGGGCCCGTGTACGGCGGCCGGGCCGGATGGGCCCGCGACGCGGGGGGCGCGATCGCCACCCGTGCGGGCATCGTAACCGGGCCCGCACGGCCCCGCCGGCGCCGGTACCGGAATCACCACGGCGACGCCTGATCACCGTTCTTCGGCCGACCCTTCGAGCAGCCGCGTCCAATGCGGCCCCGGTGGCGCGGCGACATGCAGCGGACGGCCGTCGTCCGGATGCGGCAGTTCGATCGAGGCCGCGTGCAGCCACAGCCGGGTCACTCCCAGCCAGGCCGCCACGGCCCGGTTGTGCACGCCCTTGCCGTGGGTCGCGTCTCCCACCAGCGGATGTCCGAGGTGCTTGAGGTGACGTCGGATCTGATGGCGCCGACCGGTCTCCGGGATCGCCTCGATCAGGGCGTAGCGTGTGCTCGGATGGCGGTCGTCGACCGCGAACGGCCAGTCGAATCGCCGGATCACCGCGTAGCGGGTGACCGCGGGTCGCGTCGGCTGCCCGGCCGACGCGCGCTCCGGATCCCGGGCGAGCGGATGGTCGATGCGACCCGCGTCGGCCGGCCAGCCCCGCACCAGCGCGAGGTAGCGCTTGGCGACGGTTCCGGCCTCGAAGGCCGCACCGAGTCGGCGCGCGGCCTCGGCGTCTCGCGCCAGCACGAGCGCGCCCGAGGTGCCCTTGTCGAGCCGATGGACCGGCCAGGGTCGCGCGCCGGTCTCGAGGCCCACCCGGTCGACGACCGAATCGTGCTCGTGCGCATCGAGCGCGCTGCGGTGCACGAGCAGCCCGGGAGGCTTGTCGACGACGATGAGCCGCGCATCCTCGTGCAGGCGCGGCAGCGGGGCGGTCACGACGGATAAGGCAGATGAGCCGGATAAGGCGGACGGGGGCGGCGCGCTCACGGCGCCGGCCGGTGCGGGGCCCCGCGGTCGGGGTCTGCACGGCGAAAGACTGGAGCGGGTGACGGGGATCGAACCCGTGTCTGAGGCTTGGGAAGCCGCCGTTCTACCATTGAACTACACCCGCGGCAGGCGCGCATTCTAGCAAAGGCGCGCACCCGGGGGGCCGCGCCACGGCTTCAGGGCCGCATCAGCTGCAGGAACTCCCGGCGCAGCGAGGCGTTCTCGAGGAAGGCGCCGCGCATCACGCTGTTGGTCATGTGCGGCTCGGCGTCCTTCACGCCGCGCCACTGCATGCAGAAGTGGTCGGCCTCGAGCACCAGGGCCAGCCCCGCCGGCTGCAGGCGAGCTTCGAGCAGGTCGGCGAGCTGGATCACCGCCTCCTCCTGGATCTGCGGGCGGCTCATCATCCAGTCGGCGATCCGCGCGTACTTCGACAGGCCGATCAGCCTCGAGCCCGCGGTCGGCAGCACGCCGATCCACAGCTTGCCCAGGATCGGCACGAGGTGGTGCGAACAGGCGCTGCGGACCGTCATCGGGCCGATGATCATCAGCTCGTTGAGCCGCTCGGCGTTCGGGAACTCGGTGACACGGGGCATCGGCACGTAGCGGCCCTTGAACACTTCGTCGATGTACATGCGCGCCACCCGGCGGGCCGTGCCCTCGCTGTTGTGGTCGTTCTCGGTGTCGATGACCAGGCTCTGCAGCATCGCCTCGATGTGGCCGGCCACCTCGGACTCGAGGGCGGCGAGCTCCTCGGCGCCGTCGATGAACTCGGCG
>RPRK01000147.1 GCA_003818495.1 Burkholderiales bacterium
CCGATCAAGACGGGCGACACGCTCGCGTCGCTGCTCGGCCGCGACGTCATCGAGGCGGACATCGCGCTGAAGGACGGCGATTCGCTGCGCTCGAAGATCAAGCAGGTCGCCTCCGGCCGGTTCGGCGTCACCGCCGAGTACCTGTCGAGCGCCGACCAGATCCAGATCAAGATGGCGCAGGGCGCCAAGCCCGGCGAGGGCGGCCAGCTGCCCGGCCACAAGGTGTCCGAGTACATCGCGAAGCTGCGCTTCTCGGTGCCGGGGGTGGGCCTGATCTCGCCGCCGCCGCACCACGACATCTATTCGATCGAGGACCTCGCGCAGCTCATCCACGACCTGAAGAACTGCAACCCGAGCGCCTCGATCTCGGTGAAGCTGGTCTCCGAGGTGGGCGTGGGCACGGTCGCCGCGGGCGTGGCCAAGGCCAAGTCGGACCACATCGTGATCGCCGGTCACGACGGCGGCACCGGCGCCTCGCCGCTGTCGTCCATCAAGCACGCCGGCACGCCCTGGGAGCTGGGGCTGGCCGAGA
Source organism: Burkholderiales bacterium (assembly GCA_003818495.1). GTDB lineage: Bacteria > Pseudomonadota > Gammaproteobacteria > Burkholderiales > Burkholderiaceae_E > UBA4615. The sequence continues at coordinate 533 of RPRK01000147.1, forward strand.
CGCAGCAGACGCTGGTGCTGAACCGGCTGCGCGGGCGCGTGCGCATCCAGGCCGACGGTCAGATGAAGACCGGCCGCGACGTCGTGATCGGCGCGATCCTCGGTGCCGACGAGTTCGGCTTCGCGACCGCGCCGCTGGTCGTCGAGGGCTGCATCATGATGCGCAAGTGCCACCTGAACACCTGCCCGGTGGGCGTGGCCACGCAGGATCCGGTGCTGCGCGCGAAGTTCGCGGGCAAGCCCGAGCATGTCGTGAACTACTTCTTCTTCGTCGCCGAGGAAGCGCGCGCGATCATGGCGCAGCTCGGCGTGCGCCGCTTCGACGACATGATCGGCGCCACGCACCTGCTCGACACCAAGTCCGGGATCAGGCACTGGAAGGCGCGCGGCCTCGACTTCACGCGCATCTTCCACTCGCCCGCCATGCCCGGCGACGTCGCGCGCTACGCGGTCGACGTGCAGGACCACGGCCTGGACCGCGCGCTGGACCACCAGCTGATCGAGAAATCGACGGCGGCGATCGAGCGCGGCGAGAAGGTCAGCTTCATCCAGGCCATCCGCAACGTGAACCGCACTGTCGGCGCGATGCTCTCGGGCCGGGTGGCGCGGCGTCATACGCACGAGGGCCTGCCCGACGACACGATCCACGTGCAGTTCAACGGCACCGCGGGCCAGAGCTTCGGGGCGTTCCTCGCGCGCGGCATCACCTTCGACCTGGTGGGCGAGGGCAACGACTACGTCGGCAAGGGCCTGTCGGGCGGCCGGGTCATCGTGCGCTGCGCGAACGACTTCCGCGGCTTCGGCCCCGAGCACATCATCGTCGGCAACACCGTGCTGTACGGCGCGATCGAGGGCGAGGCCTACTTCAACGGCGTCGCCGGCGAGCGCTTCGCGGTGCGCAATTCCGGCGCGATCGCGGTCGTCGAGGGCACCGGCGACCACGGCTGCGAGTACATGACCGGCGGCACCGTCGTCGTGCTCGGCGGCACCGGGCGCAACTTCGCGGCCGGCATGTCGGGCGGCGTCGCCTACGTCTACGACCCGGCGGGCGACTTCAAGCGCCACTGCAACACCTCGATGGTCAGCCTCGAGCCGGTCATGACCGCCAAGGAGCAGGCTGCGGGCGTGCCGCAGTCGGTCTGGCACGCGGTGCGCCGCGGCGGCGAGGGCGAGGCCGACGAGGTGATCCTCAAGCGCCTGGTCGAGACGCACTTCCGCCACACCGGCAGCTTCCGCGCGAAGGAGCTGCTGTCCGACTGGACGAACGCGCGCGGCAAGTTCACCAAGGTGTTCCCGACCGAGTACCGGCGCGCACTGGGCGAGATGGCCGCCGCGCGCGCCATCGCCAAGCAGACGGCCTGACGGCCCGAACCGAACCTGAGAAAGAGACGACGATGGGCAAGGTCACCGGTTTCCTCGAGTTCCAGCGGCTGTCCGAAGCGGCGGAGCCGCCGCAGGCACGCCTGAAGCACTGGAAGGAGTTCGTGCTCCACCTGGACGACGCGGCCGCGTCGAAGCAGGGCGCACGCTGCATGGACTGCGGCATCCCGTTCTGCCAGAGCGGCTGTCCGGTCAACAACATCATTCCCGACTGGAACGACCTGGTGTTCCGCCAGGACTGGAAGCAGGCGCTCGAGGTCCTGCACTCGACGAACAACTTCCCCGAATTCACCGGTCGCGTGTGCCCGGCACCGTGCGAGGCCGCCTGCACGCTGAACATCAACAGCGACCCGGTCGGCATCAAGTCGATCGAGCACGCGATCATCGACAAGGGCTGGGAAGAGGGCTGGGTCGTGCCGCAGCCGCCGGCCGCCAGGACCGGCAAGAAGGTCGCCGTGATCGGCTCCGGTCCGGCCGGCATGGCCGCCGCGCAGCAGCTCGCGCGCGCCGGCCACGACGTGACGCTGTTCGAGAAGAACGACCGCATCGGCGGGCTGCTGCGCTACGGCATCCCCGACTTCAAGATGGAGAAGTCGCACATCGACCGGCGCGTCGAGCAGATGAAGGCCGAGGGCGTGCGGTTCCGCACCGGTGTCTTCGTCGGCACCGCGCCGCCGCCGTCGCACATCCCGAACCTCGCCAAGGAGACCGTCTCGCCCGAGACGCTGTCCAAGGAATTCGACGCCGTGCTGCTGACCGGCGGCGCCGAGCAGCCGCGCGACCTGCCGGTGCCCGGGCGCGAGCTCAAGGGCATCCACTTCGCGATGGAGTTCCTGCCCCAGCAGAACCGCACGGTGGCCGGTGACGAGGTCGCGGGCCAGATCAAGGCCACCGGCCGGCACGTCGTCGTGATCGGCGGCGGCGACACCGGCAGCGACTGCGTCGGCACCAGCAACCGTCACGGGGCGGCGAGCGTCACCCAGTACGAACTGATGCCGCAGCCGCCGGAGCAGGAGAACAAGGCGCTGACCTGGCCGTACTGGCCGAGCAAGATGCGCACGTCCTCCTCGCACGAGGAAGGCTGCGAGCGCGACTGGGCGATCACCACCAAGGAATTCCGCGGCGACGAGCAGGGCAACGTCCGCGCGCTGGTCACCGCACGCGTCGAATGGAAGCGCGACGAGGCGACCGGCCAGATGCGCATGGTCGAGGTGGCGGGCAGCGAGCAGGAGGTCCCGGCCGAGCTGGTGCTGTTCGCGATGGGTTTCGTCGCGCCGGTGGCCTCGGTGCTCGACGCCTTCGGCGTCGACAAGGACGGCCGCGGCAACGCCCGCGCGACGACCGACGGCGAGAAGAGCTATGCGACCAACGTGCCCAAGGTGTTCGCCGCCGGCGACATGCGCCGCGGGCAGTCGCTGGTGGTGTGGGCGATCCGCGAGGGCCGCCAGGCGGCGCAGTCGGTGGATGCGTTCCTCATGGGATCGAGCGACCTCCCGCGCTGAGTCGGACAGTCCGGTGATGCGGATCGCGGTGATGGGGACCGGCGGGCTGGGCGGCTATTTCGGCGCCCGGCTGGTTCTGGGCGGACTCGCGGACGTCCACTTCATCGCCCGGGGCGCGCACCTGCAGGCGCTGCGTGCGGACGGCCTGCGCATCGAAGGTCCCGAGCCGATGCACCTGCCGCAGGTGCAGGCCACCGACGACCCGGCCACCATCGGACCGGTCGATCTTGTGATGCTCTGCGTCAAGCTCTGGGACACCGAGTCCGCCATCGAGCGGATCCGCCCGCTGATGGGCCCGCACAGCGCGGTGGTGTCCTTCCAGAACGGCGTGCTCAAGGATCCGCCGCTGCGCGCCGCGTTCGGTGACGCGCGGGTGATGGGCGGCGTGGGCTACATCGCCGCGACCATCGACCGGCCCGGCACCATCCGCCAGACCGGCCCGATGCAGCGCCTGGTGTTCGGCGAGTTCGACGGTGCCCGTACGCCGCGCGCCGAGGCCTTCCTCGCGGCCTGCACCGCGGGCGGCATCAAGGCCGAGCTGTCGACCGCGATCCAGCGCGAGATCTGGCAGAAGTTCGTGTTCCTCGCCGGCCTCTCGGGCACGACCACCACGATCCGCCGCACGATCGGGCCGATCCGCGAGCAGCCGCAGACCCGCGCCTTCCTGCACGACGTCATGGCCGAAGTGGTGGCGGTCGGTCGTGCACACGGCGTGGACCTGCCCGAGGACTACGCCGCGGTGCGCCTGAAGCTCGCCGACGACGTGTCGCCGGCGATGACCTCGTCGATGCACCACGACCTGGAGCGCGGCAACCGCCTGGAGGTGCGCTGGCTCGCGGGCGCCGTGGTCGAACTCGGGCGGGTAGCGGGCGTGCCGACGCCGCTGAACCGCGCGATCGCCGACATCCTCGCTCTGCACGCGGACGGCCGCCCGGCGTGAGCGGCTCGGCCTGGGGGGGGCTGGCCCTGGCCTACCTCGTCGCGAGCGTCGTCACCTTCGCGGTCTATGCGCGCGACAAGCAGGCGGCCATGCGCGGCGCGCGCCGCACGCCCGAGCGCACGCTCCACTGGCTCGCGCTGGTCGGCGGCTGGCCCGGCGCGCTGCTCGCGCAGCGGCTGCTGCGCCACAAGACCCGCAAGCCGTTCTTCCGGACGATGCTGTGGCTGACCGTGGGACTTCACGTCGTGCTGCTGACGGCGCTCGCGGCGGGCGTGCCGCTCGGGGTGCGCTGAGCGGCGGGGCGCCAGGCCCGAGGGGTCGCGCCGTCGGCGCCGCCCGGGCGCCAAATCCCTACGCCGGGCAGGCCTTCGTTGACGGTCCCGACCGGTCCGGCTCCAATCCGGGTTCCTCTCCCGGGGAGTAGCCGGCAGGGATCTCCCGATCCCGCTGCCGCGGCATCGTCAATACGATGCCGGCCGATGTGGCGATCGGCCGGTCATCCGGTGCCCGCGATCCGACGCGCCCTGCGCACGTCGGACGGCAAGACCAGCGGAGGACCTACGTCCACCGCTTGCCGCCCGCCACGGCGGCCGAAAAGGTCCTTCCTCTGATGATCTCCATCGGCACGCCGCTGCTGTGGTCGCTGTTCGCGATCTTCGTCGTCATCGCGCTCGCGATCGACTTCTTCGCCCTCAACAAGCAGGGTGCCCACGCGGTCACGATGCGCGAGGCGGGCATCTGGTCGATCCTCTGGGTCGCGGTCTCGTTCTGCTTCGTCGGCTGGTTGTGGTGGTACCTCGGCGGCACCTCGACCGATGCCGCCGTCTCCGCGATGGCCGACGCCAAGGCGCTGGAGTTCATCACCGGCTACCTCGTCGAGAAGGCGCTCGCGGTCGACAACATCTTCGTGTTCCTGATGGTGTTCACGTACTTCGCCGTACCCGCCGAGTTCCAGAAGCGGGTGCTGATGATCGGCATCCTCGGCGCGCTCGTGATGCGCGCCGGCATGATCCTGGTGGGCGCCTGGCTGATCACGCAGTTCCACTGGATCCTCTACGTGTTCGGCGCCTTCCTGGTCTTCACCGGCGTGAAGATGTGGTGGGCGGCCGGGCAGGAGCCCGACCTCGGCTCGAACCCGGCGCTGAAGTGGATCAACCGCAAGTTCAAGATCTCGCCGAACTACGACGGCGAGCGCTTCTTCACCGTGGTGAACGGCGTGAAGATGGCCACGCCGCTGCTCGTCGTGATCGTGCTGATCGGCATCGTCGACCTGGTGTTCGCGGTCGACTCGATCCCGGCGATCTTCGCGATCACCACCGATCCGTTCATCGTGCTGACCTCGAACGTGTTCGCGATCCTGGGCCTGCGCGCGATGTACTTCCTGCTCGCCGGCATGCACGAGCGCTTCCACCTGCTGTCCTACGGCCTGGCGATCGTGCTGGTGTTCATCGGCACCAAGATGCTGCTGATCGACCTCTACAAGATCCCGGTCTCCTGGTCGCTGGTCTTCACCGTGGTCACGCTCGCCGCGACGATGCTGATCTCGCTGAAGGTGCCGCCCAAGGGCAAGGGCGGCAGCGCGTACCCGTTCGCGGCGAAGAAGCCGAAGGGCGAGTCGGAGCGGGGCTGAGCGCGCGGCCCGGGCGCGGCGCGGCGTGCTCCGCCGGGCCGCGCCGCGCCGATCAGTCGACGATGAAGAGCGTCGCGCCCTCGTCCGTCGACGAGCGGTGCGGCTCGGCGCCGTCGGCCACCTGGTAGCTCGTGCCCGGGGTCAGCACGAAGCGGCGGCCGTCCGCGAGCTCGGTGTCGAGCCGGCCCGCCAGGCACAGCAGGATGTGCCCCTTCTCGCACCAGTGGTCGGCGAGGTAGCCGGCCGAGTACTCGACCATCCGCACGCGGATGTCGCCGAAGTGCCGAGTGCGCCAGTGCGCGACGCCGCGCTCGCCGCGGTGCTCGGTGCGCTCGACCGCGGACCAGTCGGTGGTGCCGAAGGGGATGCCGGAGAGCTTCACGCCACCTCGAACAGCCCCGCCGCGCCCATCCCGCCGGCGATGCACATGGTCACCACCACGTACTTCACGCCGCGGCGCTTGCCTTCGATCAGCGCATGGCCGACCAGCCGCGCGCCCGACATGCCGAACGGATGGCCGACCGCGATGCCGCCGCCGTCGACGTTCAGGCGCTCGTCGGGGATGCCGAGCCGGTCGCGGCAGTAGAGCACCTGCACCGCGAACGCCTCGTTCAGCTCCCACAGTCCGATGTCGGACACCTTCAGGCCGGCCCGCTCGAGCAGGCGCGGCACGGCGAACACCGGGCCGATGCCCATCTCGTCCGGCTCGCAGCCGGCGGTCGCGAAGCCGCGGAAGATGCCGAGCGGCTGCAGGCCGCGCTGCTCCGCGAGCTTGCCGTCCATGACCACGCAGGCCGACGCGCCGTCCGACAGCTGGCTCGCGTTGCCCGCGGTGATGCTGCCGCCCTCGACGACCGGCTTGAGCTTGGACACGCCCTCGTAGGTGGTGTCGCCGCGGATGCCCTCGTCGTGCTGCAGGGTGACTTCCTGCATCAGCGTCTCGTTGGTGTCCTTGTTGGTGATCGCCTTCATCGTGGTCAGCGGCACGACCTCGGCGTCGAAGCGGCCGGCGGCCAGCGCGGCGGCCACGCGCTGCTGGCTGCGCGCGCCGTACTGGTCCTGTACCTCGCGGGCGATGCCGTAGCGCTTGGCGACCGTCTCGGCGGTCTGGATCATGGTGTCGTACAGCGAGGGCTTGTGTTCGAGCACCCACGGGTCGCGGGCCATGAAGGTGTTGGTCTTGTCGTTGACCGTGAGGCTGATCGACTCCATGCCGCCGGCCACCACGATCGGCACGCGGTCGACGATCACGCGGTGGGCGGCCGCCGCGATCGCGTTCAGGCCGGAGCCGCAGGCGCGGCTGATCACCGAGCCGGTGGAGCCGACCGACAGGCCGGCCTTGATCGCGCTCTGGCGCGCGACGTTGCCGCCGGTGCTGCCCTCGGGGCGGCCCACGCCCAGGATCACCTCCTCGACCTCGGCCGGGTCGACGCCGGCGCGCTTCACGGCGTGCGCGATCACGTGCGCGCCCAGCGTCGGGCCGGTGGTGGCGTTGAAGGCGCCGCGATGGGCCTTGCCGATCGGGGTGCGGGCGGTCGAGACGATCACTGCGTCGGTCATGGTCACTCCTTGTCGTTGAATCCGCGGCCCGCGGCGGCGCGCTCGAGCAGCAGCGGCGCCGGGGCCCACCAGTCGCCGTGCGCGGCGTGGAACTGCACGACACGCTCGGCCACTTCCTTCAGGCCGATGGTGTCGGCGAAATGCATCGGCCCGCCGCGGTAGGCGGGGAAGCCGTAGCCGTTCACGTAGACGAGGTCGATGTCGGAGGCGCGCAGCGCGACGCCCTCGGCGAGGATCTTCGCGCCTTCGTTCGCCAGCGCGTACATCGTGCGCTCGACGATCTCCTGGTCGGCGATCGTGCGGCGCGCGATGCCGGCCTCGGCGGCGCACTCGGCGATGATCCGTTCGATCTCGGGGTCCGGGATCGGCGTGCGGCTGCCGTCCTCGTAGCGGTACCAGCCGGCACCGGTCTTCTGGCCGAAGCGTCCGAGCTCGCAGATCCGGTCGGCGACGCGGCTGTAGCGCAGGTGCTTCGGGCGCGTCGCGGCCTGCCGCTTGCGGCCGGCCCAGCCGATGTCGAGGCCGGCCAGGTCGCCCATGCGGAACGGACCCATCGCCAGGCCGAAGCGCTGCAGCGCGCCGTCGACCTGCGCCGGACTCGCGCCCTCCTCGAGCAGGAAGCCCGCCTCGCGGACATAGGCCGACAGCATCCGGTTGCCGACGAAGCCGTCGCAGTTGCCGACCAGCACCGGCAGCTTCGCGGTCGTGCGTCCGAAGGCCATGGCGGTGGCGATCACGTCGGGTGCGGTCGCCGCGCCGCGCACCACCTCGAGCAGTCGCATCACGTTGGCCGGCGAGAAGTAGTGCAGGCCGATCACGTCCTGCGGGCGCGAGGTGCTGCGTGCGATCTCGTCGATGTCGAGTCGCGAGGTGTTCGACGCGAGGATGGCGCCGGGGCGGCAGACCGCGTCCAGCCGGCCGAAGACCTCGCGCTTGACCGCCATGTCCTCGAAGACCGCCTCGATCACCAGGTCGGCGTCGGCCAGGTCCTCGTAGCGCAGCGTGCCGCGCACCCGCGCCAGGCGCCGGTCCATCTCGTCCTGCGAGAGCCGGCCCTTGGCGACCGTGCCCGCCCAGTTGCGCGACATCGTGGCGCGGCCGCGGTCGAGCGCGGCCTGGGTGGTCTCGAGCTGCACCACCTCGAGCCCCGCGTTCGCCAGGCTCATCGCGATGCCGCCGCCCATCGTGCCGGCGCCGATCACGCCGACGGTGCGCAGCGGGCGCGTCGCCTGGTCCTCGGGGATGCCGGGGATGCGCGCCGCGGCGCGCTCGGCGAAGAACAGGTGGCGCAGCGCCTTCGACTGCGTGCCCTCGACCAGCACGCGGAAGCGCGAGCGCTCGAAGGCCAGGCCCTCGTCGAACGGCAGGCGCGTCGCGGCCTCGACGCAGGCGAGGCATTCGAGGGGCGCCTCGAGGCCGCGCGACTCGGCCTTCACCCGGGCGCGCTCGGCGGCGAAGAAGGCGTCGGCGTCGTCGAGGCGCGCCTCGCGCGCGGCGGCCACCGGATGCTGGCCGCCGCGCGCGGCGGCGGCGCGGGCGAAGGCGATGGCGGCGGCGCGCACGTCGCCCTCGCTCACCTCGTCGACCAGTCCGATCGCCTTGGCGCCCGCCGCGTCGACGGTATCGCCCGTGACGATCATGCGCAGTGCGGTCGGCACGCCGACCAGCCTCGGCAGTCGCTGCGTGCCGCCCCCTCCGGGCAGCAGCCCCCGGCGGACCTCGGGCAGCCCGAGCTGCGTGCCGGGCGCGGCCACGCGGTAGTGGCAGGCCAGCGCCATCTCGAGCCCGCCGCCGAGCGCGCTGCCGTGGATGGCGGCGACGATGGGCTTGGGCGAGCGGTCCATCCGCGCGCGCAGCTCGCCGGTGAAGGGCGGCTGCGCGGCCGCGGGCGTGTTGAATTCGCGCAGGTCGGCGCCGCCGCAGAACATGCGCCCGCCGCCGGCGAGGACGATGGCCGCGATCGAGGGGTCGCCCAGCGCCGCCTCCAGGCTGGCCTCGAGCCCGACGCGCAGCCCCAGGGCGAGCGCGTTGACGGGCGGATTGTCGAGCTCGATCACGCCGACGTCGTGGTGGCGGATCAGGCGTGCGGTGGCGGTCATCGGCGAATGTCTCCAGCGCGCGGCCCGGCTCCGGGGACGCGTCGAGCCCCGATGATAGGCGCAGGGGCCTCCCGCGCGGGCGGGGGCGCTGCCATAATCGGGCCCGTCGCGGCCGCCCGGCCGCTCCGCACCTGCCTGGAGATCCCCCCGATGCGCACCGCCTCGAGCCCGTTCCTCGCCGCCGCACTTGCCGCCGGGCTGCTGCTCGGCGGGCCGGCCGCCGCCGCCGACAAGGTCAAGATCGGCTTCGTCAGCACCCTGTCGGGCCCGTCGGCCGCCCTCGGCGTCGACATCCGCGACGCCTTCCTGCTGGCCGTCAAGCTCAACGGCGGCAAGCTCGGCGGCCTGCCCGCCGACGTGATGGTCGCCGACGACCAGTTCAAGCCCGACGTCGCCAAGCAGCTGTTCGAGAAGAACATCAAGCGCGACCGCGTCGACTTCATGACCGGCGTGGTGTTCTCCAACATCATGCTGGCCGCGGTGCCGGAGGCCTTCGACAGCAAGACCTTCTACATCAGCCCGAACGCCGCCCCGTCGCCGCTCGCCGGCAAGGACTGCAACCCGTACTTCTTCGCGGTGTCCTGGCCGAACGACGCGTACCACGAGGCCGCCGGCCAGAACGCGACCAACAAGGGCTTCAAGAAGGTCTACCTGATCGCGCCGAACTACCAGGCCGGCAAGGACTCGCTCGCGGGCTTCAAGCGCTACTTCAAGGGCCAGGTCGCCGGCGAGGTCTACACCAAGCTCGGCCAGCTCGACTACTCGGCCGAGCTCGCCGAGGTGCGCGCCGCCAAGCCGGACGCGGTCTACACCTTCCTGCCCGGCGGCATGGGCATCAACTTCATCAAGCAGTTCGTGGGCGCCGGCCTGTCCAAGGACATGGCCCTGCTGCAGCCGGGCTTCGGCGCGGACCAGGACATCATCCGGCCGGTCGGCGACGCGATGCTCGGCACCTTCGACACCGCGCACTGGGCGCTCGACCTGCCGAACGCCGCGAACAAGAAGTTCGTCGCCGAGTTCGAGAAGGAATACAAGCGGCTCCCGAGCGTCTACGCCTCGCAGGGCTACGACGCGGCCCAGCTGATCGACTCGGCGGTCCGCGAGGTCAAGGGCAAGATCGAGGACAAGGACGCGGTCCGCAAGGCCCTGAAGGCCGCCAAGTTCCAGTCGGTCCGCGGCGACTTCAAGTTCAACACCAACCAGTACCCGATCCAGAACTACTACCTGCGGGTGGTGGGCAAGGACGCGCAGGGCCGGCTGGTGAACAAGACGCTGGGCGAGCCGATCTTCAAGAACCACGGCGACGCGTACGTGCAGGACTGCAAGATGCAGTGATCGGCGCGGCCGGTGCGACGCGCACCGGCGCCGAGCGGGCCGCCCGGTGACGTCGGGTCGGTCCGAAGCGCGGCGCGCGGGGATGTCCTCCGCGCGCCGCGTCGTTTCTGCTAGCATCCCCGGAAAGCTTTAGACCTAAAGCATCTCCCGACCCATGTCCGGACTTCTCCTGCTCGAACAGTCGCTGAACGGCCTGCAGTTCGGCCTGATGCTGTTCCTGCTCGCCGCCGGCCTCACGCTGGTGTTCGGGATCATGGACATGATCAACCTCGCGCACGGCTCGCTGTACATGGTCGGCGCGTTCCTCGCGGCCTGGTTCGTCGAGCTGACCGGCTCGTTCGTGGCCGGCGTGCTGCTGGCGATCCCGGCGGCCGCGGTGTTCGGCATGGTGCTGGAGACGACGCTGCTGCGTTCGCTCTACGCGCGCGACCACCTGTCGCAGGTGCTCGCCACCTTCGCGCTGATCCTGATCATCAACGAGGGCGTGCGCATGGTCTGGGGCAGCGACCTGCCGCTGTCGGCGCCGGCGGCGCTGTCCGGGCCGGTGGAGCTGCTGCCGGGCCTGTACTACCCGGCCTACCGGCTGCTGATCATCGGCGTCGGGCTGGCGCTCGCGCTGCTGCTCTACCTGCTGGTGACCAAGACCCGCATGGGCGCGCTGGTGCGCGCGGGCGCCTCGAACCGCGAGATGGCGATGGCGATGGGTGTCGACATCCGGCGCCTGTTCACCGCGGTGTTCGGCATCGGCGCGGCGCTGTGCGCGGTGGCGGGGGCGATGCTCGGGCCGCTGCTGGCGGTGCAGGTCGGCATGGGCGAGGGCATCCTGATCCTCGCGTTCGTGGTCATCGTGATCGGCGGCATCGGCTCGATCCGCGGCGCGCTGGTCGGTTCGCTGCTGGTGGGCTTCGTCGACACCGCCGGGCGCACGGTGCTGCCGCACCTGTTCCGCGAGTTCCTGCCGCCGCAGTTCGCGAGCGCGGCGGGGCCGGCGGTCGCTTCGATCGCGGTCTACCTGCTGATGGCGGTGGTGCTGTTCGTCAGGCCACAGGGCCTGTTCCCGGCACGCGGGTGAGCGCCTTCCGATGACGCCCGCCGCCACGTCCTCCGCCCCCGCCTCGACCGGCCCGTCGCCCGCCGCGCGCGTCGCCCTGCTCGTGCTGGCGTTCGCCGCGATCGCCTTCCCGTTCGTGATGCAGGCGCTCGACGCGACCTTCTACGTCAGCGTCGCCAGCCGGATGATGATCTACGCGATCGCGGC
>RPRK01000148.1 GCA_003818495.1 Burkholderiales bacterium
CTCGCGCCTGCAGGCGCGAGGCTCCCCGGCGAGCACCGCAGGCGCCGGATCGGGACGCGCAGTAGGTTTATTCACAGCTTCTCAGTGCTGGGGCAGGATCACCGGCACCTCGACGGCGGGCGGCGTGTTGCGGCTGCGGCCGCAGCGCACCTGGCCGTCGATCATCACCATGCCGACGCCGGGAATGTCGCCGAGGCGCACGCTGTCGAGCAGATCGGTGCCGGCGGTGTGCTGCGCGCGATCCAGGAAGACGAAATCGGCCGGTCGACCGACCTCGATCAGTCCCTGGCGCAGGTTGCGCATCCGGGCCGTGTTGCCGGTCGCGAAGCCGAACGCGATCTCGGCCGGCACGTCGGCGAGCGAAGACAGCAGCGCGATCATCCGCAGGATGCCGAGCGGCTGGACGCCGGAGCCGGCGGGCGAATCGGTGCCGAGGATGATCCGGTGGGGGCACTTGAGCTCGATCGCGTGACGCGCGGTGAGGATCGCGATGCGCTCGTTGCCGTTGTGCACGATCTCGAGCGCCCGCGAGCTCTTCTCGCACAGCGTGCAGACCGACCGGTAGGACAGCGAGGTGTGGCCGCCGTTGACGTGGCCGATCACGTCGGCGTCGGCCTCGAGCACCACGTGCTCGTCGATCAGGCCGGAGCCCGGGATCGACGGTCCGCCGGTGTGGATGGTGCTCTGGATGCCGTGCTTGCGCGCCCAGCCGACCATCGTCGCCGCCTCCGCCCCAGCCTTCACCGAGCCGAGCCCGATCTCGCCCAGCAGCGTGACGCCGGCGGCCGCCATGTCCGCGAAGTCCTGCTCGACCATGCCCTGCTCGATGACCGGCGCGCCCGCGTAGACCTTCACGCCGCCGCCGACGCCGGCGGCGCGCATGCCGTCGAACGCGCGCTGGGCGGTGATCGCCAGGGCCTTGACGCCGACGATGTCCTTGGGCCGCCCCGGGAGATGGACCTCGCCGGCCGAGATCATGGTGGTCACCCCGCCGTTCATGCACGACTCGATCCAGCCGAGCTGGTTCTGCCGTGGCGTCCAGTCGCCGAACACCGGATGGACGTGGGAGTCGATCAGCCCCGGGCACAGCGCGGTGCCCTTGCAGTCGATCGTGGTGCGGGCCCGCTCGGTGTCGCAGTCGGCGGTACGGCCGACCGCGACGATCAGGCCGTCCTCGACGACGACGGTGTCGGCATCGAGGATCGGACGATCGATGTCTCCGGACAGCATCAGCCCGACGTTCCGGATGACGACCTTGCCGGAGGCCTGCTGGGTGGCGATGACGGCCATGGTGGAACTCCTGTGGATTCGGGAGGCGGGCGCGCCTCAGACACTGAGGTAGGCGCGACGGGTGGCTTCGTCGGCCTCGAGCTCGGCCATCGTGCCGGCGAAGCGCACCTGCCCCTTCTCGAGCACGTAGGCGCGGTCGCAGACCTGTTCGGCGAAATGCAGGTTCTGCTCGGAGAGCAGCACCGACAGGCCGAGCTTCTTCATCTCGTTGATCGAACGGGCCATCTGCTCGACGATCACCGGGGCCACGCCCTCGGACGGCTCGTCGAGCATCACCAGCCGCGGGTTGCCCATCAGGGTCCGGGCGACGGTGAGCATCTGCTGCTCGCCGCCGCTCATGCGGCCGCCCGGGCGACGCGGCATCGCGGCGAGGTTGGGGAACAGCGCGAACAGGGCGTCCACGGTCCAGGTCGGCGCCCCGGTGCGCGGCGGCTGCCGGCCCACCTCGAGGTTCTCGAGCACCGTGAGGTCGGTGAAGATGCGCCGGTCCTCGGGCACCCAGCCCAGGCCCATCCGGGCGATCCGGTGGGGCGGCAGTCCGGCGAGGTCGCGCCCCTCGAAGCGCACGGTGCCGGTCCGCCGCTCGAGCAGGCCCGCGATCGCCTTCATCGTGGTCGACTTGCCCGCGCCGTTGCGGCCCATCAGCGCGACCACCTCGCCGGGCCGGACTTCGAGCCCGACGTCGTAGAGGATCTGCGCGCGGCCGTACCAGGCGCACAGCGACTCGACCCGCAGCAGCGCCGGGCCCATCTCAGGCGCCCTCGGCGCGGGCGGCCGGCGTCACGCCGCCCGGGCCGCCCGGGCCGCCCGGGCCGACCGGGGCCGGCGGCACGCCCGTCGAGCCGAAATAGACCTCCCGGACCTGCGGATCGTCCCGGATCTCCGCAGGCGTCCCCGCCGCGATCAGGCCGCCGCGCGCCAGCACGATGATCCGGTCCGCGTACTCGAACACCACGTCCATGCTGTGCTCGGTGAACAGCACGCCGATCCCCCGCTCGCGCACCAGGCGCTTGACCAGCCCCACCAGCTCGTTGCGCTCGCGCGGCGCCATGCCCGCGGTCGGCTCGTCCATCAGCAGCAGCCGCGGCCCGTTGGCGAGCGCGATCGCGAGCTCGACGCGCTTGACGTCGCCGTAGGCCAGCGCGCCGCAGGGCGCGTCGGCCATCGCGGCCAGCCCGACCGCATCGAGCAGCGCCAGCGCCGCGTCGCGATGCATCGCGGCGGCCCGGCCCCAGAACCGGCGCAGCTGCCCGGCGTGCGAGAGCAGCGCGACCTGCACGTTCTCGACCACCGTCATCGACGCCCAGGTCGCGGCGATCTGGAAGGTCCGCCCGACGCCCATCCGCCAGATCGCGCGCGGCGCGCGCCCGACCAGGTCCTGGCCGTCGAGCAGCACGCGGCCGTGGTCGGGACGAAGCTGTCCGTTGATGCAGTTGAAGCAGGTCGACTTGCCCGCGCCGTTCGGCCCGATGAGCGCCAGCAGCTCGCCCGCGGCGAGCTCGAAGCTCACGTCGTCGACCGCACGCACCCCGCCGAAGGCCTTGCGCAGCGACTCCACCCGAAGCAGCGGCACGCCCGCGTCCCGTGTCGTGCTCATCGTGCGCCCCCCTGCCCCACGGCGGGATCGGACGCCGCCAGCCGCCCGCGGCCGCGGTCGAGCACGCGATCGAGCAGCCGTTCGAGCGGCGGACCGAGCGCACCGGCGATGCCCTGCGGGAAGGCCAGCACCAGCGCGAGGATGGTGAATCCGAGCACCGCGCGCCAGTAGTCGGTCGAGCGGATCACCTGGTCCTGCAGCCAGGTGAAGGCGGCCGAGCCGACGATCGGTCCGGCGAGCGACTGGATGCCGCCCAGCAGCACCATCACCAGGCCGTCGATCGAGCGGCCGACCGAGATGGTCTCGGGCGAGATCGTGCCCTTGGCGAAGGCGAACAGCGCACCGGCCACCCCGCCGAAGAGGCCGGAGACCGCGAACGCCGCCCACTGGATGCCGACCACGTCGATGCCGACCGCCGCGGCACGCAGCGGCGAGTCGCGTCCGGCGCGCATCGCGTAGCCGAAGGGCGAGAACAGCATCGCGCGCATCGCGACCACGCTGGCGACGACGACCGCGAGCGTCATCAGGTAGTAGGCCGTCTTCGACGACAGCCAGCCCGCCGGCCACACGCCGACCAGTCCGTTGCTGCCGCCGGTCACGCCGTCCCACTGGTACACGCACGCCCAGACGATCTGGGCGAAGGCGAGCGTGAGCATCGCGAGGTAGACGCCGGACAGCCGGACCGCGAACCACCCGAAGACGACCGCCCCGGCCAGCGCGAGCAGCGGTGCCACGAGGAGCGCCGCCTCCATCGGCAGGCCGAGGACCTTCATCGCGAGGGCCGCACCGTAGGCGCCGAGGCCGAAGTACGCGGCGTGGCCGAACGAATGCATGCCGCCCGGCCCCATGATGAAGTGGAGGCTGCTGGCGAAGAGCACCGCGATCAGGATGTCGATGCCGAGTACCGGCAGGTACGGGAACACGCCCGACACCAGCGGCAGCGCGGCGAGCGCCGCGATCAGGACGAGCCAGCCGCGCCGCACGCCACGCGAGGCCACGCGCAGCGGAGCCTCGATCTCGGCGGCGTTGCGGACCGCGCCCTGCGGCTTGCCGAGCAGACCCCACGGACGGATCACCAGCACCAGCGCCATCACGAGGAACTCCGCGACCAGCGTCAGCTTGGAGAACGCGAACGGCACCCCGAACAGCGTGACCGTGCCGATCGCGTAGCAGAGCGCCTTGATCTCGGCGATCAGCAGCGCAGCGAGGTAGGCACCCGGGATGCTGCCCATCCCGCCCACCACGACCACCACGAAGGCCTCGCCGATGATCGTCAGGTCGAGTGCGAGATTGGCCGGTTCGCGCGGGATCTGGAGCGCACCGCCGAGCCCCGCGAGCAGCGAGCCGAGCGCGAACACGCCGGTGAACAGCCAGGCCTGGTCGACGCCGAGCGCGCCGACCATCTCGCGGTCCTGGGTGGCGGCGCGGATCAGCACGCCGAAGCGGGTGCGGGTCAGCAGCAGCCACAGCCCGCCCAGCACGAGCGGACCGATCACGACGAGCACCAGGTCGTAGACCGGCAGGCGGGCACCCAGCACCTCGACCGCCCCCTTCAGGCCGGGCGCCTTCGGACCGAGCAGGTCCTCCGGCCCCCACAGCCAGAGCACCGCATCGCGCACGATCAGCGCGACCGCGAAGGTCGCCAGCAGCTGGAACAGTTCGGGCGCCGCGTACACCCGCCTGAGCACCAGCAGCTCGATCACCGCGCCGATCGCGGCGACGATCACCGCCGCCAGCAGCACCCCCGTCCAGAACCCCAGGCCGCTGCCCGGCCCGAGCCGCTCGATCAGGCTGTACGCGACGTAGATGCCCACCATGTACAGCGAGCCGTGCGCGAAGTTCACGATCCGGCTGACGCCGAAGATCAGCGACAGCCCGACCGCGACCAGGAACAGCGTCGAGGCGCTCGCCAGCCCGTTGAGCAGCTGGACGACGAGGGTCTGCAGGGTCACGGGGTCCTGGCCGCGGTCACTGCATCGCGTCGGCCGGACGCAGCTTGCGGACCTCGGCGTCGCTCGGCAGCACCGCGGCACCGTCGATGTAGCGGAAGTCCTTCATCACCCCGCGGCCCTGGTTGACCGTGGTGACGCCGACGTAGGCGCCCATCGTCGCCTGATGGTCGATGGCCCGATAGGTGAACTTGCCGAGCGGACTGTCGACCTGCAGGCCCCGCATCGCCGCGATCATCTTCTCGGTGTCGGTCGAGCCGGCCTTCTTGATGCCCGCCGCGATCGACATCATCGTCGAGTAGCCGACGATCGAACCCAGCCGCGGATACTCCTTCCACTTGCGCTGGTAGGCGGTCAGGAACTTGTCGTGCTCGGGGGTCTTGATCGAGTACCAGGGGTAGCCGGTGACGATCCAGCCCTCGGGGGCCTCGTCGCGCAGCGGATCGAGGTACTCGGGCTCGCCCGACAGCAGCGACACCACCGGGCGGCCGGTGAACAGGCCGCGGGTCTGGCCCTCGCGCACGAAGCGCGCGAGGTCGGCGCCGAAGGTCACGTTGAAGATCGCGTCGGGCTTGGCGTCGAGCAGCGCCTGCGCGACCGCGCCGGCGTCGATCCGTCCGAGCGGCGTCGCCTGCTCGGCGACGAACTCCACGTCGGGCTGCGCGGCCTTGAGCAGCGCCTTGAAGGTGGCCGCGGCCGACTGGCCGTACTCGTAGTTCGGATAGACGATGGCCCAGCGCTTCTTCTTGAGCTTGGCGGCCTCGGGGACGAGCATCGCCGACTGCATGTAGGTGTTCGGGCGCAGCCGGAAGGTGTAGCGGTTGCCGTTCTCCCAGGTGACCTTGTCGGTCAGGGGTTCCGCGGCGACGAACAGCACCTTGCGCTGCTTGGCGAAGTCGGTCACGGCCAGACCGATGTTCGACAGGAACGTGCCGAACACCACCACCGCGCGCTCGCGCGAGACCAGTTCCTCGGCGACCCGCACCGCGTCGCCCGGATTGGCGTTGTCGTCGCGCGAGATCACCTCGACCTTCTGGCCGAGCAGGCCGCCGGATGCGTTGATCTCCTCGAGCGCGAGCTCCCATCCCTTGCGGTAGGGCTCGAGGAAGGCAGGCTGCGCCTTGTAGCTGTTCAGCTCGCCGATGCGGATCTGGGCGGCGGCGGGCGTCGCCGCGAACGCGGCGGCGATGGCCAGTCCGGCGAGCGTCGCACGCAGTGCGCGGACGGGAAACGGTGCGGTCGTGTTCATGCGCGGGGTCCCTGGTTGGCTGCGGGGGTACGTCGGTCTTCGGTTCAGGATCGTTTCGCTGGGGTCGGTGCGCGCCGGGCGCGGGCCACCGGCCTCATCTCAGGCCGTCACGGCCTTCGATCTCGTGCGCCTGCAGCCCGCCGATCCGCGGATGCGGCCGGCCGCCGGCGGTGACCGCGACCGCGACGACGATCTCGTCGCGACGCGGCGCGTCGGGCACGCGGGCCTCGATCGCGTCGAAGTGGCTGCGCACGAAGGCGGCGTCCTTGTGTCCCAGCGGCACGTCGATGGCGGTGCCCGGAGCACCCATCTTCTTCGCGGACGGCACCAGCGCGGCGCCCTTCTCCACCGCGCGCCGCAGGGGCGCGCCGAGCTTGGGATGCAGGATCGCGGCCGCGTGCTCGAGCTCGCCTCGCTCGCCGACGATCGCCGCCTTGCCGAAGCTCTGCGCCTCGCCCGGGGCGATGCCGAGCGCCTTGACGCAGGCCTCGCCGAGCGTCGCACCGAGCTCCTCGCCGATGGCGACCAGGTCGTCCAGGGCATCGGACCAGCGTCCGGCATACGGGTTGGCGATCACCGCGATCGCGACCGCGCGGCGCACCGGCGGCTCGACCGGACGGCCCATCTCGATGCGGGTCTCGTCGACGCACACCATCATCTTCCGGATCTCTGCGGGCATGGGAGGCATCCTGTCGTTCAGCGCAGCCCGTCGAGGCCACGGACGTCGGCGGCGGCGAGTCCGGCGACGCGCGCATGGATGCGCGCACCGGTCGTCATCGCCAGGAAGAACACGAGCTCGTCGGCGTGCGGATGACCCGGCACGCCGACCTCGATCGCATCGAAATGGCTGCGCACGTAGCTCGCGTTCACGTGCGTGATCGGCACGTCGAGCCGAGTGCCTGGGCCGCCGACCTTCTTCGTGGACGGCACGATCGCCTTGGTCGGCACGCCGTGGCGCTTCTCCAGCAGGTCGCGCATCGCATAGCCGCCCGGCACGTGCCAGAGCGCGCCGTGCTCGATCTCGCCGTCGGCGCCGACGATCGAGCCCTTGCCGTAGCCCTCGATGCGCGTGGCGGGGACGCCCATCGCATCGAGCAGGCGCTGAGCCATGTCGACGCCGACGGGCGTGAGCGCCTCCATCATCGGCAGGATGTCGGGTTCGTGGCGGCCGGCATACGGGTTGCGCAGCACGACACCGATCGCCCCGCGCAGCAGCGGCTGCGCGGGGGGCGGACCGAACTCGTGGCGGATCGTCTCGACCTGGGTCCAGACGCGGCGGATCTCGATGAGGCTCAAGCGGGGCTCCCGGGACGTGGGGTCATGGCGCGGGTCTCAGGCGGCACGCGCCAGGCGCGGGGCGAGGTCACCGACGGTACGCCAGCGGCCCTGCAGCGCGAGCAGCGCGGCACCGACGAGGCCCGCCTCGACGCAGCGCCGCGCTTCGCGTTCCCCGGCGTCGAGCGCCCGCCGCACGGCGTCGGGAGGCAGCCCGGCGACCTCGACCGTGGCCAGCCGGTCGCCGAGGTCGCTGTCGTCGCGCAGGCTCGTGGCCGGCGCCCGGCGGATTGCCGGATGGTCGACGTCGACGGCATTGGCGATCATCGTCGCCGCCGCATCGGCGAGCGCGCCGTCGCGGGCGAGGACGGTGACGCTGTCGGCGATGCCGAGCGACAGGCTGCGGCCGCGCCAGCCGCTGGTGGCGATGCCCCGCCAGGCGGCGTCGGCGGAGACGGTCAGCGAGGCCGGCAGCTCGATCGGCGGCGCCGCGGCGTCCCCGGCGCGGCGCGGATCCCCGCGCCGGTCGATGGCGACTCCGATCGTGTAGTCCGGCGCGTCGGGCGCCAGCCACAACGCCACGTCGCCGCCGTTGTTGACGTGGGCGCGGCGCACACCGGGCGCGGCGAGGCAGGCGACGAGGGTGTCGGCGACCGCACCGGCGACCGCGGCCATCGGCGTCACGAAGCGCGGCCTGAACGGCAGCACCGCGGCATGCATGCGGCGGGCGGTCTCGCCGATCGGCGGATCGTCGGCCTGCGCGCAACGGCGCAGGCAGGCCAGTTCGGCGACCAGCTCGCCCAGCAGGGGTTCGAAGCGCAGCCACGCCCGCTCGAGCGCCGCCGCCACCGCCTGCGGCTCGCCGTCGATCCCGATCACCAGGTCGATCGGTCCGTGCTGGAAATGCACGCGGCCGTCGGGCAGTCGGGCGCGGCGCGCGCTCATCGCGCGGCCGCCGGCTCGATCGGCCAGGGGTTCGAGGCGTCCCAGCCGACGAGCTTCGACTGCGCCCGGGCGATCGCCTCGGCCACCGGCACGACGCGCTCGAGGTGGCCGCCCAGCCGCGCGTAGTCGTCGAGGCGCATGGTGAACTCGATCGGCGCGACGATCGCCGGCGTCGGCACCCAGCCGAAGCTGCGCTCGGGCATTCGGGCGACGTCGACCATCACGGTGATGCCCCCGCCCGGCCACACGTAGGCCGGCGCGCCGCCCACCGTCACGCGGGTCAGGAGGTCCTTGATCGAGCGCGTCAGCAGCACCGGATTCTCGGTCACGCCGGCCCGCAGACTGCCCCCCGCGCCGGCCACGAAGAGCACCGTCGCGACCGAGGGCTCGCAGTTCTCGCCGATGCGCTCGACCACGCGCATGACTTCCGGGGGCATCTCTGCCGGCACCGGCCGCAGCGCGTCGTCGAGCACGTACCAGGCGAAATGGTCGCCGGTGGTCGACACCATCAGCAGCCGCAGGCCGGGCCGTGCGACCTTCGGGTCGAAGGACTCGACGATGGTCAGGGGATCGGTGATGTCGGTGCCGCCCCAGCCCGTGCCGGGGCTCGCGACCTGGAAGTAGCGCCCCGGCGTCGACTTGCGGCCGCGGATCCGCAGCCCCGAGGGGGGCATGTCGAGACACTTGCCCGCCTGGTGCTCGCTCAGGACGCCCGTGATGTGGTCGTCGACGACCACCACCTCGTCGACGTGGCCGAGCCACTGCTTCGCGAAGATGCCGATGGTCGCCGAGCCACAGCCGACCCGCATCCGACGCTCCTCGACGCCGTCGACGATCGGCGGGCGGCCGGCCTGCACCACCAGCGTGGCCCCACCGTCGACCGAGAGTTCGACCGCCTCCTTGTTGCCCAGCGCCATCATCAGGTCGCAGGTGACGCGGCCTTCCTTCTTGCTGCCGCCGGTGAGGTGGTGCACGCCGCCCAGCGACAGGAACTGCGACCCGTACTCGATCGTGGTGACGTGGCCGACGGCCTCGCCCCGGTGGCGCACCGTCGCGCATTCCGGGCCGAGGTGGCGATCGGTGTCGACCTTGATCCGGAAGCTGCAGTAGCTGAAGATCCCCTCGGTCACGACGGTGACCATGTCGACGCCGTCCTGCACGCTCGAGACGATGAACGGGGCGGGCTTGTAGTCCGGATAGGTCGTGCCCGCGCCCACGCCGGTGACGAACACCGGCGCGCTCACCAGGTCACCGTCCCAGTCGGCGTCCGGCCCGGCGAAGGCGACCCGCTCCGGGTCGCGCGACATCAGCACCACCGGGTCGACGCGGACCAGGTCGCCGGCGACGTTGGCGTACCGGTCGCAGGCGCCGCTGCGCCCCTCGGTGATCTGGCACAGCACCGGGCAGGCGTTGCACTCGATCTTGCCGGGGGCGACCGCACTCATCGGGCCGCCTCGAGCAGCGCGGCGCGCAGGCGGTCCGGGGTGACCGGCAGATGCGTGGCGCGCACGCCGGTGGCATGGTGGATCGCGTTCAGGATCGCCGGCGCGGTCGCGACCAGCGCCGGTTCGCCCACGCCCTTCGCGCCCCACGGACCGAGCGGCTCGGGATCCTCGATCAGGTGCACGACGATCGGCGGCACGTCCCCCACCGTCGGGATCAGGTAGTCGTGGAGGTTGTCGGTGCGTCCGCTGCGGTACTCCTCCATCAGCGCCATGCCCAGGCCCTGCGCGATGCCGCCGTGGACCTGGCCTTCGACCTGGGTGGGATTCACCGCGCGGCCGACGTCGTGCGCGGCGTGCACCGAGAGGACCCGGACGGTGCCCAGCTCGACGTCGACCTCGACCTCGGCGAACTGCGCGGCGAAGCCGTAGGTGGCGTACGGGACACCCTGCCCGTCGGCGTCCAGGGGCACGGTCGGCGGATCGAAGCGGCCACGGCCGAGCGCGACGTGGCCGTGCGCGTCGGCCTCGAGGTCGCCGAGCGCCACCCGATGCGCGCGCCCGTCGGCCTCCACCACCAGCACGCCCGGCTCGCTGCGCAGCACGGCGGCATGCGCATGGGCCGCGTCGACGCCGGCGATGGCGAGCAGCCGCGCACGCAGGTCGAGGCCGGCGGCGCGCGCCGCGTTGCCGGACACGAAGGTCTGGCGCGAGGCCGAACTCTTGCCGGCGTCCTCGGTCAGCGAGGTGTCGGCACGCACCTGCTCGAGCACCGAGACCGGCACGCCGAGGGCATCGGCGGCGATCTGCGGCATGACCGTGTACGAGCCCTGCCCGATGTCGACGGCACCGTTGTAGAGCACGAAGCGGCCGTCGCGCCGCAGGCCGACGGTCATCGTCGAAGGATTGGCGATCACGGTGTTGCCGATGCCGTACCACATGCAGGCGACACCGGTGCCGCGGCGCAGCGGCCCGCTCGAGGCCGCATTGAAGGCGTCCGCGGCGTCACGCGCCGCACGCCAGGCCGGACGCAGCGCATCGAGGCAGGCGCGCAGTCCGACGCTCGCATCGAGGCGCTGGCCGGTCGGCGTCGTATCGCCGGCCCGCAGCGCCTGCGCATGGCGCAAGTCCAGCGGATCGGTGCCCGAGGCGATCGCGAGCTCGTCGAGCAGCGCCTCGACCACCACCGTCGCCTGTGGCACGCCGAAGCCGCGGAACGCACCCGACACCGGGCCGTGCGTGTGGACCGCGCGGGTCAGCGCGCGGACCGACGCGATGCGGTAGGGGCCGCTGGCGTGGATCGGCACGCGGTTGGCGACCGTCGGCCCCCACGAGGCGTACGCGCCGGTGTCGAAGTCGCCTTCGAAGTCGTAGGCCAGCAGACGTCCATCGGGCGCCGCGGCGAGCGTCGCGCTCATGCGGGCGGGGTGGCGCTTGGTCGACGAGGCCATCGACTCCGGGCGGCCGTAGACGATCCGGGCCGGCCGCCCGAACTTGCGCGCCGCGGCGACCAGCAGCGGCTGCACCGACATGTCGAGCTTGCCGCCGAAGCCGCCGCCGACCGCCGATGGCACGATGCGCACGTGCTCGGGAGGCAGTCCGAACATCCATGCGAGCTCGTCGCGGTCCATGTACGGAGTCTGCGTGCAGGCGAACACCTCCACGCGCGCCGCGACGCCCGTCGTGGCCGGGGTCCAGCGTGCCCAGCCCGCCTCGGGCTCGATGTACGCATGCTCGACGTGGGAGGTGGTCATCCGCATCGATGCGCGCCTCGGTGCGGCGGCGAGCGCCGCGTCGACGTCGCCGCGCACGACACGGCCGCGGCACAGGACGTTGTCGGCGAAGCGTGCGTGGAGCGCTCCGGCATCGGCCGCGAGCGCATCCGCCGGCGTCTCCAGCGCCGGCAGGACCGTCCATTCGATCGGCAGCTCGGACGGCGAAATCGCCTCGAGGACGTCGCGCTCGCCGGCCAGCACCAGCACCGCCTCGCCGCGGAAGCGGGCGAGCCCCTCCGCCACCGCCGGCTGATCGCGCAGGTCGGCGAAGATCGCGAAGCGGTTGTTCGGCACGTCGGCAGGCAGCACGACACCGGCCACGCCGGGATGCGCCCGGACGAAGGCGTCCAGATCACCGAAGGTGAACCGCGCATGCGGATGCGGCGATCGGATCACCTTCAGCCACAGCGCGTCGACGGGGGCCTCGTCGGCGCCGAAGCGCTCGGTGCCGAGCACCTTCTCCGGCGCATCGAGCCGGGGCAGCCGCGCCCCGACCGCGGCCCCGGCGGGCGGCGCCGCATCGGCGACGGTGGCCGCATCGCCCTGCGCGACCGACAGCACCGCCTCGACGATCTTGCGATAGCCGGTGCAGCGACAGAGCACGCCCGCCAGGCCGTC
>RPRK01000149.1 GCA_003818495.1 Burkholderiales bacterium
ATGGCGGTGCTCAAAGGCCGGGTCTGAACACGGAGACATGACATGTACGAACTCTGGCTCGTGATGAACATCGTGTGGGAGCTCGCACTCGGGCTCTGGCCGCTGCTGGCGCTCGGCGCCCTCGCCTGGCTGGTGCTGATGGTCCTGGCGTGGCGCCGTCCGGCGGCCGACTGGCGCAGCGCCTGGCCGATGGCCGCGGGCATCGCACTGGTCGCAGCGGTCGCCAGCTTTCTGGCGGTACCGACCACGCTGCGCTCCTCGCTGCGGGAACTGGCCTATTGGGTCGACTGGGCGAACCTGGCCAGCATCGCGCTGGGCATCGGCGTGGCAGCGCTCGCGTTCGCGTGGCCTGCCCGCGTGCTCGCGCGCCGGAATATCATTGAGCGCTGATATATAACCCGGCCAGGAAACCGAACATGCCCGTCTCCCCCCCGACCCAGGACTCCGGACACACGACCGGCAGGCCTTCGACCCACCGCCGTCGCTGGCTCGCCGCCGCGGCCGCCGGCGCCGTCGGCCTGTCCGTTCGACCCGGGTTCGTCCGCGCGGCGGTCGACCCGGCCTCCGTGGCGGAGCCCAAACGAACCAAGGCCGGCCGCTACCTGATGGCCGCCGACGTACCGGCCTTCATCCAGGCACAGGGTGGCGCCGGCAGGGTGCTGTTCCTGGACCTGCGCACGCGGGCCGAGGCGATGTACGTGGGCATGGCCACCGGCATCGACGCGCTGGTGCCCTTCGTCGAACACCAGGAGCTGATGACCGACTGGGACGCGCAGCGCGGCATCTATCGCCTGGAGCCGCTGCAGGACTTCGTGCCGGAGGCGAACCGGCGGCTGGCGCAGAAGGGGCTGGCCAAGACCGATCCGGTGATCCTGATCTGCCGCTCCGGCGACCGCAGCAGCCGTGGGGCCAACCGGCTGGCCGACGACGGCTACACGCAGGTCTGGTCGGTGGTCGACGGCTTCGAAGGTGACATGGGTACGGACGGCCGGCGCAGCGTCAATGGCTGGAAGAACGCCGGCCTGCCCTGGAGCTACAAGCTGGAGCGGGACCGGATGTACTTCCAGCGATGACGGGCTGCCCCGGATGACGGCCGCCGCCCGGACCGCAGCGCCCGGTCGCCGCCTGCCGCAGCCGCTGCGCGCCGCGTTGCAGTGGATGCTGCTGCGGGGTCTGCGCGCGCCTCGAATGACACACGAGGCGGGCTGGTCCGGTGACGGGCCTGGGGCTCGGGCCATGACGCCGTTCGAGGTTCGCGGCGCCCGGGGGCAACGCCTGGCGGCCTGGGTGGCGCTGCCGCCGACGGCATGCGCCGCCCGACCTGTCCCCGTGGTGGTGGCCGTCCACGGCTGGGGCGCGAACGGCTCGACCCTGGCCCCGATGGTCGAGCCGCTGGTGCGCGCCGGCATCGCGGTGGTGCTGTTCGACACCGCGAGCCACGGCGACAGCTCGGCCGAATCGTTCAGTTCGCTGCCTCGATTCGCCGAAGACCTGGCCGCGGTACTGGCCTCGCTCGGCGGCCATCCGGCCATCGACGTCGACCGCGTCGCCCTGCTGGGCCACTCCGTCGGTGCCGCCGCGGTGCTGCTGCACACCGCCCGCCAGGGCGGCGTGCGGGCGATCGTCAGCCTGTCGGCCTTCGCGCATCCCGGCGAGGTGATGGAACGCTGGCTGCGGGAGCACCACATCCCTCGCCGGTGGATCGGGGCGGCGATCCTCGAACAGGTGCAGGACGTGATCGGCGAGCGCTTCGATCGCATCGCGCCGGAGCACCAGCTGGCGTGCATCACCTGCCCCGTGATGCTGGTCCATGGCGCGCGGGACCGCACCGTTCCGCTGTCGGACGCCCATCGGCTGCATGCGCGGCTGCGGCGTGGCGAACTGCTCGTCGTCGAGGGCGATCACGACCTGAGGGGTTCGCTGTCGCCCCATGTGGATCACCTCGTCCGCTTCTTCGGCCATACGCTCCAGACCCTCGCGAACCCGGCCGGGAGCGACTGACGCCCCGGCGGCCGGCAGGCCGACAGCGGAGCGCTGCGGCCTGCGATCACTTCGCCACGGTGGCCTCCGCGATCGACGCCAGCGCCTTGCCCACCTGCTCGGCGGGCGGGCAGTCGCGGGCGCCGTGCCGGTGCATCAGCCACTTCGGATCGTTGTAGCCGACCCAGGTCTGACCGGCGGCGTCGGCCCACACGAGGGCCTTCATCGGCAGGTCGATGCCGACGATCTGGGCACACAGCATCAGCGGCGTGCCGGACTGAGGATTGCCGAAGACGAGCAGTTCGGTCGGCCTCAAGGTCTGGCCGATGCGCTGCGCCGCGGCGGCGTGATCGATGCGGGACACCACCGCCAAGTTGCGCTTCTTCACTTCGGCTTCCAGGCGGTTCATCGTCTCTGTCGGCGCATACGGGCTCTTGAGCGCGACGAGGCCGTGCGTCGGGGTGGCCCCGTTGCCGCCATGGCCCCCGGCACCGGAGTGCGCACCCATCGCGCCGCAGCCACCCAGCAGCGCTGCCGTCAGCGTGAGGGCAAGGCTTCGCTTCATGGTCATCTTCTGCTCCTGCTCGGGGTCGAGGAAAGGGTCTGATCAACGCGCGTCGTTCAGCGCCCAGTCGTAGTCGGTGTAGGCGATGTCGAGCGTGCCCGACCGGATGCGCTCGCGATCGGCCGGTGCATCGGCCAGCTGATCCGCATACCGCGCCGCGAACGCCTGCAGCGACGCGATGCCGCGGTGGCCGAGCCGGAAGTCCTCGCCGTACCAGTCGAAGATCTTCGACAGCTCCAGCCGCCCGCGCTGGGCGTTGAAGCGGTTGCGGCTGCGGTCGCTGACGAACCGCAGCGTCTGCTCGTCCATCTGCGCGTCCAGACGCGCGGCGACGAACGCCTCCTCGCGCAGCGCAGGGCAGCCGATGCTGGCGCAGTTGACGGCGAAGTGCACGCGCGGGTCGTCGTAGTCGCCGCGCTTGCGCAGCATCGCATGCTCGATGTCGTCGAGCGAGACCTTCGTGCCCAGCAACGGGATCCACTTCGGCTTCCAGGGATTGCTGATCAGGCTCCCCAGATCCTTGATCGACTTCAGGTCGGGGTACCGGGTGAGGATCAGCTCGACCGTGAAGGCGTTGTAGGCGTTGATCAGGAAGGCCTGGCGCTCGGCCCGGGACCAGCGGGCGAAGGTCGCTGACGGAATGGCGGACACCCCGTCGAGGTAGGCGCGCAGCGCCGTGCGGTCGGCCGCGAAGCCCGCGTAGTCCACCTGCGTGGCCTGCCCGCCGCGCAGCAGTCGGACATGCTTGCGCAGCAGCGCCGTCCAGGGCCCGTGCGTGTGATCGAAGGCCTGCGCCCAGGCGGGCGGCGCACCGGCCGTGGCCGCGAACGCCACGCCGAACGCAGACCTCAGCACGCACCGTCGGAACTGACTCGTCATGAACGCTCCCAGGCGTGATAGCGGCCCACCCACTCCAGCAGCCGCTTCGGCGCGTGCGCGCGCTTCCACTCGCCCGCCGCGTACTTGTTCGCCTCGGCCAGCGTCGGGTAGGTGTGGATGGTGCCGAGGATCTTGTTCAGGCCCAGGCCGTGCTTCATCGCGAGCACGTACTCGGCGAGCAGGTCGCCCGCGTGTTCGCCGACGATGGTCACGCCCAGGATCGTGTCCTTGCCCGGCACGGTGAGCACCTTGACGAAGCCGTGCGCGGTGCCGTCGGCGATGGCGCGATCGAGGTCGTCGATGCCGTACCGCGTCACCTCGAAGGCCACGCCCTGCTCCCTGGCCTCGGTCTCGCTCAGGCCGACGCGCGCGACCTCGGGATCGGTGAAGGTGGCCCAGGGGATCACGCGGTAGTCGGCCTTGAACATGCGGAAGCGGCCGAACAGCGCATTGACGGCGGCATACCAGGCCTGGTGCGCGGCCGTGTGGGTGAACTGGAACGGGCCCGCGACGTCGCCCACGGCGTAGATGTTCGGGTACGCCGTCTGCAGGTAGGCGTTGGTCTGGATGGTCTTTCGCGGCGTGAGCGGGATGCCGAGCTCTTCCAGACCGTAGCCGGTGACGCGCGGGCTGCGGCCGACCGCGCACAGCAGCTCGTCGAACGGGATCACGACCTCGGCGCCCTCGTGCTCCGCCACCAGCCGCTTCTCGCCGTTCACGACCTCCACGCGCACTGCCCGATGCCCGGTGAGCAGCCGCACGCCGTCGGCGCGCAGCGAGGCAGCCACCAGTTCGGAGACCTCGGGATCCTCGCGCCCCATGATGCGGGGCGCCATCTCCACCTGCGTGACGGCGCTGCCCAACCGCGCGAAGCTCTGCGCGAGCTCGCTGCCGATGGGGCCGCCGCCGAGCACCACCAGTCGTCCGGGGAGCTCGGTCAGCCCCCAGACGGTGTCGCTGGTGTGGAAGCCGGCCTCCTTCAGACCCGGGATCGGCGGCACGAAGGGGCTGGCGCCGGCGGCGACGACGATGGCCTTCGTGGTCAGGGTCTGGACCGTGCCGTCGGCCCCCGTCACCTCGACGTTCCAGGGACCGGTGATGCGCGCATGGCCCTGCAGCACCTCGACGCCCAGGCCGGTGTAGCGCTCGACCGAGTCGTGCGGCTCGATGTCGCGGATGACCTGGTGGATCCGCCGCATCACGGCCGCGAAGTCCACCCGGCCCGCCGCGTCGGCCACGCCCAGCTCGTGCGCATGCCTCAACTGCTTGGCCATCTTGGCGGAGCGGATCAGCGCCTTGCTCGGCACGCATCCGAAGTTCAGGCAGTCGCCGCCCATCCGGTGGCCTTCGACGAGCGTGACCTTGGCCTTGACGGCCGCCCCGATGTAGGCCGAGACCAGTCCGCCGGCCCCGGCGCCGATCACCACCAGGTTGCGGTCGAACGCGGCCGGCTTCGTCCACTTCGCATAGACCTTGCGCCGCTCGAACCAGCCCACGCCGGCCTTGGCCAGCAGCGGGAACACGCCCAGCAGCACGAAGCTGCCGAGCAGGCCCGGCGAGAGGATGTCGCCCGGCGACTGGATGGCGGCGAGCTGGGTCCCCGCATTCACGTACACCAGCGTGCCGGGCAGCATGCCGACCTGACTGACGACGTAGAAGCGTCCGGCCCCCATCGGTGTCAGGCCCATCAGCAGGTTGATCAGCCAGAACGGGAACAGCGGCACCAGCCGCAGCGTCAGCAGGTAGAAGGTGCCGTCCTTGCGCACGCCCTCGTTGATGGGTGCCAGCGCCTTGCCGAAGCGGGCCTGGATGGTGTCGCGCAGCAGGTAGCGGGCGGCCAGGAACGCCAGCAGCGCGCCGATGCACGACGCGAAGCTCACCAGCAGCAGCCCCCAGCCCAGGCCGAACAGCGCACCGGCGGCCAGGGTCAGGATCACCGCGCCGGGAATCGACAGCGCGGCCGCCAGCACGTAGACGACGAAGAACGTGGCGGCGGTGGTCAGCGGCTGCGCCTGGACCCGCGCCTGCAGCGCATCGCGGCTGGCCTTCAGGGCGTCGAGGGTCAGCAGCGAGCGCAGGTCGAAGTGGATCCACGCCCAGGCGGCCAGCAAGGCCAGGACGGCCACGCCTGCCCACAGCAGGGGCCTGGCGGGGCGGGCCATCAGCGCACTCCAGCGATCGGGCGCATCGGGGCGGTCGCGCTCCGGCCTGGTGCCACGGGCTCGAGCGGCCGGCCCTGCGGTGTGTCGGACGAGCCGCGCCGGGTGGGGCGGAGGTCGTTGGCGGTGAGCGGGTGCGGGGCGGCTGGCATAAGGGCGGGGGCTCTCGTCGGGCGGATGCCGGTGGCGGGAATTCGCCACGGTATGCGAAACGGTTACAGCGTGTGCGGCCGCGGCAATGTAGCCAGCTTAGTTCAATGCGACGCCGGGCACGCGACCCGCACCCGCGCCAGGCCGGCCGTACCGATTTTCAGAGGGATGGAGACCGCGAGGCGGACGATGCGGGCGAACCGCCCTCGCCCGCGGGGCGGCAACTTTCCGGCACTGCCTCCGCCAGGACGCGGGGCGGCGGGCCCGTTCGGCGGCGCCCTGCTCCGACAGCAACGGCGTCCCCGCCTGTCGCGATCGGCCCCCGCAGCGTCACGCCACTGCCGTAGCAACCGCAACGCGGCCGGGAGTTCGACATTGAAGGCCGGTCACCGCCGGCCGGTGCACCGATCGGAGCGGGGCGGGTGTCGCCTACTTGAACGGATTGGGACGCGGTGTTGCGTCGCTCGACGGCGGCAGGATCGGCAGCATGAAGCTGGGTTGATCACCCGTGAGCGTCTTCAGGAAGGCAACGATCTTGGCGTTCTCGTCCTTCGTGAAGGTCTTACCCAACTGGAGTCGGCCCATCACGTCGACCGCCTGGGTCAGGGTATCCGCCGCACCGTCGTGGAAATAGGGATACGTCATTTCGACGTTGCGCAGCGTCGGCACCTTGAAGCTGAATCGATCGATCTCCTTCCCCGTCACGGCACTTCGGCCTTCGGCCGGGCTCGACGCCTTGTACGGCTGCACGATGCCCATCTTCTGGTACGAATTGCCGCCGACAGCCGGGCCGTTGTGGCACGCCACGCACCCGCTGGTCTTGAAGAGCTCGTAGCCGGCGCGTTCGTCGGCGGAGATCGCGTCCTTCCTGCCGAGCAGCCACTGGTCGAAGCGCGAGTTCGGCGTCACCAGGGTCTTCTCGAACTCCGCGATGGCGAGCGTGACCTGATCGATGTCGATCTTGTCCTTGCCGAAGACCTGCTTGAACTCGCGGACATAGGCCGGGATGGATTCCAAGATTCCGATGGCGAGCGTATGGCTGAACGCCATCTCGCCCGGATTGGCGATCGGTCCGCCCGCCTGCGCTTTGAGGTCCGCAGCACGGCCATCCCAGAACTGGGCGAGATTCAGGCTGGAGTTCAGCACGGTCGGTGCATTGACCGGTCCTTGCTGCCACTTGTCGCCGATCGAGGTCTTGATGTTGTCGGTGCCGCCCATCGACAGGTTGTGACAGGAGTTGCACGAGATGAAGCCGGACTTCGAGAGACGCGGATCGAAGAACAGTTTCTTGCCGAGTTCGACCTGCCCCAGGTTCACCTGCTGAGGCGGAATGATCGGTTGAATCGGCTCCTGGACTTGAGCCACCGCGGCTTGCGCGATGACCAGAGATGCCGACGCCGCAAGCGCGATCGGCACGAGACGGAAACGCATGCTGACTCCTCGAACCGTCCCACGATCGTCCGCTCCAGGCCGGGACGGGGCGCCTGACATCGGTCAATCCGGCCATCGCGCGGACTGCCCAGCTATTTCACGCCAGCGAATGACGGACGATTCTGAGATGGATCAAGGATCCAGCTAGGGCGTACGAGCCGTTCCGGTTTCGGGCGCGCCATGGCCTCCGCCGTGGGTGCCGGAACCGGTGATCGCGGGGTGCGAGGTATCGGACTTCGGATGAAGGCCGAACGGGTACGGTCCTGCCCCGGCTCAGGCCAGTTCGGAGATCTCGATCAGGTTGAGATCCGGATCACGCACGTAGACGGAGCGGATCCGCCCCGTGGCCCCGGTCCGCATCACCGGACCGTCGAGAATCGGCCAGCCCGACGCGCGCAGTCGCTCGATGACCTGCTCGAGCGGTATCGAGGCGATGAAGCACAGGTCCAGGGCACCCGGGACCGGGAGGTGCGCCTTCGGATCGAATTCGCGGCCCTGGACGTGCAGGTTGATCTTCTGGTCACCGAACCTGAAGGCATGGCGCTCGACGGGCGGCGTGCCGCCGACGAAGGACTCCAGCCGCATGCCCAGCACGCGGGTGTAGAAGTCCACGCACGCGTCGCGGCGCGAGGTGGTGAGGACGAGGTGGTCGAGGCGGTCGATCATGGTGGCGGCTCCGCGAGGGTCGTCGTCAGGCGCCGGTCCGCGCCCACAGCGCCCGCACCGCGTCCTTCATCTGCAGCGACTCCTGCCAGCGGTCCGACAGCTCGTAGCCGTCGGCGCCGGTGATCGCATAGGGCGAGGGGCCGAGCTCGCACAGGAAGGTCAGCGTGGCGTCGGGGCCGGCACGGCGGCGCCAGCTCCGGAAGCCGTACTCCCACCAGCCCATGAACAGGTCGACCCAGCCCTGGTGCTGCGGGAAGCCGAGCTGGACCTGGACCTGCTCGCGGCTCGCGACGCGGCCGTGGAAGCCCCAGCTGCTGTCGAGGATGCGGTGCATGAGCGCATGGTTCACCTCGTCGATCGGCCAGGCGAACTCTCGGCCCACCACGTAGTGCGACAGGTCGGCGGTGAAGCGCAGGTCGGGGAACCGGTCGAGCAGGTGCAGCGTGAAGAACAGGTCGGTGGTCATCCGATCGCGATGCGTCTCGATGTGCATCGCGATGCCGGCATCCTCGGCGAGGCGTCGCCAGCCTTCGATGTACGGCACGCATTCCTCGAGGGTGTACGGCCGCACGTCGGGCTGCAGGTTCAGGTGGTCCGCGCCCAGCTCGTGCACGTGCTCGAGGATGGGCCTGAGGTCGTCGACGGTGCGCGGATAGCACTGCGCCTGCCAGCTCATGCCGTGCTCGCGCAGGAATCCGGTGACCGTCTTCGCGTACTCGAAGTCGGCGAAGCGCACGCCGCAGCCGTCGAAGCCGGCATCGCGGATCATCGTGAGCTTCTCGTCGAGGGTCCACTCGAGTTCGTCGGGACGACGGCGCTCCATCGCCCACAACGACTGGTACACCTTGAACTGCTGCATGCGGTCATCCTCCCGGGCCGGAACCGGCTCGGACCCACTGTAGCGCAGCGACGCCGGCGGTGGCGGCCTGGCGGGCGACGCACGGAACGGTCTCGCCGGTGCAGAATGGCGACCTCCGGAAGCCTTGCCGGACGCGCGTCCCGCGCCGTCCGAGGCCGGATCCGGCATGACGACGAAGGCGGAGACACGATGGGCCGGATCGAAACCGACTACCTGATCATCGGCAGTGGCGCGGCGGGCATGGCCTTCGCCGACACGCTGATCGCCGAGTCCGATGCCCATGTGACGATCGTCGACCGGCACGGCAAGCCCGGCGGCCACTGGAACGACGCCTATCCGTTCGTCGCGCTGCACCAGCCCTCCGCGTTCTACGGCGTGAATTCGATGGAGCTGGGCGCCGGGCGCAAGGACACCGCGGGCGTGAACCGCGGGCTCTACGAACTGGCCTCGGGCCCGGAGATCAGCGGCTACTTCGACCGCGTGATGAAGCAGCGGCTGCTGCCGAGCGGGCGCGTCGACTACCGGCCGATGTGCGACTGGCTGGGCGACGGCCGCTTCGTGTCGATCCTGTCGGGCGAGGTCACCGAGGTGACGGTGCGCCGGAAGGTCGTCGACGCGGCCTACCAGAGCCCGCGCGTGCCGGCCACCCACACGCCGCGGTTCGCGGTCTCGCCCGACGCCTGGCTGGTGCCGCCCGGTGCCCTGCCGCAGCTCTGGCACACCGCGGCGGGCCGGGAGCGGCCGCGCCACTTCGCCATCATCGGCGGCGGCAAGACCGCGATGGACACCGCGATCTGGCTGCTCGACACCGGCGTCCCGCCCGAGTCGATCAGCTGGGTCGTGCCGCGCGACTCGTGGCTGCTGAACCGCCTGCAGACGCAGCCCGGCGAGGACTTCTTCGAGCACAGCATCGGGGGGCAGGCCGACCAGATGGCGGCCTGCGCGAGCGCCACCTCGGTCGAGGATCTCTACGACCGGCTCGAGGCCTGCGGCACGCTGCTGCGGATCGATCCGAGCCGCCGACCGACGATGTTCCACCTGGCGACGATCGCCACCGGCGAGCTCGAGGCGCTGCGCCGCATCGATCACGTGATCCGCAAGGGCCACGTCCGGGCGATCGACGCCGGCGGACTCGATCTGGACCAGGGTCGCGAGACCCTGCCGCCCGGCACGCTGTGCATCGACTGCACCGCGTCGGCCGTCGAGCCGCGCCCGCTCCAGACCGTGTTCCAGGGCGATCGCATCGTGCTGCAGATCGTCCGGCTGCCGCTGCCGACGTTCAGCGCGGCACTCATCGCCCGCGTCGAGGCGGGCTACGGCGACGACGCGACCAAGAACCGGCTGTGCGCCCCCGTGCCCTTTCCAGCGCGCGTCGAGGACTATCCGCGTTCGCTGCTGGTCAACATGGGCAACCAGTTCCAATGGAGCCAGGACAAGGCGCTGCGGACCTGGATCCGTGAAAGTCGGCTCGACGGCTTCGGCAAGCTGATCGCGGCGGTCGACCCGCAGGACGCGGAGCGCCAGGCGATCCTCGCGCGACTGCGCACGAACGCGATGGGCGCGATGGCCAATCTGCCGAAGCTGCTGGGTCCCGCGACACGCTGACCGGTCGGCCGGAGACCCCCGACTTAGGTGAAGTCCGCTGTGGCGTGCCCGCGCGGGCCGCGCGATGCTTCGGTCCATGCTGCTCGCCGCCTGCTGCACGGCCGCCCTGCTCGCCGGTACCCCGCCGCCCTACCCGGCCTGGGAGCCGCTTGCCGAGGCGCTGCGCCCGTCGGTGGAAATCGATCGACGCCGCATCGTCCGCGACCGCGGGTTCGTCGAGGTCTGGGTTCGCACGAGGGGTGAGCCGGCGGCGGTCGCCCGGGAATTCGCGGCGGCCGGCGAACCGGACGAGACCGTGGCCCGGGTGCGCACTGCGCTCGGCCACTCCGAGCACCTCTGGTCGTTCCAGTGCGAGGATCGCACGCACGCGCTGGCGGTCTCGGCCTACTGGGCGACCGACGGCTCGCCGATCAGGCGCTTCGACGTGACCCGACGGGCCTATTGGCCGGTGCAGCCCGACACCGTCGGGCAGCGGCTGCTGCGTGCGGCCTGCGGCCCCGCCGATCGCGACACGCTCGCACGCGACGGCGCACCGTCGGACGACGACAGCCGATCGGACGAGGCGTCCGGCACCCCGCTGGACCCGGGCGCGGACGACAGTGCCGGGCGACACCGGGACGAGGGCGACACGCCCTCGGCGGGCGGGCTTCGATGAACACCGGGAGTCGTGCGGGTCTCGGGCACCCGACGGCGCGCCTCCCGACACCCGAGCCGCCGCAGCCGCAGCCGCAGCCGCGAGCCCCTCAGCGGGCGACGGCCGCCTGACGCCGGCGGGTGCCGGCCGACTGAGGACGCCGGACCGGTTCCGGCGCCGGCAGCGGCTGCGCGCGAGGCTGCAGCAGCGTGAACCACCAACCGGCCGCCTGCGGGTTGCCGCTGAAGAACTGGAGGAGCGCGTCGGCCTCGCGAGCATGCGCCGTGCGCAGCGGCGTCTGGTCGTTGACCCCGGCCTCGTGGTGCAGGCCGTGGATCGCCTCGTGGAGGAAGATCACGGCGAGCTGGGTTCCGGACAGTGCGGGGTCGAGCTCGATCCGGCGGCGCTCGAGATCGGCCTGGCCGAACACCCGCAGCCGCGTCGCCGTCTTGACGGGCAGCTGCCGGACCGTCCAGCCGGCCTGCCCGACGACGAGCCGCTGCGGCGTGCGGCCGCTGCGGCGCACGTGCGGACTGATGGCGCGCAGCAGCGCCCAGGTCAGCGCGGGGTTGCGCCGGGCGAGCTGGGACAGGCCGCTCGCGAGCGAGTGCGTCAGGTGCTCCTCGGTGCTGTCGACGATGAGCGCGGCCTGCGAGTAGTGCACGAGACGCACCAGCGCATGGACGAACGCGCGCAGCCACTGCGCGGGCGTGAGGCCCTGCCGCAGCAGGATGCGCCCGTGCGTGAGGTCGAGGCAGGCGTGCCGGCGACGGACCGGCATGACGTCGGCGGCGAGCTCGCGCACGACGAGGGTGTACGGGCCCAGTTCGAGGCTCTCCGCGAGGGCGAAGTCGCGAAGCTGGGCGGTCATCAGGATCGGAAGCGGTGCCACGGCGGAACTCCTTGGCCCCCATCATGGCCCGAGTCGGCCCGGGTTTCTATTGGAAGATGCCCCGTGAAGGCCTATGCCTGAAGGCCGACCCCTCTCCACCCCACCGATTCCGGGATTGCCCCGTCGGATCCACCGATTCCAATGAATCGACGGCTCAGCCGCCCTCCCGACCCAGGGCCGGCAAGCGCCAGCCGAGCCGTACGGCGAGCATCCTGAGCCCGAAGCCGAGCGTCGCGCCGGCGGCGATCGCGAGCGGACGCGGTGCGGCCAGCATCTCGAG
>RPRK01000150.1 GCA_003818495.1 Burkholderiales bacterium
CAGCACCGGCGGCGGCACGACCGTCCGCGGCGCGGAGCTCGCGACGTGGGCGCTCGGTTCGACGGACGGGACGGCAATGCGCATCGGAAGGCTCGGGAACGGTCCGCCGATCTTGTCCGATCGACCGCTGCCGTTCAGCCGGAGACCGCCGAACGGGCCCCGGGCGAGGCCGCGCGGCCCGCGATGCGGCACCTCCGGTCCACACCCCCCCGTCCACACGCCGCGCGTCAGGCGCGATCGCGGAACTGCACGGCACGCAGCGTGCGCAGCTGCGCCAGCCAGATCGAGGGCGGCACCCAGCAGGCGGTGCGCCACGCCAGCCGCAGGAAGCGGCCGAGCGTCGACCGTCTGGACAGCAGATCGATCGCCGCGTTGCTGACCGCATAGACGAACACGTCGGGCCGCAGCTCGGGCCGTCGGTGCAGCAGGTGCTCGGCATGGTCGGCCGCGAGCGACTTCATGCGCGCGTTGCCGCGCTGGCTGAGCGACTGCCCGTGCACGCGGTAGGCACCGAGTTCCTCGGGCAGCGCCCTGCC
Source organism: Burkholderiales bacterium (assembly GCA_003818495.1). Classification (GTDB taxonomy): domain Bacteria; phylum Pseudomonadota; class Gammaproteobacteria; order Burkholderiales; family Burkholderiaceae_E; genus UBA4615. Next base: position 537 of record RPRK01000150.1, read on the forward strand.
GGGGCCGTGCGCCAGCAGCTCGAACACCCGGAAGGTGTCGAGCACCGGGAACGCGGGCCAGGCGGTCACCGGCACCGCGCGCCGATACATCATGCTGCTGTGGAGTCCGCCGGCCTCGCCCGCGCGCAGCGCGCGCCGCAGGTCCACCACCCCGCCGGGGAAGGCGGCCTGCATGTCGCCGGTGGTCAGCGTGCCGCCGTCGGCCCGCTCGACGCGCATCGCGTGCCACACCACGGTGACCTCCGGATGAGCGTCGAGGAACGCCTGCTGGCGCGCCAGCTTGCCGGGCAGCGCGTAGTCGTCCCCGTCGACATGGGCGACGTAGCGCCCACGGGCTGCGGCGTGCACGGCGAGGTAGTTGTGCACCCCCGCGCCGATGTTGGTCTCGTGCAGGATCGGGCGCACGACGTCCGGATGCGCGGCGGCGATCTCGCGGACGATCTCGCGCGTGCCATCGGTGGAGCAGTCGTCGCCGACGATCACCTCGAGGCCGCCCTCGACCTGCTGGGCGACCAGGCTCTCGAGACACTGCCGGATGTACGGCGCCTGGTTGTACGTGATGACGCAGACCGAGACGGCCGGCACGACCGCGGTCCCCTCGCCGCTCATGCCTGCTCCGCCGCGGCCGCGCCCGGCCGCGCCAGCGCGAGCCGCAGCAGGCCCCGCACGCCACCGCCGGCGGCGGTCGCTGCGGCCACGGCCAGCAGCGTCGCGAGCAGCGCCGCCGCGAGCACCGGCCGCGCATGCGGCATCGGCAGCAGCGCATGGATCGCCGCGGCAGCGGCGAAGGCAACCGCCATCGGACGGGCCACGTCCTCCAGGAGCCAGCCGCGGTGCAGCCCGGGCGCATGGCGCCGGTGCACCACCGGGACCCAGGCGAGCAGCACGGCGAGGTTGGTCGCGAACCAGGCCCAGCCCGCGCCGACCATGCCGAAGGCCTGGGCGCCGACGACCATCGCGGGCACCAGCGTCACGCTGAACAGCAGGTTGCCGCGCACGTGCAGCCGCAGGTCGCCGTGCGCGTACTGCAGGAAGTACTGGAAGCTGGCCACCGCCAGACAGCCGTTGCCCAGCGCGTAGAGCGCGAGCACCGGCGCGCCCGCCGCCGCCAGCCCCGCGTCGCCGGAGTACGCCGCGAGCACCGGCTCGGCGAACAGCGTCATCACCGCCACCGGCGGCGCCACCAGCGCGCACAGTCCGCGGGTGCCGTGGCGATAGAGCGCGTGAAACCCGGCCCGATCGCCCGCCGCCGCCAGGCGGACCAGCCGCGGCACGATCACCTCGCTCAGCGGCGCGACCAGCATGGTGATCACCGACGCGAGCATGACCGTCATCGAGTACTGCCCGAACTCGTCGAGCGGAAGCAGCCGCATCAGCAGCACCTTGTCGACCTGGGTGACGCCGATCCACACGATGCCGGCGAAGGCGACGCCGAAGACGAAGGCCTGGTGCCCGCGCAGCGGCGCGAGCGACCAGCGCGACGGCCGCGTCGCGGAGGGCGTCGGCATCAGCCCGCGCACGCGCAGCGCGAAGCCCGCGAACTCCAGCGCCGAGACGGCGAGCTGCCAGGCGAAGAAGTGCAGCGGATCCCGGCTGACGAAGGCGAGGAAGGGCAACACCGCGACGAAGCGCAGCACCGCGATCAGCGATTCCCACCCGCCCAGCCAGACCAGCGACTCGAAGCCGACCACCACGCCGCGATAGAGCGTGCTGCCCCAGCGCAGGGCCGTCGCCAGCGCGATCAGCACGATCGCGTCGGCGACCGTGTCGAGCGACAGGGTCTCGACCCGCAGCCAGCCGCCGGCGATCGCGGGGGCCGCCGCGATGATCGCGCCCGCGCCGACCAGCGCGATCGCGAGGAACACCCCCTCGAGCGTGCGGAGCATCGCGTGCAGCGTCGCCGCGTCGACGGCGCCGCCGCGAAAGCGCGCCGCCTCGCGGGAGAGCAGCGGACCGAGCCCGAACTCGAGGAGCTGGAAGCAGACCTGCATGACCGCCATCACCGCGACCAGGCCGTAGGCCTCGGATCCGAGCAGGTCGCGGCACGGCGGCAGCATCGCCACGCCGACGGCGGCCACGAACAGCTGGCTGCCGTAGCTGACGACGAGATCGAGCCGCAGCGACATCGGCGGCGTCCGGCTCAGTCCCTGCGCTCGCAGACCAGGAACACCGACGCGCACAGGTCGGGGTACTGCTGGCCGAGCTGGAAGCAGCCCTCGAGGAACGCGTCGGACACGATGTCGGTCTTCAGCAGGCGGTCCCACTGGAAGTTGGCGAGCGCCTTGAAGAACACCCCCGAGCGCACCCGCACGTCGAGGCCCGCGGCGCGCGCGTCGCGCTCGAGCGTGTCGAGCGAGTAGGTGCGGCGGTGGCCGTGCAGCGCCTCGGCCTCGGTGACCGCCGCGTTGTGCGTGATCAGCCCCATCTTCACCGCCACCTGGCGCGACGGCGCGTTGGCGTTCGGGCAGGCGACGAAGAGCCGGCCGCCGGGCGCCAGCCACTCGTCGCCGATGCGGCGCAGCAGCCCGACCGGATCGTCGAGATGCTCGAGCACGTGGGTGAGGAAGACGTCGTCGTACCGGCGCGGCAGCACCACGTCCTCGAAACGCCCGTGCACGAAGACCGCCGCATCGCCCAGGCGCGCGCGGGCCTCGGCGAGCGCCTCGCCCGATGCCTCGACGCAGGTCAGCGATTCGAAGCGCCCGGCGAGCCGACGCGTGAAGTCGCCGCGGTAGCAGCCGAGCTCGAGCGCGGCCCCGGGCCGGAAGAACGGCTCGAAGGACCGCAGCATCATCGGATGCATGACGTCGAAGTCGAAGCCGTAGGCGTAGCGGTGTTCGGGCCGGTCGCGGCCCTCGTCGTCGTAGTCGCGGGGGTCGGTCATGGGCGGTCGGTCCGGTGGAGAGGCCTGCGCAGCCGCAGGACGGCCGGGGCGGGAGCGTCGGGCGCGACGGGCGCGTCGGGCGCGACGGGCGTACGGGGCCTGTCGGTCGCGACGGTCGGGGACATCGGCGGGGCCGGCAGTGGCGTGAACCCGGCACGCCGGTAGAGCGCCCGCGCCGGCGCGTTGGCGGGGTCGACCTCGAGCTCGACGCAGGGTGCGCCGGCGCGCCCTGCCCGCTCGATCGCCCGGCCGAGCAGCGTCGCGGCGAGCCCTTCGCCCCGCCAGTCCGAGTCGACGCTGACCGAGGTCACGAAGGCGGCCTCGCCCGGCCGGTTGCAGTACATCGCCACCAGCCCGACCAGCACGCCGTCGGCCCAGGCTTCCTCGCGGGCGGCCCGTGCGACGAGCCGCCCGGCGTAGTCGTCGAGATCGACTCGCGCAGCCAGCGGCGGCACGAACGCGTCGCTGCAGCGCGCCAGGTGCGCGGCGACCTCGCCCGCCGTGCTCCGGTCGGCGTCGAGGCGCGGCGCGGCGAGCGCGCGGGCCGGGGCCGCCGTGCTCATCGCGCGACCTCGAGCTCGGCGACGCCGAAGCCGTGGCGCCCGAAGGTGTCGCCGTTGTAGAGCATCAGCACCCGGCCGTCGATCTCGACCACGTTCGGGTAGCACTGCATCGCGCCGTCCCAGTCGCCGGGCTCGCCCGTCAGCGGCATCGCGTCGTCGTCGCGGGTCCAGCGCACCAGGTCGTCCGACCAGGCGTGGCCGATGCGGTAGCCGCGGCCCGCGTGGCTGCGGAAGTCGAAGGATTCGCGGTAGCAGAACACCATGTGGTGCCGGCCGCCGATCGCGAACACGGCCGGCAGCGCCTGGCATTCGTCGGGGCCGAGCCGGTCGGCGACGATGGCGCCGTCCTCGCGCGTCCAGGCGATGCCGTCGTCCGACACCGCCTGGCCGATCTTGTAGGTGCGGTCGGGCGCCGCGCCGGGCGCACCGGCGCGCCAGCCGGTGCCGAAGATGTACCACATGCGGAATCGGCCGCCGATGTGGCGCACGAAGCCGTCGGCGACCAGGCACGGCTGGTGCAGCGAGGCGCCGAGCACGGGCCCGGTGCCGACGCGCTCGAAGCGCTCGCCGCCGTCGCGGCTCACCGCCAGGCCGATGCCGGTCTCGACCGAGACCGAGACGCGCCGGCTCCAGCCGGTGGTGTACGCGAGCACGCGCTCGCCGTCGCGCACGACGCTGAACGGGAAGATGCCGTGCTCGTCGAAGGTGCCGAGACCGCCGAGCGGCAGCACCTCGTGCGCGGACACGCCGCGCAGGGTGCGCAACCCGCGGTCGAAGTCGGCGTAGGCCACGCGGCTCAGGAACTTGCCGTTGGCCGGGTCGACCGAGCGCGTCGAGAAGTAGACGCGCACGAAGTCGTCGAAGACGAGGGCCTGCGGCGACTGCGCGTACTCGCGGCAGCCGGCCGGCAGCGTGTGCTCGCGCGGATCGAACAGGCGGCCCAGCCGACGCCAGCGCATCGCGGCCATGTCAGAGGCTCCCTTCGAGACGGGCGAGGCCGAAGCCCTCGCGGCCGACCTGGTTGCCGAGGTAGGCCATGTAGGTCGTGCCGTCGACCTCGAACACGTGCGGATAGCTGATCATCTCGCTGTCCCAGCCCGCATCCGAGACGTCGATGCCGGCCCGCGTGTCGTCGCGCGTCCAGTGCAGCAGGTCCTCGCTCCAGGCGTAGCCGATGCGGTAGCCGTTCTCGCGCCCGCGGAACCGCTCGCTGCCGCGGTAGCTGTAGAACATGTGCCAGCGCCCGCCCGACTCGAAGACGTCCGGGCTCGCCTGCGCCTCGTCGGCCTCGATGCGCGGCGCGATCAGGTCGCGGTTCTCGCGCCGCCAGGACAGCCCGTCGTCGGAGGTCGCCATGCGGATCCGGTAGACCGGCTCGGGCCGCCCGTCCACCCGCTTCCAGACCCGCCCCGCGATGTAGAACAGGTACCAGCGACCGCCGAAGCGGCGCACCTTCGGACCGCTGATGACGAAGGGCTCGTCGGGCGTGTAGCCGAGCAGCGGCCCGGGCCCGAGCCGCTCGAAGCGCTCGCCGTCGCGGCTGGTGGCCACGCCGATCGCGGTGTTGAAGGGCACCGACTCGCAGCGCGTCCAGCCCGCGTAGTAGGCGCGCCAGCCCTCGCCGTCGCGGATCACCGAGACCGGATAGACGCCGAACTCGTCGAAGGTGCCGGTGCCGCCCAGCGGCAGGATCGGCTCGGCGGCCACCCGTCGCACGCGGAACAGGTCGGCGCGGTCGAGCTCGACGAAGGCCGAGCGGCTCACGTACTGCCCGTTCGCGTCCGGCGGCGGCCGGCACGAGAAATAGACCCGCACCACGTCGTCGAGGACGTGCGCGCAGGGCGCCTGCGCGAACGACTGCATCCACGGCGGCGCGTCGACGTCCTGGGGGCCGAAGACGCGGCCCAGCTTGTGCCAGCGGTGCATGGTCAGAGCAGGTCGTAGCCGTGCGCGACGCGCTCGCGCACACGCTCGGGAGGGTTGAACATCAGCACGTCGACGATCGACAGCCAGGGCACGAACGCCGCACCCGTCTGCGGATACTCGAACGCGCGGGCCTGCAGGAACGCGAGCTCGATGCCGCGCGCCCGGAAGGCATCGCGCTCGTACAGCGCGGTGCCGCCGATGGCGTTCACGTAGTGCGTGGCGCCCACCGCCTCGCAGGTCGCGAGCACGCGGTCCTGGCCGCGCAGCGCGCGATCGACGCCGAGCGTCGACGACACCCGCAGCGGCGCGGCGATGCCCAGGTGCGGGAAGACGCTCGCGAGCGAATGCAGCAGGTAGTCGAAGAGCCCGCGCGACGGACTGCCGAGCGCGCGCTCGAGCACGGCGAAGGTCTCGGCGAAGTGCGGCGCGCGGCCATAGGCGCCCCGGAAGCGCTCGAGCAGCGAACGCGGCTCGAAGCCCGGGTCGATCGTGCGCTCGCGCACGTCGAGCTGGTCGCCCCCCTGCCTGAGCGGCAGCGAGAAGGTCGCGTCGCGGCCGTTGAGCAGCATCCGGTTGCGGTTGATCCAGCCCTTCTTCGTGTACTTGACGTCGTCGTACACCACGAACAGGTCGACCGCGGCCGCCAGCTGGTAGTAGCCGATGTAGGGCAGCAGGTAGGGCTGCATGATCGCCACCCTCATCCGCGGGCTCCCTGGCGTCGCATCGCGGGCGCGGGTCGGCTCATCGCGCGGCGATCAGCTCGCAGGCGCGCTCGATCACCGACGGCTCGAGGTCCGGGTAGATCGGCAGGCAGAGCACGCGGCGGGCCGCGGCGGTGGCCACCGGCAGGTTGTTCGGCGCGGCGGACGGCAGCCCGCGGTACATCGGGAACTCGGAGATCAGCGGATAGAAGTAGCGCCGGGGATGGATGCCCGCGTCCTTGAGCCGCTGGTACAGCGCGTCGCGGTCGATCGGATACTCCGGCTCGACCATCACCGGAAAGTAGCCGTTGTTGGTCGAGTCGAGCTGGCCGGCCTGCAGGCACCGGATGCCCCGGACGTCGGCGAGCCCTGCGAGCCAGGCGCGGGCGATCTCGCGACGGCGCCGGATCGCCTCGTCGACGTGCTGCAGCTGGAGGAGCCCGAGCGCCGAGCTGAACTCGTTCATCTTGCCGTTGATGCCCGGCGCGACGACGGTCGTCTCGTCGACGAAGCCGAAGTTCTTCAGGTGGTCGATCCGGGTCTTGGCCTTCGCGTCGCGGCACACGATCGCGCCGCCCTCGAAGGTGTTGAAGACCTTCGTGGCGTGGAAGCTCAGGGCCGACATGTCCCCGTAGTCGAGCGGGTTGCCCATCGTGCCGCGCACGCCGAAGGCATGGGCCGCGTCGTAGATGACCCGCAGGTTGTAGATGTCGGCGATCCGCTGGATCGCCTCGACGTCGCAGGGCCGGCCGTAGCAGTGGACCGGCATGATCGCCGTCGTCTGGGGCGTGATCGCCGCCTCGATGCGGGCGGGATCGAGGTTCAGCGTGACCGGATCGACGTCGACGAACACCGGCTTGATGCCGTTCCACAGCAGCGAGTGCGCGGTCGCGACGAACGAGTACGGCGTGGTGATGACCTCCCCCGAGATGCGCAGCGCCTGCAGCGCGGTGACCAGGGCCAGCGTGCCGTTCGAGAACAGCGACAGGTGCTCGACGCCGAGATGCTCGGCGAGCGCCTGCTCGAAGCGCTGGTGGAACGGCCCGCTGTTGGTGAGGACGCGGTTGTCCCAGATCTGCTCGAGGTAGGGGATGAATGCCTCGAGCGGAGGCAGCCAGGGCTTGGTGACGTAGACCTGGCGCAGCGCGGCGAGGGGCAGTCCGGGAGCGTTCATGCGTGCGGTTCCAGCGAGGGGGCGGGGCGGGTGGCGCCCCGGACGGCGAGCGATTCGTAGAGTCGGGCGTAGCGCTCGGAGCCGCGGGCGCGGTCGAACCCCCGCGCGCGGTCGCGGCCGGCCGCGGCGAAGGCCGCGAGCCGCGGCGCATCGGCGAGCAGCGCGCCGGCGGCGGCGGCCCAGGCGGCCGGGTCGGCGTCGGGCGGCATCAGCAGGCCGGTGACGCCGTCGAGAACGACCTCGGCGATGCCGTCGAGTGCGGGCGCGACGACCGGCACGCCGAGCGACATCGCCTCGATCGGCAGCAGCGGCAGGCCCTCCCAGCGCGAGGTCATCAGCACCAGCCGGCTTCGGGCGATCATCGCCAGACTCTGGTCGCGGTCGAGCGCGCCCGTCGTGGCGACCGACGAGCCGCCCGGCAGCCCGGCGAGCAGCGCCTCGCAGTCGGCGCGCAGCGGCCCGCCGCCGGCCAGCGCGCAGCGGCGCCCGGACGCCGCGAGGCGGGCCAGCACGCGGGCCGCGCGCAGCGGATCCTTCTGGTCGACGAGGCGGCCGATGAACAGCACGTCCCAGTCGGCCGGCGCGTCCGCCACCGCCGGCAGTTCGGCCGCGGCGACGCCGTTGAGCACGACTTCGCCGTGGGCCTCGTCCGGCAGCAGACCGCGGGCACGGGCGATCCGGCGGTCCGTCTCGCAGACGTACACCACCCGCTCCGCACGCCCGGCGACCCGCCGTTCGGCGAGATCGGCGAGCGCGCGCAGCGGCGCGGACATCCGCAGGTGGTGGAAGCCGTGCACGGTGTAGAGCAGCGGGCCGAGGGCCGCCCGGGCCGGCCACGCGGTGGCGTGGTGAGCGGCCCGCAGCCCGTGGACGTGGGCGAGCGGCCGTCCGGCATCGCGCAGCGCAGCGGCCAGCCGCCAGGGGAGCGTCGGGTCGAACATCGAGGTGAAGAAGTCGACCGGCACGAACGGCAGGCCGCGGCGCAGCGTCTCGCGCTGCACGTGCGAGTCCGGCTGCGAGACGATCGTCGGGCGCCAGCCGCGCGAGGCCATCAGGTCGTCGACCAGCCCGAGCACCATGGTCGTGCCGCCACCGGGGGCACCGTCGGCCACGATCTGCACGAGGTTCATGCGGCGGCGCGGCGGTCGGGCCGGGGCAGCCTCACGGCGCGCATGCCGCAGCCCGACGGCCTCCGTTCGGAGGCCGCCCGGTCGGGCGGTCCAGCGTGCACCACCGCGTCGCGGACGGGTGCGTTCATCGAAATCCCCTTCGGCCGGTGCCGTCGCGCGCCGCCGGCCCCGGAAGGTCCGGGCGCCGGGCGCGCAGGTCACTCCGACGAGCATACGGAGCCGGCACGGCCCCGAGACCGCCGACGGACGAACGCCGCGACCCCCGTGACGGACGGCACGACGCCGATGTGGCGGGCGCGCGACCCCTGTGGAACCGGTGGGGCCGGGGCCCGCCTCAGCGCGGCACGACGGGCGACGAAACCAGTGCGCCGAAGGCGGTGGTCGGGTCGACGGAGCCAGGCGTCGCCGCGGCCGCCTGCCGGGCGCGCTCGCGGTGGGTCGTCGCCAGTGCCCGACAGTCGATCGTCGACGAGCCGTCGCGGAAGGCCTCCAGCGGTCCGAGCGGCGTCGACCGACCGGTCTCGGATACCGCCACGACCCGCCCGCCGGTGACCAGGACGTCCTGGGCCGTCTGCGCGTAGCTGCGGGCCCAGACCCCGTTGCCGAGCCAACGGGTCGATGCGGGCGGCCGCCCGAGCTGCGGGCCGCAACGGGCCTCGAGCGCCTCGAAGACATCGTCGACGCGCACGGCCATCGCCCGCACACGACCGGCGGCACCGGGGTCGGGGACGAGCGCGCAGCTCGCGAGCCGATCGGAGTCCCGCGTCGACCAGCCGCCGTCGGCCGTGGAGACCTGCATGCGGATGCGCGCCGGATTGGGCGCGATCGTCACGAACTCGCAGTCCGACGGATCGACGCGCAGTTCGTAGGGCGCCAGCCAGGCATCGATGCCCGCGCGCTGCAGGTCGGCGATCTGCGGCCGGCCGTCGACCACCGACAGCACCGGGTCCAGGATGCGCGCCCGCCCGGCCCAGTCCTGCAGCACCCGCTGCACCGCATCGACGTCGCGGTGCGGACCGCAGCCCTCGCAGACCGCACCGAGGTTGGCGAAGGCCGAGTCGGGATGGAGCCGCGGCGCGAGCAGCGACCAAGACATCGCCTGCCGGGTCACGTGCAGCACCGGGGACTCGCGCAGCGCCTCGGGCACCTCCAGCCTCAGCACGTCGTCCCGCCACGAGCGCGAGTGGGGGAGCGAGCGTGCATCGGCCACGCCGAGCGCCCACGCGGCCTGCACGAGAACGACGCCGAGCAGCGCGTAGGCGCGCTGCCGCGGCGCGCGCCAGACCGCGGTGACCGCCGCGACCATCAGCGGCGACGCCAGCATCAGCAGGCCGATCGCATAGCGGGCGTTCGAGGAGGTCAGCGTCCAGACGACGTACCAGAGCAGCCAGAACACGGTGAGCGCCGCGAGCGCCGACGGCGCACGGGGCGCCGACCCGGGGGCCGGCACCGAGGCCGCCGGCGTCGCCGGCGTCGCGCGCACACGTCGCAAGCGGCGCCAGACCGTCGCCGCCGCGGCCAGCATCCCGAGCCCCGCCAACAGCAGCAGGCGCGGATCGGGCTGACGCGACTCGATGTACGCGAAGTTCGGCGCGAGACCCGGATCGGCGATGCGCAGCGGGAAGTCGAGCCAGTCGGCCAGGTCGCGCGGCGTGAAGCGTCCGCCCGAGGCCCGCAGCAGCCCGAAGAGGCCACCATCGTCGCCGGCCGCCGCGGTCGTGGCGATCGTGGCGGTGGCCGCCGCCGCGCCCGCCGCGACGGCAGAAGCCGCCGTGGCCGCGTTCGAGCCGGCCTGGCCGAACAGGCTGCCGAGCATCGGGAACACCGGGTTGCCGAACTCGGCCCAGAGCTGCGCGCTCCACCAGCCATGCCCGAGCAGCGTGCCGAGCATGCCGCCCGCGACATAGCCCGCGAGCCGCCTCGGTACATCGCGCGGGCCTGCCGCCCACAGCACCAGCACCGTACCGACCACCGCGGGCAGCGCGTTCGAGAGCTTCAGGCCCGCAGCCAGGCCGAACGCGACCCCGGCGGCCAGCGCCCAGCGCCCGGCGTCGCGTGCGCCGATCGTGCGCAGCGCGCAGGCCACGCCGAGGAGCAGCGGCAGCGTGGTGGTCGCGTCGATGTAGCTCGCGCCGACCTCGAGCAGGAACACCGGCGTGAGGAAGGCCAGCACGGTCGAGACCGCGGCGTAGCGGTCGACGTCGGCGCCGACGCCGGCCAGCACCGGACGCGACACGCACCAGACCGCCCACACGCAGCCGGCGTGCAGCGTGGCGAGCACGAGCGACACGCCGAGCTCGCCGAGCCCGGCCCGGGCCAGCAGTTCGGCCGGCAGGTAGGCCACCGGATTGAGGTAGCTCTGGCCGCCGGCAGGCATGAAGCCGCGGCCGAGCGCGCCCTCGAGCACCTGCCAGCCGGCGTACTCGTGATAGTGCATCCGGTCCCACGACCACTCGGGTCCGGCATGCAGTGTCCAGCCGATGCAGGCGGCGACGGCCGCGAGCAGCACCAGCCAGGACGGCACCGTGGTCGGCAGCGAGAGCGCGGAGCGGGCCGGACCCGGCCTCGCGTCAGCCGCGAGCATGACGACGACCCGAGCCGCGGGCCGCTGCGCGTCCGGTCGCCGCGCTCATCGGCAGACCGTCGGCCGATACTGCTTGGGCAGGGTGGTGCCGCTGCCATTGCACGTCCACCCCACGCGCCCCTGCCCGACCGTGGCGTCGGGCACCCACTCGATGGCCGACGTCGCGGCGGTGATCGTCGGTGCCAGGCCGGGTACGACCGTCACCCGCGCGACACCGTTCGCCAGCACTTCGACGGACGCGACGACACTGGTCGCATAGTCCGTCGACACGGACAGGCCTGCCTCGAGGCTGTTCGCGGGAAACGTGTTGTGCGCGGAAAAGTATTCCGCCACCGCGTTGCGGGCCACCCCTCCGGCGACGACCGCCTCCGTGACCCGCGCCCGAACGGTGTAGTCCCGGTACGCCGGGACGGCGACCGCGGCCAGGATGCCGATGATCGCCACGACGATCATCAGTTCGATCAGCGTGAAACCACGATGCGGATCGGCGGCGGAGCATGTTGCTGCTCCGCCGCCGATCCGCATCGTCGATGAATCCGACACGACACTCACCTGAGGGCGCGACTGCCGTGCCGATCGATCAGCGGCAGTTGCCCGG
>RPRK01000151.1 GCA_003818495.1 Burkholderiales bacterium
GCCGGCCAGCGCCGCGCTCACTTGCTCGACCGTGACGGCCATGCTCACTCCAGGATCGCTGCGGGGGGAGGCTCGCGACGGCGACGGCGGCCGCGGACCGGGGAGGCAGTCTATCCGAAATGCGATACCCCGCCCGGAGCCGCGGCCGCACCCGGCCCGGGGCAGCGCAGCGGACGGCTGAACGGCCGCGCCGCCGCGCTAAGATCGGGGTTTTCGCCGGTTTCGCCCGGCTTCGCGAGTCCCCCATGCCCCGGCGCCTCTTCGTCACCACCGCCCTGCCCTACGCCAACGGCTCGTTCCACATCGGCCACATCATGGAGTACATCCAGGCCGACATCTGGGTGCGCTTCCAGCGGATGCAGGGCAACGAGGTGCACTTCGTCTGCGCCGACGACGCGCACGGCGCGCCGATCATGCTCAAGGCCGAATCCGAGGGGATCACGCCGCAGCAGCTGGTCGCCCGCATCGCCGCCGAACGGCCGCAGTACCTCGACGGCTTCCACGTCTCGTTCGACCACTGGCATTCGACGGACTCGCCGGAGAACGTCGAGCTGTCGCAGGACATCTACCGCAAGCTCCGTGCGGCGGGCCTGATCTCGACGCGGACCATCGAGCAGTTCTACGACCCGGTCAAGGGCATGTTCCTGCCCGACCGATACATCAAGGGCGAGTGCCCCAAGTGCGGCGCGAAGGACCAGTACGGCGACTCCTGCGAGGTCTGCGGCGCGGTCTACGCGCCCACCGAGCTGAAGAACCCGTATTCGACGATCACCGGCGCGACACCGGTGATGCGGCAGTCCGAGCACTATTTCTTCTCGCTGTCGGACCCGCGCTGCGTCGCGTTCCTGCAGGGCTGGGCGCTCGAGGGACGGCTGCAGCCCGAGGTCGCGAACAAGGCGCGCGAGTGGCTCGAGGGCTCGACCGACGAGGACGGCACGAAGACCGGTGGCTTGGCCGACTGGGACATCTCGCGCGACGCGCCCTACTTCGGCATCCCGATCCCGGACGCGCCCGGCAAGTACTTCTACGTGTGGCTCGACGCGCCGATCGGCTATCTCGCCTCGCTGAAGGCGAACTGTGCGAAACGGGGCCTGGACTTCGCCTCGTTCGTCGCGCCCGACGCCGACGTCGAGCAGGTGCACTTCATCGGCAAGGACATCATCTACTTCCACACCCTGTTCTGGCCGGCGATGCTGAAGTTCGCCGGCTACAAGGTCCCGGACCGCGTGAACGTGCACGGCTTCATCACCGTGTCCGGCGAGAAGATGAGCAAGTCGCGCGGCACCGGCCTGTCGCCGCTGCGCTACCTCGAGCTCGGCATGAACCCGGAGTGGCTGCGCTACTACCTCGCGGCCAAGCTCAACGCGCGCGTCGAGGACATCGACTTCAATCCGGAGGACTTCGTCGCGCGGGTGAACTCCGACCTGGTCGGCAAGCTGGTGAACATCGCGAGCCGCTGCGCGGGGTTCCTCGTCAAGCGCTTCGACGGCCGCCTGGCCGCGCTCGATCACGGCGCCCACGAGGGCTTCGCCCGCCCTTGGGCGGGCCCCGAGGCGGTCGCGGCGCTCTACGAGCAGCGCGAGTACGGCAAGGCCCTGCGCGAGATCATGCAGTTCGCCGACGCGGTCAACCAGCACATCGACGCCGAGAAGCCCTGGGACCTCGCCAAGGACCCGGCGCGCACGGCCGACCTGCACCGCTGCTGCTCGACCGCGCTGCGCGCGTTCCGCGACCTGGTGCTGCTGCTGACGCCCGTGCTGCCGGCGATGGCCGAGCGCGTGCGCGGCTTCATGAACCTGCCGGCGCTCGACTGGGCCGCGCTCGCCGAGCCGCTTCCCGAAGGCCACCGCATCGAGGCCTACCAGCACCTGATGACGCGGGTCGACCCGAAGCAGCTCGATGCGCTCTTCGATGCGCCGGCTGCTACGGCGGCGCCGGCCCCTGCCACGGCCTCGGCGAAGGCCGCGGCCTCGAAACCCGCGACGCCCGCGACCCCCGCCACGCCCGCCCCGGCACCCGAGGGCACGATCTCGATCGACGAGTTCGCGAAGGTCGACCTGCGGATCGCTCGCATCGTCTCGGCCGAGACGGTCGCGGGCTCGGACAAGCTGCTCAAGCTCGTGCTCGACGCCGGCGAGGGACGCACCCGGACGGTGTTCTCGGGCATCCGCAAATGGCATGCGCCGGAGACGCTCGCAGGCCGGCTGACCGTGATGGTCGTGAACCTCGCGCCGCGGAAGATGAAGTTCGGCCTGTCCGAGGGCATGGTGCTGGCCGCGTCGTTCCCGGACGACGGCGGGGGCGTCTTCCTGCTCGACCCGCAGGACGGAGCACAGCCCGGCATGAAGGTGCGCTGAACGATGCCCGGCCGCGTCACGGTGAGCGCGGCCACGGTGGCCGAGGCGGCGCTGCTGCATGAACTGACCCAGCGGGCCTGGCACGGGACGGTCGCCCCGAACTCCTCGGCCTACCGCGAGTCGGTGGCCACGGTCGAGGCGCTGTTCGCGCAGGGCGGCGGTGCCTTCGTCGCCCGGCTCGACGGCGAACCGGTGGGTTCGGTGCGCTACGTCCCCGTGCCGCACCCCGTGCCGTCGTGGGAGATCAAGCGGATGGGGCTGCTGCGCGAGGCGCGCGGACACGGCTTCGGCGAGCGCCTGGCCGAAGCGCTCGAGCAGGCCGCGCGCGCCGCGGGCATCCGGCGGCTGCAGCTCGGCGTGCGCGTCGACCAGCCGCGGCTGATCGGCTTCTGGGCCGGAATCGGCTTCGAACGCGACGACACGGTGACGCTCTCGTCGCACAATCCGCTGACCGCGCCGCCCCTGACGATGTCGCGGCGCCTGCTCCCCGACGAGGGCGCCCGATGCCCGTGACGCCGACTCCATGAAGCTGCCGGTCTTCCGCCCCCGCCTCGTCGACGCGCTGCAGGGCTATCGGCGCGAGGACTTCACCGCGGACCTGTCGGCCGGCATCACGGTGGGCGTGGTGGCGCTGCCGCTGGCGATGGCCTTCGGCATCGCCAGCGGCGTCAAGCCCGAAGCGGGCATCTTCACCGCGATCATCGCCGGCTTCCTGATCTCCGCCCTGGGCGGCTCGCGGGTGCAGATCGGCGGGCCGGCCGGCGCATTCGTCGCGCTGCTCTACGCGATCGTCGAGCGCTACGGCGTCGCCAACCTGCTGATCGCGACGATGATGGCCGGCGTCCTGCTGTTCGCGATGGGTGCGCTGCGCATGGGCCAGCTCATCCGCTACATCCCCGTGTCCATCGTCACCGGGTTCACGAACGGCATCGCGGTCATCATCGCGATGCAGCAGCTCAAGGACTTCCTGGGGCTGTCGATCCCCAAGATGCCGGCCAACTTCTTCTCGCAGCTCGGCACGCTCTGGTCCCACCTGTCGACGATCAACTGGGCGGCGCTCTGGCTCGGGGTGGTGTCGCTGGCGACGATCGTCCTCTGGCCCAAGTCCTACCGGCCGAACCACGCCCGCTGGCGTCGCCTGATGGCGCGCGTGCCCGGCACGATCGCGGTGCTGGTGCTGGGCATCGGCGCGGTCGCGATCTTCGGCCTGCAGGTCGACACGATCGGTAGCCGATTCGGCGGAATCCCGCAGGGACTGCCGCCCTTCGCGCTGCCCGCGTTCGACTGGACGAGCGCGCAGAACCTGGTCGGACCGACGATCTCGATCGCGCTGCTCGGCGCCATCGAGTCGCTGCTGTGCGCGCGCGTGGCGGACGGCATGACCGACGACCGGCACGACCCCAACCAGGAGCTGATGGCCCAGGGCGTCGCGAACGTCGTGTCGCCCCTCTTCGGCGGCATCGCGGCGACCGGCACGATCGCGCGGACCGTCACCAACATCCGCACGGGAGCCCGCACGCCCGTCGCCGGCATCGTGCACGCCGCCACGCTGCTGGCGATCGTGCTGGTGCTGGCGCCCCTGGCGCGCGACATCCCGATGGCCACGCTGGCCGCCATCCTGCTGTTCGTCGCCTGGAACATGGGCGAGTGGTCGGCCTTCGCGCGACTCCGTCAGTTCTCGCTGCCGTACCGCACCGTCATGCTCGCGACCTTCGGGCTCACCGTGGTGTTCGACATCACGGTCGCGGTCGAGGTCGGCCTGGTGCTGGCCAGTCTGTTCTTCATCTGGCGGATCTCGAGCCTGACCCGACTGGACGCGGTGCGCCTGCCGGCCGACGTCGCGACGCTCGGAGACGGCACCCGGGTCGAGGCCTGGCGGCTGTTCGGCTCGCTGTTCTTCGGATCGGTCGGCAAGCTCGAGGCGCTGGCGGATCCGAAGCGGCACCAGCCCGACGTGCTGGTGCTCGAGATGAGCCGCCTGATCAACGTGGACACCACGGGCCTGGACGCGCTCGAGACGGTGCTCGAACAGCTCCACAAGCGAGGGGGCACGCTGGTCCTCGCGGAGCCGACCGAACAGCCGATGTCGCTGCTGCGACGTTCCGGAGTCCTCGAGCGGATCGGTGCCCACAACGTGTTCGAGGGCCTGGACGAGGCCCTCGCGGCGCTCCGGGAGCGGCACCGGGGGCCCGTCGCCGAACCGCCACCGGGCTGAACCGCACCCGGTGCGGTCAGGCTCCGGGCACCTCCTGCGGGTCCTCGGTCATCGTGAATCGCGCGGCCCGCCCGGTGGCCGGATCGAAGTGCGCGTTGAAGCGGCGCTTGGTGCCGCCGTCCTGCCAGCGCCAGCTCCAGACGACCTCGGGCTTGAGCGGAAACTGCTCGACCTGCGTCGGCTTGGACAGCAGCCGGGTCAGTTCCTCGCCGGTCATGCCCGGACGGGCCTTGGCGAAGTTCGCCTGGGTCAGGATGTTCTCCATCCCCTGGTAGCGGCCGTCGGCGCCGATCGTCACACGGATCGTCTCGGTCCCCTGGGGCGCGCGGACGTAGTCCCACTCCCTCGCCCCGTCGGCCCGGTCCCAGACCATCGTCGGCACCCCCATCAGGGCCCGCACGTCGTGCTCGGAATGCTGGCCCGCGATCAGCTTCTTCTGGGCGACGTAGTCGCAGCCCGCGAGCGTGCCGGCCATCGCCAGCGCCATCGAGGCGAGCACCGTGCGGCGGATCGGATCGTGCATCGTCGGTCTCCAGGGGTCGGGATGCCGTAAAATACAGGGTTTCCCCCCGACGGACCGCCGCCATGGCCGCGTACGAATCCGAGATCACCCAGTTCCTCAGGCAGCTCAAGCAGGAACGACCGCAGCTCGAGGCCGAGCAGCAGAAGGGCCGCGCGATCTGGTGGGACAAGGACTCGATCGACCTCGAGCAGACCCGCCGCTGGCGCGACGCGAAGGTGCCGCAGAAAGCGTACCCGTACCAGACCGAGTCCTGACGGCGTGAGCGCGGATGCCGCCACGCCCGCGGATGCGCCCGCATCCTCCGGCGTCCAGGCCGACCTGGTGTTCGCGCGCATCCACGGCGAGCCGCTGCACCGGCTGCCCCACGACCTGTACATCCCGCCCGACGCGCTCGAGGTCTTCCTCGAGAGCTTCGAGGGTCCGCTGGACCTGTTGCTGTACCTGATCCGCAAGCAGAACTTCAACATCCTCGACATCCCGCTCGCGGAGGTCACGCGTCAGTACCTCGGCTACATCGAGGAGATCCGGCGGCACAACCTCGAGCTCGCCGGCGACTACCTGCTGATGGCGGCGCTGCTGATCGACATCAAGTCACGGATGCTGCTGCCGGTCCGCAAGGCCGATACCGGCGAGGAGGTCGAGGATCCGCGGGCCGAGCTGGCGCGTCGGCTGCTCGAGTACGAGCGCATCAAGCTGGGCGCGCTCCAGATCGACCGGATCCCCCAGATCGGCCGTGACTTCCTGCAGGCACAGGTGCTGCTCGAGCAGACGATCGACGTGCAGCTGCCCGAGGTGAACGTCGTCGACCTGCGCAGCGCCTGGGCCGACATCCTGCGCCGGGCCAAGCTCGTCCAGCATCACCGGATCAGCCGCGAAGAGCTCTCGGTCCGCGAGCACATGACCATCGTGCTGCGTTCGCTCCAGGACCGGCGCTTCGCGGAGTTCGAGGAGATGTTCGACGCGACGCGCGGCGTGCCGGTGGTGGTCGTCACCTTCATCGCGCTGCTCGAGCTGGCGAAGGAGTCGCTGATCGAGATCACGCAGGCCGCGGCCTACGCGCCGATCTACGTGCGGCTCGCCTACTCGCCGAGCTGAGCCGTGGCGGCCGTCCGCATCGCAGACGCGCCGCTCGGCGGCCTGAACACCTTCGGCATCCGGGCCCGCGCCAGGGTCCTGTGGCGCATCGCCGCGCTCGACGAACTGCCCGCGGTGTTGCGGGCCGTGCGCGAGGACGCGGGCGGCGAGCCCCTGGTGCTCGGCGGCGGCAGCAACCTGCTGATCACCGGCGACGTGGACCGCCCCGTGCTGCAGGTCGCGCTGCCCGGCCGGCGCATCCTGGAGGGCGACGACGACTCGGTGCTCATCGAGGCGGGCGCCGGCGAATCCTGGGACGGGCTGGTGCGCTGGAGCCTCGCGCAGGGCCTCTCGGGGCTGGAGAACCTCGCGCTCATCCCGGGCACCGCGGGCGCTGCGCCGATCCAGAACATCGGCGCCTACGGCGTCGAGCAGCGCGACGTCTTCGACTCGCTCGACGCAGTGGACCTGCACGCCGGTGCGGCACGCCGCTTCGATGCCGCGGAGTGTGCGTTCGGCTACCGGGACAGCCTCTTCAAGCACGCCGGCGGATCGCGCTGGCTGATCACGGCCGTGCGATACCGGCTGCCGCGCCGCCCGCGGCTGCACCTCGACTATGGCGAGATCCGCGAGGAACTGGGTCGAGCCGGCCGGTCCGAGCCCACTGCCGTCGACGTCGCCGACGCGGTCACTGCGATCCGGCGCCGCAAGCTGCCCGACCCGGCGGTGCTGGGCAACGCCGGGAGCTTCTTCAAGAACCCGCTGCTCGATCCGGCGCAGGCGCAGGCGCTGATCGCCCGCGAGCCCGGTCTGCCCGCCTGGCCGGCCGGTGATCGCGTGAAACTGTCGGCCGCGTGGATGATCGACCGCTGCGGATGGAAAGGCCATCGCGACGGCGACGCCGGCGTGCACGCGGCCCACGCCCTGGTGCTGGTCAACCACGGAGGTGCCAGCGGCGCCGAAGTGCTGACGCTCGCACGACGCATCCGGGACTCGGTGCAGTCGCGTTTCGGGGTCGCGCTCGAGCCCGAGCCGGTGCTCGTCGGGCCGGGACGGCTATAATCGAAGGCTTTGCGCCCTCACGCCAATCGACTGCGACGGACGACGAACATGGACGACGATAGCGACAACACCCTCATCGGCTGGATCCTCGGCATCGCCGTCACCCTGTCGGTGACGATCGCGCTGCTGGCCGGCGTGGTCGGCATCAACGCGGGCCCCGAGGCTCCGGCGGCCCCCGCGGCCGCTGCTCCCGCAGTTGCACCCGCAGCGGCACCGGTCGCGGCGCCAGCGCCGGCCGTGGCCGCGGCCGCCCCGATCGTTGCGAAGGTCTACTTCGACAGCGGCGTCACCGCCCTGCCGGCCGACGGCGCCGCGGCGCTGCAGCCGGTCGTGGACGCGGCCCGAGCCCGCGCGGACGCGCGCATCGCGATCTCGGGCTACCACGACAAGACCGGCAACCCGGAACAGAACGCGGAACTCGCCAAGAAGCGCGCGTTCGCCGTGCGCGATGCGCTGGTCGCCGCCGGCATCGCCGAGCCGCGCATCGAGCTGCGCAAGCCCGAGGAAGCCCAGGGCGACGGCAACGACCGCGAGGCGCGCCGCGTCGAGGCCACCGTCGAGTGAGCCAGCGGGCCGCGCCGAGCGCGGCCCCGTCAGCCGAGCTCGCGCCTGAAGACCCAGGTCCGCTCGTCCGAGGCCCCGGCATCGAACGCCCAGCCGTCGGCATCGAAGTCCTTCAGGGCCTGCGGCTGGTCGATGCGCCGATCGATCGCCCAACGGGTCATCGCGCCACGCGCCCGCTTGGCGTTGAACGAGATCACCTTCCAGGCATCGCCCCGGCGATCCTGGAAGACCGGCTGCACGACCGGCGCGCGCAGGGCCGCGAGGTCCACGGACCGGAAATACTCCTCCGACGCCAGGTTCACGAGGGTGCCGCCACCGGCGTCCCGCAGCGCCCGCTTCAGCGCCTTCGCGGGGCGTTCGCCCCAGAAGGCGTACAGGTCGCGTCCCCGCTCGTTCTCGAGCCGCGTCCCCATCTCCAGCCGATGGGGCTGCATCGCATCGAGAGGCCGCAGCACGCCGTAGAGGCCGGAGAGGATGCGCACCCGCCGCTGGACGACATCGAGCGACGCCGCATCGAGCGTGCGCGCCCCGAGACCGTCGTACACGTCGCCGTCGAAGGCCAGCACCGCGGGGCGGACGGCCTCGGGCCTGGGCGCCGCACGAAACGCCGCGTAGCGCCCGACGTTGAGCGCGGCGAGCGGATCGCTCAGGTCCATCAGCGACGCGACCTGCGCCGGAGTCAGCTCGCGCAGACGCGCGATCAGGCGCCGGGCGTCCGCGGAGAACTCGGGCTTCGACGGTTCGACGTCCAAGACGGGGGACGTGTAGTCGAGCGTCTTGGCGGGCGACAGCACGATCAGCATGCGAGCGGGTCCTGGTGGGCGCCCGGGGCGCGGGCGGCCGGATTATAGGGGCGGCGATGAAGGTGACATCGGAAGCCACCGCGCCGAACCCGGACGCGATCCCGCATGCGTCCGCTTCGGCGTCCCGGCTGATCCTCGACACGAACGTGTGGCTCGACTGGCTCGTCTTCGACGACCCGCGCCTCGCCGCGCTCGCGCAGGCGGTGGACACCGGTCGCATCCACCTGCACGCCACCTCGGCGATGCTCGACGAGTTCGCCTCGGTCGTCGTGCGACCGCACTTCGGCCTCGATCGCGAGGGCTGCGCGGCGGCCTGCGAGCGCCAGCGTTCGAGGGTCCTGCTGCACGAGCCGGCACCGGACTGCCGACTGCCCTGCACCGACCCCGACGACCGGATGTTCATCGACCTGGCGATCGCGCTGCGCGTCGACTGGCTGCTGTCGCGCGACAAGGCGCTGCTGCGGCTGCGCCGGATCGCCGGACGCCGCTTCGCGGTCCGGATCGGCACGCCCGAGGACTGGCGGGCCGCGCAGGTGCCCCCACCTATAATCGACACGACGCCTTCCGACCGACCATGAACGCACCCGGCACGCCCCCCGCCCCGGTCCTCGAGACCAAGATGCCCAAGGTGGGCACGACGATCTTCACCGTCATGTCCGCGCTCGCCGCAGAGCGGGGGGCGGTCAACCTCGGCCAGGGCTTCCCGGACTTCGACTGCGATCCGAGGCTGGTCGATGCGGTCGCCGACGCGATGCGGGCCGGCCACAACCAGTACCCGCCGATGGCCGGCGTCCCGGCGCTGCGGCGTGCGATCGCCGACAAGGTGACCCGCCTCTACGGTCGCCGCTACGACGCGGACACCGAGATCACGGTCACCGCGGGCGCCACGCAGGCGATCTTCACGGCGATCCTCGCGCTCGTGCGGCCGGGCGACGAAGTGATCGTCATCGAGCCCTCGTACGACAGCTACATCCCCAACATCGAACTCACCGGCGGCGTCGCGGTGCGGGTTCCGATGACCGCAGCCTTCCGCGTCGACTGGGACGGGGTCGAGGCCGCGGTCACGTCGCGCACCCGTGCCATCCTGGTCAACTCGCCGCACAACCCCAGCGGCCAGACGATGTCGGACGAGGACATGCGCCGGCTGGAGTCCATCGCGGTCGACCGCGGCCTGTTCGTGATCTCGGACGAGGTCTACGAGCACATGGTCTTCGACGGCGAGCCGCACCGATCGGCGTGCGGCTATCCGGCGCTGGCCGAGCGCACGTTCGTCGTGTCCTCGTTCGGCAAGACCTATCACGTCACCGGCTGGAAGGTCGCCTACTGCGCGGCACCGGCCGCGCTGTCCGCCGAGTTCCGCAAGGTCCACCAGTTCAACGTGTTCACGGTCAACACGCCCGTGCAGCACGGACTGGCGGCCTACATGGCGGACCCCGCCCCGTATCTCGAGCTCGGCGCGTTCTACCAGCGCAAGCGCGACCTGTTCCGGGCCGGCCTCGAGCACACGCGCTTCCGGCTGTACCCCGGTCAGGGCACCTACTTCCAGATGGTCGACTACACCGCGATCTCCGACCTTCCCGAGGCGGAGTTCGCCAAGTGGCTGACGGCGGAGATCGGCGTCGCCGCGATTCCGCTGTCCGCGTTCTACGCCGAGCCGGTCGAGCACGGGATCGTGCGCTTCTGCTTCGCCAAGAAGGACGAGACGCTGCGTCTCGCCCTCGAGCGGCTGGCGAGGCTGTGACGGTGGCCTCCCTGGCCGTAGCCTCCCTTCACGGCCGCCCGAGCCCGAGACACCGGTGCCGACGCCGGACGATCGCCGGGCTGCTCGCCGTCGGTCTGGCGGGGCTGGGCACGGCCGCCTGCGGCTCGCTGCTGCCGCCGGCGGATCTGAAGCCGCCCGCGGTCGCGTTCTCGGACCTCTCGATCGACGCCGTGAGCGCGGAGCGGGTGCGCTTCACCGTGAGGGTCGAGACCCAGAACCCGAATCCCATCGACATCCCGCTGTCGAACCTCTACTTCGACCTCGCGATCCTCGGCCAGCAACTGGCGCTGGGCAAGGTCGCCGAGCAGCGCTTCGTGCTGCCGGCGGGCGGCGCGAAGACGCTGCCGCTGGCCTTCGACGTCGCGACCGCCGACCTGCGCTCGGTGCTGGCCAGGCTGGTCGCCGGCCCGCTCCCTCAGACCGTCTGGGAGCTCAAGGGGACGGTGAACTGGGGGGCCTCGCCGCTGCCGCTGCCGTTCTCGCGCCGCGGCGACGCGAGCAGCCTGCGACGGCTGCGCGAGCTGTTCCTCAGGGGCTGACCGCCCCCGATCCGCCAGCGCGATGACCGAACGGACCGCTCGCCTGCATCGCAGCCGCTGGGACATCTTCTGCCGCGTCGTCGACAACTTCGGCGACGCCGGCTTCTGCTGGCGACTCGCACGCCAGCTCGCGCTCGAGCACGACCAGCAGGTGCGTCTGTGGATCGACGATCCGGCCGCGCTCGCGGCGCTGAGACCCGGCGCGGCGGCCGGTGCGAGCTGCGAGGGGGTCAGGATCGAGGCCTGGCGGGACGACGACCCGCGACTCGCGACGGTGTGCGTCGACGAGGTCGCCGACGTCGTCGTCGGGGCGCTCGCATGCTCGGTCCCGGACGGATACCGCCGCGCGATGGCCCGGCGCCGGCCGGTCTGGATCGACCTCGAGTACCTGTCGGCAGAGGCCTGGGTGCACACCCATCACGGCCTGCCCTCGCCCAAGCCCGACGGACTGGTCGAGCACTTCTTCTTCCCCGGATTCGACGACGCGACCGGAGGACTGCTGCGCGAGGCCGACCTGCTCGCACGCCATGACGCGTTCGACGCCGACGCGCGCCGTGCGTTCCTCGCATCGATCGGCGCAGCGGTGCGCCCGGACGCTCGACTCGCGTCGCTCTTCTGCTATCCGGACGCTCCGGCCGTCGCCCTGCTCGACGCGTTCGCCGCCCGCGACGAAGGCTGGCGGGTGCTGGTGCCGGCAGGCGTCGCCCCGAGCGTCGCCGGTCATCCGGTGGCGGTGCCCGTGCCCTTCGTGCCGCAGGCCGACTTCGACCGGCTGCTCTGGAGCTGCTCGCTCAACTTCGTGCGCGGCGAGGAGTCCTTCGTCCGCGGGCTGTGGGCCCAGCGCCCGATGGTCTGGCAGGCCTACCGGCAGGCCGAAGGGGTCCACATGCCGAAGGTCCGTGCGTTCGTCGAGCGCTGGGTCGAGGCGGCCGAGCCCGGACCCGCCGCGGCCGCCGCGCTCGCCCGCATGGAAACGGCCTGGAACGCCGACCCGGCCGATGTGCCGCAGGCGCTCGACGGGCTCATCCCGGCGCTGCCCGCGCTGCGCGACGCCTCGGCCCGCTGGGCCCGCGCGAACGCCGCGCGACCCGACCTCGCCGCCCGGCTCGCCGAGTTCGTCGCCGGCAAGCTATACTAGCGGGCTAACGTAGGACAACGCTCTCGCCATGAAGACCGCCCAGGAACTGCGCA
>RPRK01000152.1 GCA_003818495.1 Burkholderiales bacterium
CCGCGCCCCCCCCCGCACCCACCCCCGCACCCACGCCCGGCCTCACGCAGCGGGGCTCGGAGGGCCGCGCCGAGCGCCCCCTCCGGCCGCATGCTCGCGAGCCTGGACGACCGTGCCGAAGTGGATGTCGACGATGCGATCGATGTCCGGGCAGTAGCCCCCGCCCATCGCGACCGCGACCGGCAGGCCGCGCTCGCGCGCGAAGGCGAAGACCCGCCGGTCACGCTCGGCGATGCCGGGGACCGACAGCGACAGGCGCCCGAGGCGGTCGCCGTCGTACACGTCCGCGCCGGCGAGATAGATCAGGAAGTCCGGGGCGAAGCGCTCGATCATCGCGGCGAGGGCGAGGTCGAGTGCGTCGAGGTAGGCCTCGTCGCCGGTACCGTCCGGGAGGTCGACGTCCAGATCGCCGTCGCAGCGGTTGCGGAACGGGAAGTTGCGCGCGCCGTGGATCGAGAGGGTGAACACGGACGGATCGTTGCGCAGGATCTCGGCGCTGCCGTTGCCCTGGTGGACATCGAGATCGACGATCGCGACTCGGGTGGCGCGGCGCTCGGCCTGCATCAGGCGGGCGGCGACCGCCACGTCGTTCAGGCAGCAGAACCCTTCGCCGCGATCGGGCCCGGCATGGTGGGTGCCCCCCGCGAGGTTGACCGATGCGCCGTCCTGCAGCGCGGCCCGGCAGGCGGCGATGGTGGCGCCGACCGAACGTCGCGAGCGCTCCACCATCGCCTCCGACCAGGGGAATCCGATCGCGCGCTGCTCGAGCGCGGACAGGCGCCCCAGGCTCAGCCGTTCGATCCAGTCGGGGGTGTGGGCCAGCGCCAGCACGCCGTCGGTGGCGGGGGGCGGCTCCGCCAGCGCGACGTCCGGGAGGTCGCGGGCGATCCGCTCGCGGAGCAGCCGGTACTTGGCCATCGGGAACCGGTGGCCGTCGGGCAGGGGCAGCACGAACCGGTCGCTGTAGAACGCCTTCACCGGGCCAGTCTAGCATCGTGTTGCAGTGCAACAATAAAACGCTTGACTTCGGTGCGCACGACCCTATAATTCAGTCCTGTTGCAGCGCACAACGCTGCGTCGCCAACCGTGAATGTCCCTGCAAACGGTTGATTCCGTTAACGAATTTTTCCGAAAAGAGGTCATTATGTTCACCACCCCCGATCAGATGGTTGCGATGCACAAAGCCGCGCTCGAGTCGTTCCAGGCGATGGCCGCCAAGTCGTTCGCCGGCCTCGAGAAGCTGGCCGAGCTGAACATGGCCGCCACGAAGACGTCGTTCGAAGAGTCCGCCGAGCAGTTCAAGGCGCTGCTCGAGGTCAAGGACGCCAAGGCGTTCGCCGACTTCGCCGCCGGTTCGGCCCAGCCCGCCGCCGACAAGATGACCGCGTACGCCAAGCACGTGTACGAGATCACCAGCGACACGGGCAGCGAGATCGCCAAGCTGATCGAGAAGCAGCTCACCGACGGCAACCGCCAGCTCCACACCGCCATCGACGCGCTCGCCAAGAACGCGCCGGCCGGCAGCGAAGGCGTGGTCACGTTCATGAAGTCGGCGGTCTCGGCGGCCAACACCGCGTACGACCAGGTCAACAAGGCGACCAAGCAGGTCGTCGAGATGGCCGAGGCCAACCTCGTCGCCGCCGGCAAGACCGCGGCGGCCAGCGCGCCCCGCGCCAAGAAAGCGGCCTGAGGCGCCTGACCGCCCGTGGGGCTCCGGCCCCGCGGTGCGGTGAAGCCTCGACAGTCTCCCAGACGTCGCCGCCTCGCCTCCTCGATACAGCGCGACGCACCCGGCCCGGATCCGCAAGGAGACCGGGCCGGTTCATTTGCGAAGGCCCGGATCCGCAAGGAGACCGGGCCGGTTCATTTGCGAAGGCCCGGATCCGCAAGGAGACCGGGCCGGTTCGTTCGTGATCGGCTGTCGGCCGCTACAGGATCGTGCCGCCCAGCGCCAGCACGCCCGCGCGCAGACGCTCGTACGCCGGCTCGACCTGCTCGGCCGCGCCCTTCGCACCGAGCTCGATGTGCCGCCGCACGCCGCCCTCGCCCACCGACGGCAGGCTGTAGACCTTGATGCCCCCGAACTCGCGCTCGACCGCCTCCATCAGCGGCGTCAGCGTCGACTCCGCGAGCTCGTAGACCATCATCGAGCGGTCTCCCCGCGCCTCGCGGTGGAAGAGCGCCCGATAGTGGTCGTCGAGCACCTGTTCGATCATCGGCCAGGCCATCACCGGGAAGCCCGGCACGAACCAGTGAGCGCCGACGTTGAAGCCCGGAATCCGGTTGAACGGGTTGGGCACGATCCGCGCGCCCTCCGGGAACTCGCCCATCTTCAGCCGCTGGCGGTTCTCGGGTGCGCCCATGTCGGCTGCGGCCTTGCCGTCGCGCGCCATCTCCATCGTGCGCTCGGTGATCAGCCGCTCGGCCTCGGGGTGCAGCACCAGCGGCACGCCGAGCGCGGCCGCCGCGGCCTGGCGGGTGTGATCGTCGGGCGTCGCGCCGATGCCGCCGCAGGAGAAGACCACGTCGTCGCCGGCGAAGGTCTCGCGCAGCGTCGCCACGAGGCGATCGCGGTCGTCGCCGAGGTAGCGCGCCCAGGACAGCTGCAGGCCTCGTGCGCCGAGCAGCTCGACGACCTTCGCGAAGTGCTTGTCCTGCCGCTTGCCCGAGAGGATCTCGTCGCCGACGATGATCAGACCGAAGGTGGCCACGTGCGCTGCTCCGAAAGTCGCGTGAAGACGGGATCGGGAGTATGCCCGCTGAGGACTCGTGCGCTCGCCTCGACGGCGTGGGCGCGACCGCTCAGGCGCGGCCGAACCAGCGGCCGATCGCCCTCGCCTGCTGCGACCAGAAGCCGCGACCGTAGTCGCGTCCGTCGAGCTGGTCACGGATGCCGGTGGGGACGAATCCGGGACGCCAGTCGGCCGTGCCGAAGAGCACGTCCCAGATCGGGAACAGCACCGCGAAGTTCACGCCCTGCGTGCGTCCCTCGTGGCCGTAGCCGATCGCATGGTGCAGCCGGTGCCAGCTCGGGCTGACGAGCACGCCTTCGAGCGGGCCCGGCCACCGCCAGCGCAGGTTCGCGTGCTGAACGCTCTGCAGCACGCGCGAGGCGATCACGAGGGCGACGAACTGACCGGGCGACGCGCCGAAGGCGACCGCCACCAGCGCCATCGCGGCGTCCCGGATCAGGTCGTCGAACAGGTGGTTGCGCTGATCGCTCCAGAAGGTCATCTGGCGCTGGCTGTGATGGACGGCATGCAGTGCCCACCACCATCCGAAGCGGTGCTGCCACCGATGCAGCCAGTAGTCGACGAAGTCGAACAGCACCAGATAGATCGCGAAGCTGATCACCGGCAGGTCGGTCACGCCCGGCCACAGCTGGTCGACGTTGAGCCGCGAGAAGCCGACCAGCCGCAGCGTCGACTCGAGCGCGTCGAACAGCGGCGTGAGCAGCGCGAAGACCACCAGCGCGAAGCCGCCGAGGCGGTGCAGGAGCGTGTAGAGGACGTCGGTGCGGATCGCCCGCCGGTCGGTCACCGGCTCGGCTGGCCACAGCCGTTCGGCCGCGCCGAGCAGGATCGCGAGGACGACCACCTCGATCGCGCCGAGCACCACCCACTCGGTGAAGTCGAACAGTTCCTCGGCATAGCGCATCCAGCCGAGGGCGAAGAGCAGCGGCTGCACCGCGGTCTCGTACAGCCACTGCTGCAGACCGTGCACCATCGAATCGAACCGTCCGATCGGATCCATCGTCGCGTGTGGGGCGCGCTCAGCGCCGGTAGTCGGGATGCTCGCGCAGCGTCGCGAAGCACATGCCCCGTGCCTTGAGCCCGCCGATCAGCGGATCGAGCATCGGAGCGTAGGGATCCCGGCGCGACCAGATGCCCAGGTGGGCCATCAGGATGTCGCCGCCGCGGATGCCCGCCAGCGCCTGCGCGAGCAGGCGATCGTTGGGGTGGGTCTCGGAGGGCAGCTCGTCGCCGAGGAAGCCGGCCGGCGCCCAGTGCACGTGCGCGTAGCCGCAGGCCTTCGCGGCGGCCATCGCCTGCCGCGGCGCCTTGCCGCCCGGCGCGCGCCACAGGGGCTCGAGCCCCTGTCCGGTCATCGCCTTGAAGCGGGTGCCGACCCGATCGAGCTCCGTGCACAGCTCCCGCCCGCTCCACTGCAGCGTCCGGCCGGCCTGGGCCCCGAACTGCGGACGGACCGTCAGCGAGCCGTCGGCCGCGACGCCGCGGAAGTAGACATGGTCGAACGTGTGGCTGCCGAAGGCATGCCCTTCCCTGGCGCGCTCGCGCCAGTAGCCGGCCCAGCGCTCGTCGAGCGAATGGTCGCCGTCGGGCGTCTTCTCGTTGGCGAGGAAGAACGTGACGCGCACGTCGTGCTTCCGGAGGATGCCGGAGATCCGCTCGGCCTCGCGCATGTTGCCGGTGTCGAGCGTCAGGTAGACGGTGCCGCCCGGGCACGATGCCGCCCCGGCGGACAGCGGCAGCAGCGAGGCGGCCGCCAGCACGACGGTTCGACGCAGGGCGGAGCGCATGGACCGATGCATGACCCGACGCATGACCCGACGCACGAACGGGCGTGCGACCGGCCGCGTCAAAGCAGCGGCGCCCTGTTGTGCAGGTAGATGCCGTGCGGGGAGCGCCCGACCGGGATCGTCCGCACGACCTTGCGGCTGGCCATGTCGACGATCGAGACCTGCTTGGCGAAGCGCGACGTCACCCACAGCAGCTTGCCGTCCGCGGTCAGCTCCATGCAGTCGGGGCCGCCGGGCACCGGAATCTGCCCGACGACCTTCATGTCGGTCATGTCGAGGATGGACACGGTGTTGTCCACCCGATTGCTGACCAGCAGGTGGCGCTTGTCGCCCAGTCCGCGGAAGTTGTGCGCGCCCTTGCCCGTGCGGATCTTGTTGACCGTCTTGCGGGTCGCGATGTCGACGACCTCGACGTAGTCCTCGCCCATCACGCCGACGAACAGCGAGCGGCCGTCCGGCGAGACCACGATGCCCGCCGGCTGACGGCCGACCTTCGCCTTCCAGGTGACCGTCTGGGTGGGCACGTCGATGGCGGCGATCTCGTCGCTCTCCTGCAGCGTGGTGTAGACCGTGCGGCTGTCGGCGGAGAACCACAGGTGGCTGGGCGCCTTGGGGAGCGGGATCTGCTTGACGAGCTTCTTGTCCTTGCCGTCCCAGGAATAGACGTCGACGCGGTGCAGGCGCAGTGCGGCGGTGACGAACCATTTCTCGTCGGGCGAGAACGCCAGCTGGTACGGATCGTCGATGCCGCGCACGCGGCCGAGGACCTTGCCGCTCGAGGGATCGAGGAAATGCAGGTCGTTGCTGATCGCGTTGGCCACCACCAGCCGCTTGCCGTCGGGCATGGGGTACAGGTGGTGCGGCTCCTTGCCGACGTCGACCCGTCCCACTTCCTTGAACGTGGTCTGGTCGATCAGCGAGACCGAGGCATCGCGCGAGTTCAGCACGATCGCGTACTGGGCGAGGGCGACCGACGGCAGGGCGAGGGCGGCGGCGAGGGCGGCGGCGGCGCGAAACGAGAGCTTCATCCTGTTCCTTCAACGGGGGATCCGACCGTCACGATCTGATCGAATCCCAGACCTTCTCCAGGCGCTTGACCGACACCGGCATCGGCGTGCGGAGCTCCTGAGCGAACAACGATACGCGCAGTTCCTCCAGGAGCCAGCGGAACTCCTCGAGCCGCGGGTCGTGCCGCCCCTTGAGCGCGGCCTGCGCACGCGCGAAATTCTGAAGCATCGGCGCGATCTCGGCCATCTTCTGCACATCGCGGGTGGGATCGGCGCGCAGTTTGTCCAGGCGGGCGGCCGCCGCCTTCAGGTAGCGGGCGACGTGCTGCAGTCGCGCGGGGTCGATCTGCGAGACGAAGCCCCGCGGCAGCAGGCCCGCGAGCTGCTGCGTGACGTCGGCCGCGGCCTGCGGGAAGCCCCGCGCGGCCGAGAGCTTCTTCTGCAGGGTGGCGTGCTCGGCGAGCACGGCGGCGAGCGTTCGCGCGAGCTCCTGCCCGATCAGGGCGAGGCGCGGACGCGCCTCGGCCGCCCGCAGCTCGAATGCGGTCCGCTCGGTCGGCAGCGGGTCGGCGAGGCAGGCCCGATCGAGCACGGCGGCGACCAGCTCGCGCCGCAGGTCGTCGGCGGTTCCGAAGGGCATGAACAGCATCGTCAGCCGCTGGGCATCGGGCAGGTTCTTCTCGAGCCACTTCAGCGGCTCGCGCAACGTGATCGCGAACAGCCGTCGCAGGCCGGCCCGGTGCTCGCGCAGCGCGCGCTCGGGCTCGTCGAAGACCTGCAGTTCGACCGCATCGCCGCGGTCGACCAGGGCCGGCCAGCCGATCAGCGTCTCCTCGCCGCGCGGGCCGACCGCCAGTTCGAGCAGTTCGGGCAGCGCACCGAAGGTCCAGTCGGTGAAGCGTTCGCCGGCTCGCCGCAGCGTGGCGCGGGTGGCCGCGTCGGTCCCGGCGGCGATCGCGACGTTCCGTGCGCCCTGCGGATCGGTGGAGGCGGGTACGCCGGATGCAGCGGTGCCGGATGCGGGGGCGCCCGAGGCAGCGGAGCCCGCAGCGGCCGAGCCCGAGACCGGCGCCGCGGCCCTGCGCACGCCCTGCCCTCCCGTGCGACCCGGCGCCGGCGCGTCGGCCGCCCCGACCCCGGCGGCCTTCAGCGCGGCCTGGAAGCTGCCCTGGGCACTCGACCCGAGCTGGGCACGCAGCGTGGCGAGGTTGCGCGAGGTCGCGAGGAAGCGTCCGTGCTCGTCGGCCACCCTGAAGTTCATGAACAGGTGCGCCGCCAGGGTCTCGAGGCGGAAGTCCGTCGCGCCCACGCGGATGCCGGCCTGCTCGCGGAGATCGTCGATCAGCGCGTCGATCAGCGGCCGCGCGGCGCCCGCCTCGCCTGCCCGCGCCACGAAGCCCGCCGCCCAGGCGTCGAGCGGCAGCAGCTGGCGGCGGTGCTTCTGCGGCAGGGACTTCAGCAGCGCCGCCACCTTGTCCGCCAGCATGCCGGGTACCAGCCACTCCGCGCGCACGGCATCGACCTGGTTCAGCGCATACAGCGGCACCTGCAGGGTGACCCCGTCGTCGTCGGCGCCTGGGTCGAAGTGGTAGAGCGCCTCGAAGCCGACGCCGCGCATCTCGACGCGCTTCGGGAAGTTGCGGTGATCGACCCCGTCGGCGTCCTTGCGCAGGAGCTGCTCGCGCGAGAGCTTCAGCAGGTCCGGGCGATCCCGGCTCGCGCCCCGCCACCACCGCTCGAGCTGCTGGCCGCTGGTCACCTCGGCCGGCACCTGGGCGTCGAACCAGTCGTACAGGTACTGCTCGTCGACCAGCAGGTCGGGGCGGCGGATCTTCGCCTCGAGCTGCTCCACCTCGGCGACGACCTTGCGGTTGTGACGGAAGAACGCGCAGTCGCTCTCCCAGTCGCCGGCGACCAGCGCCTCGCGGATCAGCAGCTCGCGGGCGAGCTTCGGGTCGATCGACGCATAGTGCACGCGTCGCTGGCCGTAGATCACGAGCCCGTACAGCGTGCCCCGCTCCATCGCGACCACCTGCCCCGCGCGCTTCTCCCAGTGGGGCTCGCTCCACGACTTGCGGATCAGGTGGGCGGCCGTCTGCTCGATCCAGGCCGGATCGATGCGGGCGAGCGTGCGGCCGTACAGGCGCCCGGTGTCGACCATCTCGGCGGCCATCACCCAGCGCGCGCCGGCCGAGCCCTCGGCCTTCGGCTCGGCACGCGCGGCGTCGGCCGTCTGCTGCTGACGGGCCGAGCTGCGCTTCGACAGCCCGGAGCCCGGGTGCAGCCAGAACTTCGTGGCGTGGGTGCCGAGGTAGTACGGCTCGTCGGGCGACCTGCAGCCGAGATTGCCGAGCAGTCCGGCGAGCAGCGCACGATGCAGCGGCTCGTAGGCCGCCGGCTCCGCGTTGGGCTCCCAGTGCAGCTCCGCCACGGCATCGGCGAGCTGCGCGTGGACGTCGGCCCATTCGCGCAGCTTGCGCATCGACAGGAACTCGCGCTCGAGGCGCGCCGCGTAGGCCCGGTTCGACTCGCCGGCGCCCTTCCCCGCCTGCCAGGCATCCCAGAGCTTCACCAGCGAGGCGAAGTCCGAGCGGGGATCGGTGAAGCGGGCGTGCGCCTGGTCGGCCGCCTGCTGGCGCTCGACGGGCCGCTCGCGTGGATCCTGCACCGACAGCGCCGAGGCCACCACCAGCGCCTCGCGCAGCGCCCCGCGCTCGCGGGCCGCCAGCAGCATCCGACCGATCCGAGGGTCGACCGGCAGCCGCGCGAGCTGCTGACCGACCTTCGTCAGGTGTCCGTCGGCATCGACCGCGTCGAGCTCCCTCAGCAGATCGAATCCGTCGGTGATCGCGCGCCGCGGCGGCGGGTCGACGAACGGGAACGCGTCGATCTCGACCAGCCTGAGCGACTTCATCCGCAGGATCACCGAGGCGAGCGACGAGCGCAGCACCTCGGGATCGGTGAAGGCCGGCCGGCGCGCGAAATCGGCCTCGTCGTAGAGCCGGATGCAGATGCCGTCGGCCACGCGCCCGCAGCGACCCGCCCGCTGGTTGGCCGCCGCGCGAGAGACCGGCTCGATCTGCAGCTGCTCGACCTTGCCGCGGTAGCGGTAGCGCTTGACGCGCGCGAGGCCGGTGTCGACGACGTAGCGGATGCCGGGGACGGTCAGGGAGGTCTCGGCGACGTTGGTGGCGAGCACCACGCGCGGCGGGCCCCCCGTGCTGAAGACCCGCTGCTGGTCGGCCGCCGACAGCCGGGAGAACAGCGGCAGGATCTCCGCCGAGGCGACCAGGCCCGCGCGAGCGCCCCGTCGCGTCCAGGCGCGCCGGAGGTGGTCGGCGGTCTCGCGGATCTCGCGCTCGCCGGGCAGGAACACCAGGATGTCGCCCGGCCCTTCGGCCCACAGCTCGTCGACGGCATCCTCGATGGCGGCCGGCAGGTCGGTCTCGTCGTCGTCGTCGCGCTTCGAGGCACGGGCGTAGGAGATCGGCGGCGGGGCCGGCGGGGACGATCCGCCGCTTTCGGTCGGCACGGCGCCTCCGGGTCCGGCCGACCCGGGCGCGGTCGCCGAGGGCCCCGCCGCCCCGGGCGCGCCGATGGCGACGGCGGCCGCGCCCGCCGCGGTCTCGCCGGGCGGTCGCCAGCGGATCTCGACCGGATAGGTGCGCCCGGACACCTCGATGACCGGCGCCGGCCCCTTCGGCCCCGCGAAGTGCTGCGAGAAGCGCTCGGCGTCGATGGTCGCCGACGTGATCACCAGCTTGAGGTCGTCGCGGCGCGGACCGTCGACGAGCTGCTTGAGGTAGCCGAGCAGGAAATCGATGTTGAGGCTGCGCTCGTGCGCCTCGTCGATGATCAGGGTGTCGTACCGGCGCAGCAGGGGGTCGCCCTGCGTCTCGGCCAGCAGGATGCCGTCGGTCATCAGCTTGATGCGCGCGGTCTTCGAGACCCGCTCGTTGAAGCGGATCTTGTAGCCGACGTCGGTGCCGAGCGGCGAGCCGAGCTCCTCGGCGATCCGCTTGGCCACGCTGGTGGCCGCGAGCCGGCGCGGCTGGGTGTGGCCGATCAGGCCGTGCGCGCCCCGGCCGGCCGCGATGCAGATCTTGGGGAGCTGCGTGGTCTTGCCCGAGCCGGTCTCGCCGCCGACGATGACCACCGGATGGGCGGCGATCGCGGCGGCGATCTCGTCTCGCCGGCCCGAGACCGGCAATGCTTCTGGGAACTCGAGCCGCACCCGCAAATTATAATGGCGGGATGCCCTACCACTCAGAGCCGCAGCAGTTCGTCGCCTGGCTGCGCGCCGTCGCGCCGTACATCCACGCCTTCCGGGGCAAGACGCTCGTCATCGGCTTCGCGGGCGAGCTGGTCACGCGAGGGCGGCTCAACGCCCTCGTCCAGGACCTGAGCCTGCTGCACGCGATGGGCATGCGCCTGGTGCTGGTCTACGGCTCGCGCCCCCAGATCGAGGAGCAGATGTCGCTGCGCGGCGCCAGCAGCCGCTACCACGCCGGGCTGCGCATCACCGACTCCGTGGCGCTCGAGTGCGCCAAGGAAGCGGCCGGCGAGACCCGTCTCGACATCGAGGCGGCCTTCTCGCAGGGGCTGCCCAACACGCCGATGGCGCACGCCGCCGTACGCGTCGTCTCGGGCAACTTCGTCACCGCGCGGCCGGTCGGCATCGTCGACGGGGTCGACTTCGAGCACACCGGAGTGGTCAGGAAGGTCGACGTGCAGGCGATCCGCCTGGCGCTGAACAGCGGCGCGCTGGTGCTGCTGCCGCCGCTCGGCTTCTCGCCCACCGGCGAGGCCTTCAACCTCGGCATGGAGGACCTCGCCTGCGCGACCGCGGTCGCCCTGGATGCGGACAAGCTGATCTTCGTCTCCGAGTCCGGCGGCATCGTCGACGAGGCCGGCGTCCAGCTCACCGAGATCACCGAGGGCACGGCTCGGACGATCCTCGCCGCGGGCTACCTGCCGCGCGACGCTGCCGATTACCTGCGCTTCGCGCTGAAGGCCTGCGACGGCGGCGTGGCACGCGCGCACATCGTCCCGATCGACATGGACGGTTCGGTGCTGCTCGAACTGTTCCTTCACGACGGGGTCGGCTCGATGGTGGTCGAGGAGACGCTCGAGGCGCTGCGCGAGGCGACGCTGGACGACGTCGGCGGCATCCTCTCGATCATCCGCCCCCTCGAGGACGACGGCACCCTGGTCAAGCGCGACCGTGCGCTGATGGAGCGCGAGATCGCCAACTTCACCGTCATCGAGCACGACGGGGTGATCTTCGGCTGCGCCGCCCTCTACGCGTTTCCCGAGGACGGCATCGGCGAGCTGGCCTGTCTGGCCGTCAACCCCCAGGTGCAGGGCCAGGGCGACGGCGAGCGGCTGCTGCAGCGCATCGAGCAGCGGGCACGCGCGGCCGGGCTCAGGCGTCTGTTCGTGCTGACCACCCGGACGGCCCACTGGTTCCAGAAGCGCGGCTTCGTGGTCGGTTCGGTCGACGACCTGCCCCGGGCCCGCAAGAACCTCTACAACTGGCAGAGGAAATCCCAGGTCCTGTTCAAGTCGCTGGGATGATCCGCAGCATCGCAGGCGCCGGGCGCGGTCGACTCGCGCGTGTCCGGCGTCCACTCCCCCGTCTCTCCCCCGCCGCGGCCGGCCGGCCGCGCTCCGACACTCTCCAGAGGCATCCATGGCACGAACCGTTCAATGCGTGAAGCTCCAGCGCGAGGCCGAAGGCCTCGACTTCCCGCCCTACCCCGGCGAACTCGGCAAGCGGATCTGGGAGAGCGTCTCGAAGGAGGCCTGGCAGGGCTGGCTCAAGCACCAGACGATGCTGGTCAACGAGAACCGGCTGAACCTCGCGGATGCGCGGGCCCGCAAGTACCTCGCCCAGCAGATGGAGGCATGGTTCTTCGGGGGCGGCGCGGTCGATCAGGCCGCCGGCTACGTGCCCCCCGCCGCCTGAACCGTTCCGATTGCGCCGGTTCCTCACCGCTGTTCGCGCGTTCGCGTGGCGGTGCGATCGGCGGCGCCGGGAGGCGCCGGACGGATTGCGCTGCGAGCCCCGCGGACCGCGGGGCCCGACGGACGCACCGTCGGCCGCCCGTCGACGAAGCACAGGCCCTTCGTCCCCCGGAACCGGCCGCCCGTCGGCGTGCATCGACCGTCGACATAAGCGCGGTTTCCGTCCGGGTTAATCGGTGATTAGGGGATTGCCCTAGGCTCGAGTTGCGAGAGCTCCTGCCCGATAACCGTTCCATGAGGCACGCAATCGAACCGTGCCAACCCTCAGCCGAACGGATCGAACGGAGCTTCACATGCAAGTCATCAACACCAACCTGATGTCCCTGAACGCCCAGGGCAACCTGGCGGGCACGCAGAAGGACCTGAGCACGGCCATCCAGCGCCTGTCGACCGGCCTGCGCGTGAACAGCGCCAAGGACGACGCGGCCG
>RPRK01000153.1 GCA_003818495.1 Burkholderiales bacterium
AACGGCGGCTTCGCGCTGTACGTGCGCGAGCGCAGGCTCGTCTTCGACTACAACCACTTCCACGCGCACACGAGCGTGGCCTCGAGCGTCGAGCTGCCGTCGGGACCGTGCACCGTCGGGCTGCGCATGGCGCGCGAAGGCAAGTCCGGCACCGCGACCCTGCTGCTCGACGGCGCCGAGATCGGCTCGGTGACGATCCCCGCGATGGCCGCGATGGTGTCGTCGACCGGCATGGACATCGGCCGCTCGACCGCGCCGGTGTGCCACGACTACGCGCCGCCCTTCGAGTTCGAGGGGCGCATCCGGCGGGTGGTGTTCGACATCGCGCCGAGGACGCCCAAGACCGAGCGGCGGGAAGCGCTGGGGACGGAGCGCAGGGTGCAGGGGCAGCAGTAGGCGGGGCAGGCCTGCCCGCGCAGTCGGCGACGACGACTGGCTTAAACCATGCGTCGGATGTCGGGCACGCTGAGCCATCGCAGACTTCGGCGACCTGTCATCCGTCTGCCCCACCATGCCGCTGCGATCCCGGACATGACCCGACCGACACACCCCGCGTCCAGGGCACCCGCGCGCGCCGCCCTGCTCGGCCTGATACTCGCGGCCGCGCTCACCTCGCCGCTCCACGCGAGCGCACAGACCGCCCCTTCGCCCGTCGAAGCCGCCGCCTACACCGGCCTGCACGCCGCCGCCCACCGGGGCGACGCCGCCACGATCACCCGCCTGGCCGCCACGGACCGCCGCGGCCTCGAGGCGCGCGACGGCAACGGCCGCACGCCGCTGCACGTCGCCGCCTTCGCGGCGAAGCACGACGCGATCCGCGCGCTGGTCGCCGCCGGTGCCGACACCGCCGCGCTCGACGCGGACCGCTACGACGCGGTCACCATCGCCGCGGTCGCCGACGACGAGCCGACGCTCGCGCTGCTGCTGTCGCTCGGCGCGAGCGCGACGCTCGTCACCAG
The DNA here is from genome assembly GCA_003818495.1 of Burkholderiales bacterium. Taxonomy (GTDB): domain Bacteria; phylum Pseudomonadota; class Gammaproteobacteria; order Burkholderiales; family Burkholderiaceae_E; genus UBA4615. The sequence continues at coordinate 960 of RPRK01000153.1, forward strand.
CCGCTGGGACGGCACGGCGCTGATCGCGGCCGCGCACCTCGGCCACGACGGCGTGGTGCGCCGCCTCATCGCCGCCGGCGCGCCGCTCGACCACGTCAACACGCTGCACTGGACCGCGCTGATCGAGGCGATCGTGCTCGGCGACGGCGGCCCGCGCCACCAGGCCTGCGTCCGCGCGCTGCTGGACGCGGGCGCGGACACGCGCATCGGCGACCGGCAGGGCGTACTGCCGGCCCAGCTCGCCCGGAGCCTCGGCTATGGCCCGATGGTCGCGATGATCGCGATGATCGAGCGGGCCCGTCCGCCCGCCGCCGCGACGCCACGCTAACATCGCGGCTCCCACCGAGACACCCGCCATGTACCTGCCCGCGCACTTCGCAGAGACCCGCGTCGAGGAGCTCCACCGCATCGTCCGGACGTATCCGCTCGGCATGCTGGTGACGCACTCGGCCAAGGGCATCGACGCCGACCACCTCCCCTTCGAGTTCGACGCCGACCGCGGCGCGCACGGCACGCTGGTCGCGCACGTCGCGCGCGCCAATCCGCTGTGGTCGGACATCGGCGACGGCGCCGAGGTAATGGTCGTGTTCCGCGGCGCCGAGGGCTACGTGTCGCCCAACTGGTATCCGAGCAAGCACGAGACCCACCGCAGCGTGCCGACCTGGAACTACGAGGTGGTGCACGCGCACGGCCGGCTGCGCATCGTCGACGACGAGAAGTTCCTGCGCGGCGTGGTGGGCCGGCTCACGCGCCGGCACGAGTCGACCGAGCCGAAGCCCTGGAAGATGGCGGATGCACCGCGCGACTACATGGAGACGATGATCCGGGCGATCGTCGGCATCGAGGTCGAGCTGACCCGCCTCGAGGGCAAGCGCAAGCTGAGCCAGAACCGCGACGAGCGCGACGCGCAGGGCGTGGTGGGCGCGCTGCAGGCGCGCGGCCAGGACGCGCTGTCCACGGCGGTGTCGGGCGCCCGGCCCGACGGCACGCGCTAGGGCACGGCCCGGCCGCCGGGGCCCGCAGGGCCCCCCCGAACGTCCGCCCGTCCGCGCCGCCCGCAGGATCGAGCGAACCGGACCGATAGCACTGCACACAGGCCGGAACACGCCAGCGCGCCGGGGCGTCCCCGTTCGCAGGGCGCGCGGCCACCGCACGATCGACTCAGTGCGCCGTCGGTCCCGCTGACCCGGACTCCGCCATGCACCCTGCCTTCGCCATGCTCGCACGACTCGCTCACCGAGGCCGCCTCGCATCGATCGCGCCCCTCGTCGCGGCGAGCGTCGCATGCGGCGACGCGATGCCGCCCGCCCCGTCTGCCGGTCCGGTCGAGCTCGAGGCACCCGTGGCCACGTTCAAGCCGGCCCCTGCGGACGACGCCTGGAGCAGCGGACTGCCCTCGCTCAAGACCACGCTGCCGCCGGCCGACCCGGCCCCCGCCGCCACGATCCCGAGCGCTACCGGTGCGGATCGCGCGGCGGACACCTTCTGACGGCTCGGGGCCCATGAATGGAAAAGCCCGGCCGGAGCCGGGCTTTCCGTAGACCTGCGAGGCGCCCGACCGTGGTCGGGACACGCGCCCGTCAGGCCGCCAGCCGCTTCTCCAGCGCCGCCTTCGTCTCGGGCAGGTGGTGCGGCAGACCCTGAGCCAGCATCTTGAACAGCTCCTCGTGGAGCTCGAACTCGCGGATCCACTGGCCCTTGTCGATCGCGGTGATCTTCTCGAAGTCGCCGCGGCCGAACTCCAGGCCCGACCAGTCGAGGTCCTCGTAGCGCGGCGTGGTGCCGAACACGTGCTCGCTGCCGCCGGCCTTGCCTTCGATCCGGCCGATCATCCACTGCAGCACGCGCATGTTCTCGCTGTAGCCGGGCCACACGAACTTGCCCTGCTCGTCGGTGCGGAACCAGTTCACGCAGAAGATCGCCGGCAGCTTCGCCTTCGCCGCCTGGAGCTTGTGCCCGAGGTCGAGCCAGTGGCGGAAGTAGTCGGCCATGTTGTAGCCGCAGAAGGGCAGCATCGCGAACGGGTCGCGGCGCACGACGCCCTGCTGGCCGGCGGCGGCCGCGGTCGTCTCGGAGCCCATGGTCGCGGCCATGTACACGCCCTCGACCCAGTTGCGGGCCTCGGTCACCAGCGGCACGGTGGTCGAGCGCCGGCCGCCGAAGATGAACGCATCGATCGGCACGCCGCGCGGATCGTCCCAGGCCGGGTCGATCACCGGGTTCTGCGAGGCGGTGACGGTGAAGCGCGCATTGGGGTGCGCGGCCTTGCGCCCGGCCTTGCCGTCCTCGGGCGTCCAGTCCTTGCCCTGCCAGTCGACCAGGTGCGCGGGCGCCTCCTTGGTCATGCCTTCCCACCAGACGTCGCCGTCGTCGGTGAGCGCGACGTTCGTGAAGATCGTGTTCGACTTCAGCGACGCCATGCAGTTGAAGTTGGTCTTCTCGTTCGTGCCCGGGGCCACGCCGAAGTAGCCGGCCTCGGGGTTGATCGCGTAGAGCCGGCCGTCGGCGTTCGGCTTGATCCAGGCGATGTCGTCGCCGATGGTGGTGACCTTCCAGCCGGCCATGCCCGCGGGCGGGATCAGCATCGCGAAGTTGGTCTTGCCGCAGGCCGACGGGAACGCCGCCGCGACGTGGTACTTGCGGCCCTCGGGCGAGGTCACGCCGAGGATCAGCATGTGCTCGGCGAGCCAGCCGATGCCGCCGGCGGCGACGTCCTGGCGGCCCATGTTCGAGGCGATGCGCAGGGCGAAGCACTTCTTGCCGAGCAGCGCGTTGCCGCCGTAGCCCGAGCCGTACGACCAGATCTCGCGGGTCTCGGGGTAGTGGACGATGTACTTGGTCTTGTTGCACGGCCAGGCCACGTCCTTCTGGCCCGCCTCGAGCGGCGCGCCGACGGTATGGACGCAGGGCACGTAGCCGCCGTCCTCGCCCAGCACGTCGAACACCGCGCGGCCCATGCGCGTCATCGTGCGCATGCTGACGACCACGTACGGGCTGTCGGTGATCTCGATGCCGATGTGCGCGATCGGCGAGCCGATCGGACCCATCGAGAACGGGATCACGTACATCGTGCGGCCGCGCATGCAGCCTTCGAAGAGGCCGCGCAGCGTGGCGCGCATCTCGGCCGGCTCGGCCCAGTTGTTCGTCGGGCCGGCGTCTTCCTTGCGCTGCGAGCAGATGAAGGTGCGGTCCTCGACGCGCGCCACGTCGGTCGGATCCGACCAGGCGAGGAACGAGTCCGGGCGCTTGGCGGGGTTGAGCCGCTTGAGCGTGCCGGCGGCGACCATCTCGTTGCACAGCCGGTCGTACTCCTCCTGGGAGCCGTCGGCCCAGACGATGCGGTCGGGCCGGGTGATCGCGGCGATGGAGGCGACCCAGTCGATCAGGCCCTGGTGCCTGACGTAGTCCGGGGCGGCCACGCCGGCCTGGACGGCCGGGGCGACGTACGGATGGTTCATGTCGTGATGCTCCGAAGGTAAGAAATCGTTCCGCGTGTTCCGCGCGCCACGCGACGTGCCCGGGGCACGCCGCGTTCCTGGGCCGCGAGCGAGATCGGTCGCTCAAGCAGGGCCCGGCCGGCGCGGTCTGCGCGGGCACCCGCCGGGTAGGCGGGCGTCGCGCGGGGCAGCGTCGCCTCGTTGTTCGTCGTCACCGGTGAAGCCATGCGAGCGGTCTTCCGGGAGGAACCCTCGATTTTACACCGGCGGTGCCGGGCGTTCCCGCCCCGATTCCCGGCGCGGAACGCAAAGGTGCCACACCGCCGGCGTCGCCCGGTTGATGGAAGTCACGACGGCCCGGCCGCCGCGGCGCCGGCCCGTAGAATGCGTGACGACCGCTACGTCCCCTGTCGGTGCTCGTCCTCCTCGCCCATCCGAACTCGCCGCCCTCACGCGTCAACGCCGCCCTCGCCGAGGCCGCGCGCACGGTGCCGGGCGTCACGGTCCACGACCTCTACGAGACCTATCCGCACTTCTTCGTCGACGTCCGGCGCGAGCAGGCGCTGGTCGAGGCCCACGACGTCGTCGTCTTCCAGCACCCGATGTACTGGTACTCGGTGCCGCCGCTGCTCAAGCAGTGGTGGGACGCCGTCCTGGAGGAGGGCTGGGCCTACGGCCGGGACGCGACCGCCACCGTCGGCCGGACCTGGGCCCATGCGCTGACCACCGCCGGATCGGCGCAGTCCTACAGCGGCCCGATCGACCCCGCCGACGATCCGACGGGACGCGCCAACCTCTTCGGCCTCGACGACTACGTCAAGCCCTGGCGGCAGTCGGCGCGGCTGTGCGGCATGCGCTGGCATCCGCCGTTCACCGTGCACGAGGCCGAGCGGCTCGACGACGCGCAGCTCGCCGCCGCCTGCGACCGCTATCGCGCCTTCCTGGGCGGGCTGGCCGGCGCCACCGCCGCGGCTCCTGCGTCCCCGGCTGCCGCGCCGGCAGCGGCCCCGCGGGACTGACATGCACGGCACCGGCTTCCTGCTGCCCGCGCTGGTCTACCTGGCCGCCGCGCTGGTCATGGTGCCGCTCTTCAAGCGCATCGGCCTGGGCACGGTGCTCGGCTACCTGTTCGCCGGCGTCGCGATCGGGCCGTGGGGGCTCGGTCTGGTCACCGACTTCGCGGCGGTCGCGCAGGTCTCCGAGCTCGGCGTGGTGATGCTGCTGTTCCTGGTCGGCCTCGAGCTCGAGCCGAAGCGGCTGTGGGCGCTGCGCCACTCGATCTTCGGGCTCGGCCTGCTGCAGGTGGTGGTCACCACGGCCGCGGTCGCCGGGCTCGCGGTGGCGCTCGGTCTGCCGTGGACGCAGGGCGTGGTGCTCGGCATGGCCTGCACGATGTCCTCGACCCCGATCGCGCTGCAGGTCCTGGCCGAGCGCGGCATGGTGAAGTCGGCGCCGGGCCAGTCGGCGTTCTCGGTGTCGCTGTTCCAGGACCTCGCCGTGATCCCGATGCTGCTGCTGCTGAGCGTGCTCGCGCCGGGCGGCGGCGCCAAGGGCGAGCCGTTCGGCTGGCTCGAGGCGGGCACCGCGCTCGGCCTGCTCGCCGCGATGGTGCTCGGCGGCCGGCTGCTGCTGCGCCCGGCGCTGCGCATCGCCGCCGACGTCGGCGCGCGCGAGATCTTCGTCGCGCTGGCGCTGTTCCTCGTCGTGGGCAGTGCCTGGCTCACCCTGTCGGTCGGCCTGTCGATGGCCCTGGGCGCGTTCATCGCCGGCGTGCTGCTGGCCGACAGCGAGTACCGGATGGCGCTCGAGGTCGACATCGAGCCGTTCAAGGGGCTGCTGCTCGGCCTGTTCTTCATGGCCGTCGGCATGGGGATCGACTTCGGCGTCGTGCTCGCGCAGCCGGGGCTCGTGCTGCTGATCGCGCTGGCCGCGGTCGCGGTCAAGGCGACGGTGCTCGCCGCGCTCGCCCGCGTCTTCGGGCTGCGCGCCGGCGACGGCTGGGTGTTCGCGATCGTGCTGTCGCACGTCGGCGAGTTCGCGTTCCTGCTGCTCGCCTCCGCGCAGGGCTTCGGCATCCTGCCCGCGCGCGAGACGGCGCTGCTCACCGCGGCGGTCGCGCTGTCGATGCTGTCGACGCCGCTGCTGATGGTCCTCTACGAGCGGTTCGTCGCGCCGCGCCTGCGCGGCGGCGCGGCGCGCGCCTTCGACGCCATCGACGAGCGCAACGCGGTGATCGTCGCGGGCGCCGGCCGCTACGGGCAGATGGTCGCGCGGCTGCTGCTCGCGCGCGGCTTCACCGTGACCGTGATCGACCACGACCCGAACCAGATCGACCTGATGCGCCGCTTCTCGTTCCGCGGCTTCTACGGCGACGCGAGCCGGCCCGACGTGCTCGAGTCGGCGGGGGCGGGCGAGGCGCGGCTGCTGGTGCTGGCGATCGACGACCCGGAGACGGTGCGCCGCACCGTCGAGCACTGCCGCGCGACCTACCCCCGGCTCGCGCTCATCGCCCGGGCCCGGGGCCGCGTCGATGCGTTCGAGCTCGCCGCGCTCGGCGTGCCGGCGGTGCGCGAGACCTTCGGCTCCGCGCTCGAGACCGCCGAGCTCGCGCTGCGCGCGCTCGGCCACGGCGCGTTCCAGGCCCGCGCCATCGTCCACCGCTTCCGCCGGCACGACGAGGCGCAGTTCGCCGAGCAGATCGCCGCGCAGGGCGACGTCGAGGCGCTCCGCGCGCTGGCCAAGTCGGGCCGCGCCCAGCTCGAGCGGCTGCTGTCCGACGACGCCGAGGACATCGCCGCCGCGCGGCGCGCGGGCAAGGACACCGACTGGTGATCCGCGGCCTGCCGGCGACCGTCTGGATGCTCGGCGCGATCAGCTTCCTCAACGACGCCGCCTCCGACCTGGTCTATCCGCTGGTGCCGCTCTTCGTCGCGCAGGTGCTCGGCGCGGGGCCGCGCGCGCTGGGCGTCATCGAGGGGCTGGCCAACGCCACGGCGGCGCTCCTCAAGCTGCTGTCGGGCGCGCTCTACGACCGCTTCCCGCGGGCGAGGGGCTGGATCCTCGCCGGCTACGGCCTGCCCGCCGTCGCCCGGCCGGCGATCGCGCTCGCGGGTTCGGTCTGGTCGCTGGGCGTGCTGCGCGTGGCCGACCGCATCGGCAAGGGGCTGCGCTCGGCGCCGCGCGACGCGCTGCTCGCGCGCTCGGTCGAGCCCGCGCGGCGCGGGCTGGCCTTCGGCGTGCACCGCTCGATGGACCACGCCGGCGCGGTCGTGGGGCCGCTCGCGGCCGCGGCCCTGCTGGCCGGCGGCATGGGGCTGCGAGAGATCTTCCTGTGGACGCTGGTGCCCGGCATCGCCTGCGTGGCCCTCGCGCTCGCGGTGCGCGAGCCACCCGGCGCGCTGGCCGCCACCGAGCGCATCGACGGGTCGCTGGCCACGCTGCCGCCCGCCTTCCGCACCTACCTCGCGATCGTCGCGCTGTTCACGCTGTCGCAGGCGTCGAACATGTTCCTGCTGCTGCGCGCCACGCAGCTCGGCGTGCCGGCGGCGAGCATCCCGCTGCTGTGGGCGGTGCAGTCGACGATCGCGATGCTGCTCACCGCGCCGCTGTCGTCCCTGTCGGACCGCGTGCCGCGGCTGTGGCTGATCTGCGGCGGATGGCTGCTCTACGCGGTGGTGTTCGGCCTGCTCGGCGCGAGCGTCGACACGCTCGCCGGCATCGCGGCGCTGCTGGCGCTGTACGGCGTCGTGCTCGCGCTCACCGAGGGCGTGGAGAAGGCGATGGTCGCCGACCTCGTGCCGACGCAACGCCTGGGCACCGCGTTCGGCTGGTTCCACCTCGTCACCGGCCTGGCGCTGGTGCCGGCCTCGGCCGGCTTCGGCTGGACCTGGGAGCGGTTCGGCGCGCCGGCCGCGTTCGGGGCGAGCGGGGTGATCGCGGCCGTGGCGGCGGTGGGGCTGGGGGTGTCGATGCGGCGAACTCGGAGGGCCTCGTCCGCACTGCCGTAGCGCGTGTCGTCGCGACTGCACCGAGCCGTCGACCGGCTCAGGCGCGATCATCGAGCCTCTTCGGCCTCCGGCCTGACGACGGTGACCGGTACCGTGGCTCGCTGTATCACCGCCTGCGACACCGAACCCAGCAGCATCCCACGGAGGGCTCCCATCCCACGGGCCCCCATGAGAATCGCCGTGCATCCGTGGCGCTGCGCGATCTCGAGCAGCGCCGTCGCAGGATCGCCGGAACCGATCTCGCGCTCGTACGAAACGCCCGCCGCCTCGAAGAGCGCCTCCGCCGGCGCGAGTACGCGCCTGCCGACGGCGCCGCTGATGCGCTCCAGCGCCTCGGCGTTCGGCGCGAGCACCATCTCGTAGAGATAGGTCGGCTCCTGCACCGTCGCCAGGACGAAGCCGGTGCGCAACCCGTCCCGAGCCAGCCGAAGCCCGTAGCGCGCGGCTTCGAGCGAGGCAGGGGACCCGTCGATGGCGATCAGGATCGTCATCGTCGAGGGGTGGAGGGGAGCGCGCGCACGAGCAGCAGCGCGGTCCGGCACCGCGCCGCCACCCGCGTCGCGACCGAGCCCATCGGGCCATGCCGCGCTGCGCCGAAACCCAGGGACCCCAGCGCCAGCAGATCGAGCCTGCTCCGGACGGCCTGGGCCGCGATCGCGTCGCCCGGGGCCTGTCCGACCAGCCGGACCTCGGTGGCCGAGATGCCGGCCGTGGCGAGGACCTCGTGAACCGGTCCGAACACGTTCTCGAATGCGGCCTTCTGCATCGCCTCGACCTGCTCGGGCCTGATTCCCGTGGCCACCTCGCGCTCGATCCAGCCCGGAACGGCGATCTTCGCCAGGTCGGGCACGACATGGATCAGGCTCACCGAGGGCGACGCGCCGAACAGGTCGCGGTTGAGGGCCACGAAGCGAGCGACGGCGAGGTCGAGTGGGCTGCCGTCGACGGCGATGCCGAGCCGCAGCGAGTCGCGCCGGGGGACCGCGGCGCCGCGCACGACGAGCAGAGGCGTGGTGCACGAGACGGCCACGGTGCTGGCGACAGAGCCGAGCAACAGGCTCTTCAGCCCCGTGTGGCCGTGCGAGCCCATCACGATCAGGTCAGCACGATCGGCGGCCACGATGGATGCCAGTTCGTGCGCCACCGTCCCGACGGCGTATCTCGCCGTCGCGTCGGCACCGGCCCGCCGGAGGGTCTTCGACGCCGGCTTCAGTGCCTTGCCGGCCTCAGACTCGTGCCACGACGCCACCACCTCCTTGCCCAGGGCACGCGTGGCGCGCGGCGGTGCCGGATACTGGACGTTGACCAGCTCGACCTCGATCGGGTTCTTCAGCAGCGTCTTGCGGGACGCCACGAAGGCGACGGCGGCGTCGCTGTACCCGCTCCCGTCGACGGGCATCAGGATGCGCATCGGGTCTCCTCGGGTCGTGCATCGCCCTCCGCCGGGCTCGGGCGCCGCGGTCCGAAGCGCATGACGGCCTCGGTCGAGGCGCGGATCGGGGGCTCCGCAGCAGGAACAATCCGAGCGCACATGTACGACCCGCCCGTCAGTGGATGACCCTCACACTATCGGTCGTCGACCCCCATTCAGAAAGCAGGTTTTCCGGTGCGTCGGGATCGGAAAAACCTGAACGGGGGCGAGACCTGCGACGCCCGATCACGCCAGCCGGAACGTCGACACCGCCTGCACCAGCTGATGCGCCTGGTGCTTCAGGCTCTCGGCCGCGGCCGCGCTCTCCTCCACCAGCGCCGCGTTCTGCTGCGTGACCCGGTCCATCTGCGCGACCGCGTCGCCGACCAGCGAGACGCCACGGCTCTGCTCCTCGCTCGCCGAGCTGATCTCGCCGACGATGTCGGTGACCTTGCGGATCGACCCCACGATCTCCTGCATCGTCGCCCCGGCGCGGTCCACCAGCTCGGTGCCCGAGTTGACGCGTCCGACCGACTCCTCGATCAGCGCCTTGATCTGGCGGGCCGCATCGGCGCTGCGCTGGGCGAGCGTGCGCACCTCGCTCGCCACCACCGCGAAGCCGCGGCCCTGCTCGCCGGCACGCGCCGCCTCGACCGCCGCGTTCAGCGCGAGGATGTTGGTCTGGAACGCGATGCCGTCGATGACGCCGATGATGTCGGCGATCTTGCGCGAGCTCTCGTTGATGCCGCGCATCGTCTCGACCACCTCGCGCACCATCTCGCCGCCCTGCTCGGCGACCTGCGACGAGCCGATCGCGAGCTGGTTCGCCTGGCGCGCGTTGTCGGCGTTCTGGCGCACCGTGGTACCCAGCTCCTCCATCGAGGCCGCGGTCTCCTGCAGCGAGCTCGCCTGCTGTTCGGTGCGGGCCGACAGGTCCGAGTTCCCGCTGGCGATCTCGCCGCTCGCGCCGGCCACCGCATCGGCGTTGGCGCGGACCTCCTGCACGGTGCGCGCCAGGTGATCGCGCATCGTGCCCAGCGCCGCCATCACGCTGTCGGTGTCGCCCGCCCGCAGCTCGATCCGGGCCGCGAGGTCGCCGGCGGCGACCGCGTTGGCCACGTCCTTGAGCCGCTCGGGCTCGCCGCCGAGCTGGCGCATCACGCGGGTCACGTACCAGGCGAAGCCCATCAGGCCGAGGCCGATGACGGCGACGACGGCGAGCACGACGTTGCGGGCCAACGATGCCTCGGCCGCGACCGCCTTCAGCTCGTCGTTGAGGACCGCCCCCTGGCGGACCTTCTCGGCGTTGAGCGGCTGCAGCAGCCGGTTGCGCGCCGGGATGGTCTTGTCGACCAGGAAGGCGAACGCCTCGTCCTTGCGCCCGGCCTGGATCAGCTTGACGTTCTCGGTGGCGACGGCCACGAAGTCGCGCAGCAGCGCCGGCATCGGCACGAAGGCCTCGCGGCCGGCCGGGGTCGACATCGCCCGGCCGAACTCCTCGAGCTTCTCCTCGAGGACCGCGCGCTTCTCGCCGATGTCGGCCAGCGCCGCGTTCATCTCCTCGGGGGTGCGCGCCAGGATCGCATGGCGCATCTGCAGCGACGCCCGCGTCACGTTCAGCTCGAGCTCGGCGATCCGCTGCAGCTGCGGCACCCGCATCGTGTTGACGTCTTCGGCGTCATGCGCGACCTCGGCCATCATGACCCAGACGGTCGCGGCAACGACCGCCATCGCGGCGACGAGCGCAGTGCTCATCGCGTACAGACGCTGGGCGAGCGTGAAACGGCTGCGGGAATCCACGGGTGTGCTCCTGTCGGGGGGGTTATGGGGGTCGCCAGGAAACGCGGGGCGAACCCTGCGCGTCTGGGGTGACCTGGACAACGGTACGTAGCATTACGTAGCTGTAATCCGACATGAACAGGACGAAACCCCGCCATTTCTTCCGCAGGGCCGTCCCACCGGGGTCCGCAGCACGATCGCCGGTACGCCGGATCAACGGCGCCTGACGCCCCGAGCCGTCAATGTCCACGACAAACGGACAGCGGCGACGCGTGTCCGGACGACGG
>RPRK01000154.1 GCA_003818495.1 Burkholderiales bacterium
GATCGATCGCGGCGTGGATCGAGTCGACTTCATCCGCGCCGAGCGGCCGCGTCAGGTCGATGCCATGCACGACGGCCGCGAAGTCCGGCCGCCCCGACGGGTCGATGGCTTCGGCGCGCGGTTGCCGGGAGGGGTCCGCGAGCGTCGCCGACGCCCTCGGTCCGGTGCCTGGATGGCTGGTCATGTCTCCGATCTCCTCGCTGAGCGCTGGCATGCTTGCCGCCTGCGTGTCGGCGAAATCTTACCGGAGCGACGGTGCAGCGTTCGCGCCGCCTCGCCCGCCGCGTCGAGCTATCCTTCTCCGCAGCCGTCCTCCCGGCCCCTTCGAACGGACCTGCGCCCATGAACCCGAATCCGTTGCCCGCCACGACCGCCCGCGCAGTCGCCTTCGCCCTGCTGTCCGCCCTCTTCGCGGGCGCCGCCGCCGCGCAGGGCGTCGCGGCCGATCGCGCGGCCTGCGAGCGGTCCTACAAGCCCGAGCGGGGCCAGGAAGGCAAGGACGTCGTCTGGATACCCACCCCCGACGAAGTCGTGCAGCGCATGCTGCAGATGGTCGACGTGACGCCCGCGGACGTCGTCTACGACCTCGGCGCGGGCGACGGGAAGATCGCGATCGCCGCGGCCAGGCTGGGCGCCCGCGCGGTCGGCATCGAGTACAACCCGGACATGGCCCGGCTCGCCCAGTGCTACGTGAACGCCGAGGGCCTGGGCGGCCGGGCACGCGTCGAGCGGGGCGACGTGTTCGAGGCCGACTTCCGCGAGGCGACGGTGGTGACGATGTACCTGTTGCCGGAGCTCAACCTCAAGCTGATCCCGAAGCTGCTGAAGGACCTGAAGCCCGGCACGCGCATCGTCTCGCACGCGTTCCACATGGGCGGCTGGGAACCCGAACAGAAGGCGAAGGTCGACGGCAAGGACGTCTACCGCTGGACCATCCCCGCACCCGGCACGGCGGCGTACGCCCAGGCGATGGCTGCGGCGCGGCAGTGAGCGACGGCCGCCTGACCGACCGACACCGTTCTCACGCGTCGAATCAGGGCGCCCTGACGTCACGCTAGGGCGTTCGCGGCAGCCACCGCTCGACCGCTCCGAGCAGCCCCTCGCGCACCACGTCCTGCCGCTTCGGATCCGTCTCTCCGCACGCGAGCCGGCACATCCAGTCCGTCGGCGACTCGAAGTCGCAGTGCGACGCCCCCTCGATCAGCCGGTCCTCGAGCAGGCGCGGCAGCAGCCCGCCCCACGGCGCCGCGACCGCCTGCGCATTGCACCGCGACGGCGGCGCCCTCAGCAGCAACGCCTCGGTCCGCAGCCCCGGCGCGACGTCGCGCCCGAGCGCGCCGCCGCCCTCCACCTTGTCGAACGGATCCAGCCCCACGTACCCCACCACGCCCGGCGCGCCCGCCGCGAGCAGGCTCGACAGCCCGCCCGCCGAGAACCCCACCAGCACGACCCGCTGCACCGGTGCGCCGAACGTGCCGCCCGCGAGCAGCGTCGCGACGAGCTCGGACAGTGCACGCGCGTTGCGCCGGAAGTCGAAGGTGTAGGGCAAGTCGGGCGTGAGCGCGATCGCGCCGGCCTCGGCGATCGCCGCCGCATGGCCGCCGAGCGTCGCGCGGCTGCGCGTGAAGCCGTGCGAGAGGATCACGGCGCCGCGCGGCATGCCGGCGGGTCGGTACACGTCGACCCGGACCGTTCGCTCGGCAAGCGTCACCTCGACGGTGGTCGGCACGCCGGCCGGCGAGGCGCCGGCACAGGGCGCGACGGCCAGCGCGAACAGGAGCGCACCGAGACGGCGTGACCAGGAAGCCCACATGCTGCCCATTCTCCGCCGGTTCCGCGCCGGGGCGCCGGCCGTGTTCGATCGGCACTCCCGCCGCGGGTCGATACCGACATGACCTGCGGCCGCGGCAAAGACACAGGCCACGTCCGTCGCGTGCCGGCGGCTGCCGGGGTCGCCGACGACGCTTCGGTCACTGTCGACCACACGGGCCTGCGTCATGTACCGTTCACATCGGAGCGGCCTCTCCGGGGACAGCGATGGTGGCAGGAGGACACGCCGGGCCGCGGAAGGACGCGGTCGCCGGCGCCGCGTCGGGCGCGCACGGCCCGATCGGCGATGATGACCGCCTCGCGTTCGAGCGGCTGCTGGTCGACCTGCTCGTCACCTTCGGCGACGTCGCCCCGGGCGAGATCGTAGGCGCGATCGAGCGGTCGCTCGCGCGCCTCGGCGCCTTCCTCGGCTTCGACCGCGCCGCCTACGCCGAGTTCCTGCCGGACGGCTCGATCGGGATCCTCTGCTCCACCGCCAATCCGGGGCTCGAGGCTGTCCCCGTCGGGCCGTTCACCCTCGTGCTGCCGTGGTGGCGCGGCGAGCTCGAGGCCGGGCGCATCGTGGCGCGCAGCAACCAGCCGTTCGACCTGCCGCCCGAGGCCGTCGCCGAGGCCGCTTACGTGACCGCGGTCGGGATGAAGGCGCACCTCGGGATCCCGATCGTGGTCAACGGCAGGACCGTGGCGATGGTCGGCTTCGACGCGCATGCGGCGGGTCGCCCCTGGCCCGACGACCTCGTCGTCCGGCTCAAGCTCGTCGGCGAGATGTTCGCGCAGGCGCTCGCGCGCAGCCGCGCCGAGGCGAGGCTCGCCGCGGCGCTCGTCGAGATCCGCGGGCTGAAGGAGCGGCTCGAGGCCGAGAACGCCGCGCTGCGCCAGGCCGTGTCCACCGGTCCGCGACCGGTGCTCTCGACCCGCTCGGCGCGATTCGAGGAGGTGCTGGGCGAGGTCCGCCAGGTGGCGCCTACCAGCACGACGGTGCTCCTGCTCGGCGAGACCGGCACCGGCAAGGAGGTGATCGCGTCCTTGATCCACGGCATGAGCGCGCGCGCCCAGCGCACGCTTGTCAAGGTGAACTGCGCCGCGCTGCCCGCGCCCCTCGTCGAGGCCGAGCTCTTCGGTCGCGAGAAGGGGGCCTACACCGGCGCCCTGGCGCGCCAGATGGGCCGCTTCGAGGTCGCCGACGGCTCGACGATCTTCCTGGACGAGATCGGCGACCTGCCGCTCGAGTTGCAGACGAAGCTGCTGCGCGTGCTGCAGTCGGGCGAACTGGAGCGAGTGGGCAGCACGCGGACGATCCGCGTCGACGCACGGATCATCGCGGCCACCCACCGCGATCTCGCGGCGGCGGTGGAGGCGGGCACGTTCCGTGAGGACCTCTACTACCGTCTCAACGTGTTCCCCGTCGTGCTGCCCGCGCTGCGCGAACGGCCGGAGGACATCCCGACGCTCGCCTGGGCGTTCGTGAAGGAGTTCACCGAGTCGATGGGCAAGCCCGTCGAGCAGATCGCGCCCGATTCGATGGCCGCGATGCAGGGCTACCGCTGGCCCGGCAACGTCCGCGAGCTGCGCAACTCGATCGAGCGCGCGATGATCCTCGCACGCGGTCCGGTGCTGCACGTCCCGCTCGCACGCGCGCCCGCGATGCGCCCGCCGGAGCCGGCCACGACCCGCGAGCCGGCGGTCGAGGCCACGCTGCGCGACGCCGAGCGTGCCCACATCCTGCGCGCGCTGGAGGACAGCGGCTGGCGGATCCGCGGCGCGGGCGGCGCCGCCGCGCGGCTCGACATCAAGCCGACGACGCTCGAGGCGCGGATGGTGCGTCTCGGCATCCGCCGCATCGACTCCAATCGATCGTAGGCGAACTCCATCCGGCTGGAGCCTCCATTGGAGCGGGCGTGGCCGATGCGGCGGGACCGCAGCCGGGATGGCGCGCAAGCCCCTGATCGGCAAGCGATTTCCTGAAGGGGTCCCGATCCGGACGAGGTGGCCCGGGCCTTGCGTTGTGGTGCGTCGTGGGCACTGACGTCGACCGGATCATCGTGTTCAGCGTGCGCATCGCGGTGGAGGCCGCGAGGCGGCAGGCGCTGGTCGCGAGCATTCGGCCGCTGCTCGAGCCCACTCGTGTCGTGCCGGGATGCCTCGCATGCCGGCTCTACGAGGACTTCGACGACCTCAACGCCTTCTGCATCGTGTTCGAGTGGGCGGACCGGGCGGCGCTGGAGCGCTTCCTGCGATCCGACGCCTGCAAGGCCCTGCTGGGCGCCATGGAGATCGGCGCCTGCCGTCCCGAGGTCCGCGTCGACACGATCGCCGAGCGCGAGGGCCTCGAAGCCCTCGCGTTCATCCGCGGGTACTGAATGAGGACGCACACCCCATGAAGTCAACGACATCGGGCCTCGCGCTGGCCGCAACCCTGTTGCTCGTCGCCCCGCATGCCGCGGCGCAGACGGCTGCTCCGAACCCGCCCGCCGATCAATGGACGTTCTCGGTGACGCCCTACCTCTGGCTGCCGGGCATCAATACGAAGCTCAACTACGGCCCACCCGGGGCGGGCTCGTCGACGCCGAACGTGGGGGTGGACGCGGACGCGCTCCTGCGTGCCCTCGACTTCGGGCTCATGGTCAACGGCGAGGCGCGCAGGGGCCGATGGCTGGTCGCCACGGACCTCATCTACCTCGACCTCGGAAGCGAGAGCAGTACGGTCAGGAGCGTGGACTTCAACCCGGGCAGCGGCCCGGTGAACGTGTCCACCGCGAGCCTCGCCTCCGGGGGCAGCACCACGCTGCGCGGGACGATCTGGTCGATGGTCGGCGGCTACGCGGCGCTCACTGACCCGAGCGCGACGCTCGATGTCGTCGCCGGCTTCCGCTACCTCCGCCTCGAGGCGGCCTCCGACTGGCAACTGAGCGCGACGGTCACCGGGCCCGCGGGCAGCGGCACCTTCCCGGCCTCCGGCAGCATCGAGCGCTCGAACACCCTGTGGACGGCGGTCGTCGGCGTGAAGGGCCGCGCCGCCTTCGACGGCACGCCCTGGTTCGTCCACTACTACGGCGACGTCGGCGCAGGCTCGTCGGCCACGACATGGCAGCTCGCGGGCGGCGTCGGCTACGCGTTCAAGTGGGGCGAGGTCTTCGCCGACTACCGCAGGCTGCACTACGGCGCAGGCGGGAGCAGGCTGGTCGACACGCTCGACGCCGGTGGCTTCTCGCTCGGCGCACGGATTCCCTTCTGACCTCCGGAGACGCGCACCATGGACGACAGGACACCTCCGGGCGTGGACGCCCAACGCCGCAACCTGCTGAAGACCGCCGCAGTCGGCACCGCGGGCGCGACGCTCGGGCTCGCGACCGCCGAGCACGCCGACGCCTCCGGGCGCGCGAAGGGCGCGTCGCCGCGCGCCGAGCCGGCCCACTACAACATCCTGTTCGTGCTCACCGACCAGGAGCGCCTGTTCCGGCCGGGCGAGCTGCCCGTCGGCATGAAGCTGCCCGGTCACGAGCGGCTGCTGAGGCGGGGTATCTCGTTCGAGAACCACCGGATCAACTCCTGCGTCTGCACGCCGTCGCGCTCGGTGCTCTACACCGGCCGCCACATCCAGCAGACGAAGATGTTCGACAACACGAACTTCCCGTGGATCCAGAGCATGTCGACCGAGATTCCGACGGTCGGGCACATGCTGCGCGAGGCAGGCTACTACACGGCCTACAAGGGCAAGTGGCACCTCACCAAGGAGTTCGAGACCGTCAACTCGCTCGGCACGCCCACGAAGATCTTCACGCAGGAGATGGAGGCGTACGGCTTCAGCGACTACTTCGGCATCGGGGACATCATCGCCCACACGCACGGCGGCTGGCTGCACGACGGCATCACCGCGTCGATGGGCGTGAGCTGGCTGAGGTCGAAGGGCCGTCCGCTCGCCGCACAGGGCAAGCCGTGGTTCCTCGCCGTGAACCTGGTGAACCCGCACGACATCATGTTCCTCGACACCGACCGGCCCGGCGAGAAGGTGCAGGGCAAGGACATCCTCGCCGAGATCGCACCGATCCCCACCGACGAGCCGCTCTACGCGAAGCAGTGGCAATTCCCGCTGCCGCGCAGCCATCGCGAGCCGCTGACGGCACCCGGGCGGCCGCCCGCGCACAAGGACTACATCGAATCGCATGACGGGCTCGTCGGACGCTTGCCTCCCGGCGACGAGCGTCGCTGGCGGATGCGCCACAACTACTACCTCAACTGCCTGCGCGACGCGGACCGCAACCTGCAGACCGTCCTCGACGAGTTGGACGCCTCGGGGCTCGCGCACAACACGATCGTCGTGTACACGGCCGACCACGGCGACCTCGACGGCGCGCACAACCTGCACGCGAAGGGCGCCACCGCCTACCGCGAGCAGAACAACGTGCCGCTGATCATCGTGCATCCGAAGCACCGCGGCGGGCAGCGCACGAAGGCGGTGACCTCCCACCTCGACATCGCGCCGACGCTCGTCGCCCTGACGAACGCCGCGCCCGAGAAGAAGGCGGCGATCGTGAAGTCGCTGCCGGGCAAGGACCTGTCGCGCCTGCTCGCGGCGCCCGGGAGCGCCGGGCCGGACGCGGTCCGCGACGGGATGCTCTTCTGCTACAACATGTTCGCGTACATCGACGGCGACCTCATGGCCCGGGCGGTCAGGCTGATGAACGAACCCGACGGCCGCGAGAAGGTGCAGGCGGCGGCGAAGGCGGGCACCCTGCGGCCCGACCTCGCCAAGCGCGGCGCGCTGCGTAGCGTCTACGATGGGCGCTACACGTTCACCCGCTACTTCTCTCCGAAGGAGCACAACATGCCCCGCTCGATGGAGGCGCTCCTGAAGCTCAACGACGTCGAGCTGTTCGACTCGGCCCGCGACCCGGACGAGATGGACAACCTCGCCCGTGACCCGGCGAGGCACGGCGACCTGATGCTCGCGATGAACGCGAAGCTCAACCGCCTGATCGAAACCGAGGTCGGCTCGGACGTCGGGCAGATGCTGCCGGGCGGCATCGACGGCGGCTGGGTGGCGACTGACGCCGTCAAGGACGTCTGAGCCCCGGTGCCGCAGCTCGGCAGCGCCGCAGGTCGATGTCGAACCAGCCGCCGGACCCCGAGCAGCCGGCCCCTGCGGCACCACCCGTGCCCGCAGCGTCGCGTTGGGCACGAGCACCCCGGTACACGCCGTCCTCTGTGAAGCGGGCCAGAAGCAATGCGAAGTCGGCAGCGTTCATCAATCGACTTTCGGTGCGACGCGCGTCTTCAGGTAGCTGTCCTTGACCGTGATCAGCCCGTCGCGGAAGGTGAAGACGTCGACGCCGTCGACATCCACCCGCGTGCCGTCCGCACGAAATCCGGTCAGCGTCCACTGCGACAGGCCGCGGTCGCCGTCGACCACGTGGCGCGCGCCGCCCCAATGTGCATCACGGATGCGCTTGAACACGTCCGCGAAGGCGGCACGCACCGCGTCGCGGCCGGCGTGGCGCGCGCCGCAGGCGTCGGGACCCGCGGAAGTGAGGAACTCGCAGTCCTCCGCCATGAAGCTCATCAGAACGTCGACGTCGTGGCTGTTCCAGGCGTCGGCGAAGGCCTGCAGGCGGGCGGTGGTCATCGGCATCGGGCGGGCGGGGTGTGCGGCCATCGGGTGTCTCCTCGTGGGGTGTCGGGGCGCTGCGGTCGCGCGTGTCGTCGTGCTGCGGCGCGGTCGGCGTGTGGGTGGATGCTCGCGCAGCGGGCAGGGTGGGTCAACGTCGGCGGTCGCGCGCCCGCGCGGTCGGTCGCCCCGCTCGATCCAGCAGCGTCGCGTACTGCACGGTGTCAGCGCCGATGCTGGCGATCTCCGGCCGACCCACGGTGACGCCAGCCGTGCTGTGCCGCCCCGGGGCACTTCACCGGGGCGTCGCCGCAGGGCCCGCTGCTATGCTGCACCGATGGACCAGACCGTCACTCCGGACGACATCGGGCGGGCCGCGGCGCGGCTCGCCGGGCGCGTCGTGCGCACCCCCTGCCTGCACAGCGAGACGCTGTCGGCGATCGCCGGCTGCGAGGTCTGGCTCAAGTTCGAGAACCTGCAGTTCACCGCGTCCTTCAAGGAGCGCGGCGCGCTCAACCGCCTCGCGCAGCTCACCGAGGCCGAGCGCGCGCGCGGCGTGCTGGCCGTGTCCGCGGGCAACCACGCCCAGGGCGTCGCGCTGCATGCGCGCCGGCTCGGCATCCCGGCGACCATCGTGATGCCCCGGTTCACGCCCTCGGTGAAGGTCGAGGCGACGCGCGCGTTCGGCCCGCGCATCGTGCTCGAGGGCGACACCTTCGACGACGCGCGGGCCCGCGGGCTCGACCTCGCCCGCGAGGAGGGGCTGGTCTTCGTCCATCCGTACGACGATGCGCAGGTGATCGCCGGCCAGGGCACGATCGCCCTCGAGATGCTCGACGAGGCGCCCGAGCTCGACACCCTGGTGATCGCGGTCGGCGGCGGCGGGCTGATCTCGGGCGTCGCGGTCGCCGCCCGCGCGCGGCGCCCCGGCATCGAGGTGATCGGCGTCCAGACCGAGCGCTATCCGGCGATGCACGACGCGTTCCACGGCACGAGCCATCCGCAGGGCACCGGCACGATCGCCGAGGGCATCGCGGTCGGGCGGCCGGGCGTGATCACCGCGCGCCTGGTGCGCGAGCACGTGGCCGACATGCTGCTGGTCGGCGAGGGCGACATCGAGCATGCGATCGTCACGCTGCTCGAGATCGAGAAGACGGTCGTCGAAGGGGCGGGGGCCGCCGGGCTCGCGGCGCTGTTCGCGCATCGCGCGCGCTTCGCCGGACGGCGCGTCGGCCTCGTGCTCTGCGGCGGCAACATCGATCCGCTGCTGCTGGCGGCGATCGTGCGCCGCGAGATGGTCCGCAGCGGACGGCTCGCGCGCCTGCGCATCGAGGTGCGCGACCGGCCGGGCGCGCTCGCCGCGATGACCGCCGCGCTCGCCGCGGCCGGCGCCAACGTCGAGGAGATCCAGCACCAGCGGATCTTCGGCGCGCTGTCGGCCGAGCTGGCCGCGGTCGAGGTGGTGGTGCAGACGCGCGGCGAGGCGCACGTCGCCGAGGTGCTGACGACGCTGGCCGCGGCCGGGTTCACCGGCACGCGCTTCTAGGCGCGGGCGACCCCGGCCGCCCCGACCGTACCGGTTCCGGCCGGCCCGACCGTGACTTGCGGCGCGGCGCAGGGCGGCGCGTATGATCGGACCCTCTCCGGCAACCCCACGCCTGCCGCCATGAACCATCCCTACGCCCTCACCTCCGCCCTCAAGCGCCCGCTGCCCGACGCCCTCGCGGAGCGCCTGCGCGCGCGCTTCGGCGACCGCTTCAGCACCGCGCTGGCGGTGCGCGAGCACCATGGCCGCGACGAGTCGCCGTTCCCGGTCACGCCGCCCGACGCGGTGGTGTTCGCCGAGTCGACCGAGGACGTGGTCGAGGCGGTGCTCGCCTGCCGCGAGCACCGGTTCCCGATCATCCCGTTCGGGGTCGGCTCCTCGCTCGAGGGCCACCTGCTCGCGGTGCAGGGCGGCCTCACGATCGACGTCTCGCGCATGAACCGCGTGCTCGAGATCGCCGGCGAGGACCTGCTGTGCACGGTGCAGGCGGGCGTCACCCGCAAGCAGCTCAACGCCGAGATCAAGGACACCGGGCTCTTCTTCCCGGTCGACCCGGGCGCCGATGCGTCGCTCGGCGGCATGGCCGCGACGCGCGCCTCCGGCACCACCACGGTGCGCTACGGCACGATGCGCGAGAACGTGCTGGCGCTGACCGTCGTCACCGCCGAAGGCAAGGTGATCCGCACCGGTACCCGGGCCCGCAAGTCCTCCGCCGGCTACGACCTGACCCGGCTCTTCGTCGGCTCCGAGGGCACGCTCGGCATCGTCACCGAGGTGACCCTGCGGCTGTACCCGGTGCCCGAGGCGATGACGGCCGCGGTCTGCCACTTCCCCACGCTCGCCGACGCGGTGGCCGCGGTGATCGAGACGATCCAGCTCGGCGTGCCGGTGGCGCGCTGCGACTTCGTCGACGACGTGATGATCCGCGCGATCAACGCGCACTCCAAGACGACGCTGCCCGAGGCGCCGACGGTGTTCTTCGAGTTCCACGGCTCGACGGCCTCGGCCCGCGAGCAGGCCGAGACGGTGCAGGAGGTGTCGCGCACGCACGGTGGCCGCGACTTCGAGTGGGCCGACCGCCCCGAGGACCGCACCCGCCTCTGGAACGCGCGCCACAACGCCTACTTCGCCGCGCTGCAGATCCGCCCGGGCTGCCGCGCCGTGACCACCGACACCTGCGTGCCGATCAGCCGCCTGGCCGAGTCGATCGAGGGCGCGCGCGCGATCCTCGACCGCGCGCCGTGCCCGACCGCGATCGTCGGGCACGTCGGCGACGGCAACTTCCACGCGATCCTGCTGATCGACCCCGAGAACCCCGCCGAGATCGAGCTCGCCGAGCAGCTCAACGACGAGATCGTGCGGCTCGCGCTGTCGATGGGCGGCACCTGCACCGGCGAGCACGGCATCGGCCTGCACAAGATCGGCTACCTCGTCGAGGAAGCCGGCGACGACGCGGTCGACCTGATGCGCCGGATCAAGCTGGCGCTCGATCCCGACGGGATCATGAACCCCGGCAAGATCTTCCGCGCCTGACCCCGGTGGCCGCCGTTCCCGCGACGCCGGCGCCGCGCGCCGCCGGCTGGCTCGCGCGTCTCGCGCTGCGCTTCGAGGCGCGCGAGGGCGCCACGCGCCTGACGCACAACCGCCACGAGGGGCCGCTGCGGCTCATCAAGGCGCTGCCGCTGCCCGATGGGCGCGTCCAGGCGGTGATCGTGCATCCGCCGGGCGGGCTGGTGGGCGGGGATCGGCTCGAGCTGGACGTCGAGCTCGGTCCCGACGCGCGGGTGCTGTGCACCACGCCCGGCGCGCAGAAGTGGTACCGCAGCCCGGCCGAGGCCGCCGTCGCGCGGACCCGCGTGAGCGTCGGCCCGGGCGGTGCGATCGAGTGGCTGCCGCAGCCGGCGATCGTCTACGACCGGGCGCGCGTCGAGCAGTCGATCGACTTCGTGCTCGCCCCGGATGCCCGGATGATCGGCTGGGAGTGCCTGGTGCTCGGACGCGCCGCGATGGGCGAGCGTTTCGCGACCGGCGCACTGCGCCAGCGGCTGTCCCTGTCGGTCGAGGGGGGCGCCCGCTGGGCCGAGCACACCGCGGCGGATG
The DNA here is from genome assembly GCA_003818495.1 of Burkholderiales bacterium. Taxonomy (GTDB): domain Bacteria; phylum Pseudomonadota; class Gammaproteobacteria; order Burkholderiales; family Burkholderiaceae_E; genus UBA4615. The sequence goes on from RPRK01000154.1 coordinate 11,082, forward strand.
CCGGCGATCGCCTGTTCACGTCGCCGCTCGGCTGGGGCGGACGCACCGTCTCCTGCACGGTGTGGGCCGCGGCGCCGGCCGATGCCCTCGACGACGACCTGCGCGACGCATGGCGCACGCTGCTCGAGGAGGCCTGCGCGTCGGCCGAAGGTCGCGCCGCCCGTCTCGAGGCGGGTTCGAGCCGGCCGACGCCGGGCTTGCTCGGTGCCCGCCTGCTCGCCGATGATTCGCAGGTCGTGATGCGCGTCGCGCAGTCGCTGTGGGCCCGGGGCCGACCCGCGGTCCTCGGCGCGGCGAGCGCGCCGCCTCGGATCTGGGCCACCTGACGGCCCGCACCCACCGGAACCCCAGATGGACCTGTCGCCCCGAGAGAAGGACAAGCTGCTGATCTTCACCGCCGCGCTGCTCGCCGAGCGCCGGCGTGCCCGCGGGCTCAAGCTCAACTACCCCGAGACCATCGCGTACATCACCGCGGCGGTCATGGAAGGCGCGCGCGACGGCCGCTCGGTCGCCGACCTGATGCACTACGGCACCACGCTCCTCTCCCGCGAGGACGTGATGGACGGGGTCCCCGAGATGATCCCGGACATCCAGGTCGAGGCGACCTTCCCGGATGGCACCAAGCTGGTGACCGTCCACCATCCGGTCGGCTGATCGACTCGATCGGGGTCCCGGCGGTGCGCGCGACGCACCGTTCACGTGCGCGAGCCATCCCCTGCCGATGGCACGGTTGTTGCGAATCCTGTCCCGAGCGCGGCCGCACCGCGCCGCCCGAGATTCGCCCCATCCCCCAGCTCA
>RPRK01000155.1 GCA_003818495.1 Burkholderiales bacterium
AGCGCGGCTCGTGGAGAGGGCGGCGCAGACGCCCGGTTCCACGACGGCCCGGGGCACTGCCCCGGGCGCCGCGCGAACGGCGCAGCGCGCGGAGCGCGCGAGCACAGCGCCTGCCTGCGCCAACCACCGTCCTTCGGTATAGTGGCGGGCGAAACGAAGAGAACGGGCAGGCCGCGCCTCCGCCCGTTTTTTGCATCCCAATAAAAGCACGACCGTTCGTTTTCCGAGGAGCCGCCCCCATGTCCCAAGCCAGCTACCGCCAGGATGGCGAGATCGCCGTCGTCACGATGGAGAACCCGCCGGTCAACGGCCTCGGGTTCGACCTGCGCACCGGCATCGACGCGGGCATCCGCCGCGCGATGGCCGACGCGACGGTCAAGGCCGTCGTCCTGACCGGCACCGCGCGTGCCTTCTCCGGCGGCGCCGACATCCGCGAGTTCAACTCGCCGAAGTCGACCGCATCGCCCAACCTGATGGAGCTGATCACCCTGATCGAGGGCGCCGACAAGCCGGTGGTCGCGGCGGTCGGCGGTCTCGCGCTCGGCGGTGGCAACGAGCTCGCGCTCGGCTGCCACTACCGGGTGTGCGCGCCCGGCACGATGATCGGCCTGCCCGAGGTGAACCTGGGCCTGCTGCCCGGCGCCGGCGGCACGCAGCGGCTGCCCCGCGTGGTCGGTGCGGCCAAGGCGCTCGACATGATCGTCACCGGCGTGCCGATCAAGGCCGAGGAGGCGTTCAAGCTCGGCTACTGCTCGAAGATGATCGACGGCGACCTCGTCGCGGGCGCGATCGCCTTCGCGCGCGAGGTGGTGGCGGCGGGCTCCGCCCGTCCCAAGATCCGCGACAAGGCCGTCGACCCGGCCTCGATGCCCGGCGGCGTCGATGCGTTCTTCGCCCAGGCGCGCGAGCACGTCGCCAAGACCTACCGCGGCTACCCCGCACCGATGAAGAACCTCGAGTGCGTCGAGGCGGCGGTCAAGAAGCCGTTCGACGAAGGCATGCAGGTCGAGCGCACGCTGTTCGAGTCGCTGCTGGTCTCCACCGAGTCGGCATCGCTGCGCCATGCGTTCTTCGCCGAGCGCGCCGCCGCCAAGATTCCCGACGTGCCCGAGGACACGCCCACCCGCCCGGTCAAGACCGCCGCGGTGATCGGCGCCGGCACGATGGGCGGCGGCATCACGATGAACTTCCTGAACGCGGGCATCCCGGTGACGCTGCTCGAGACGAAGCAGGACGCGCTCGACCGCGGCATCGCGACCATCCGCAAGAACTACGAAGGCACGGCCAAGAAGGGCCGGATGACGCAGGAGCAGGTCGAGCAGCGGATGGCGATGATCACGCCGACGCTGTCGTACGCCGACCTCGCGCAGGCCGACATCGTCGTCGAGGCGGTGTTCGAGGACATGGCCGTCAAGCAGACCGTCTTCGAGACGCTTGACGCGACGATGAAGCCGGGTGCGATCCTGGCCTCGAACACCTCCACGCTCGACGTCGACAAGATCGCCGCCTTCACGAAGCGGCCGCAGGACGTGATCGGCACGCACTTCTTCTCGCCCGCCAACGTGATGCGCCTGCTCGAGATCGTGCGCGGCAAGGCCACGGGCAAGTACGTCCTCGCCACGACGATGGCGCTGTCGAAGAAGATCAAGAAGGTGGGCGTCGTCTCGGGCGTCTGCGACGGCTTCATCGGCAACCGGATGATCGAGCAGTACTCGCGTCAGGCCGGTTTCCTGCTGGAGGAAGGCTGCACGCCGCAGCAGGTCGACGGCGCGCTCGAGCGCTTCGGCTTCGCGATGGGGCCGTTCCGCATGGGCGACCTGGCCGGCAACGACGTCGGCTGGTACATCCGCAAGCGCCGCTACCTCGAGAAGCCGAACCTGCGCTACAGCAAGACCGCGGACCTGCTCTGCGAGATGGGCCGCTACGGCCAGAAGACCTCGGCCGGCTGGTACGACTACAAGCCGGGCGACCGGACCGCGTATCCGTCGGCCGCGGTCGAGGCGATGCTGGTGGCCGAGCGCGCGCGGCTGGGGGTCACGCCCCGCCAGGTGTCGGACGAGGAGATCGTCCACCGCCTGCTGTTCGCGATGGTCAACGAGGCGGCCTACATCCTGGAGGAGGGCATCGCGATGCGCGCCTCCGACATCGACATCATCTACCTCACCGGCTACGGCTTCCCGCGCTACCGCGGCGGCCCGATGTTCTATGCCGACACCGTCGGCCTGCCGAAGGTGGTCGAGATCATGAACGGCTTCGCGGCGAACCCGAATGCCGACCCGTCCTTCTGGACGCCCGCGCCGCTGCTCGCGAAGCTCGCCGCGGCGGGCAAGCGGTTCAACGGCTGACCCCCCTGCACCCCCTACACACGGAGCATCGCCATGCGTGAAGCAGTCATCGTTTCCACCGCCCGTACGGGTCTCGCGAAATCCTGGCGCGGGTCGCTCAACATGACCCACGGCGCGGCCATGGGCGGGCACGCCGTCCGGGCCGCGCTCTCGCGCGCCGGCGTCGAGGCCGCCGAGGTCGAGGACGTGATCATGGGCTGCGCGAACCCCGAGGGCGCGACCGGCTCGAACATCGCCCGCCAGATCGCCCTGTCGGCCGGCTGCCCGGTCACCGTTTCCGGCATGACCGTCAACCGCTTCTGCTCGTCCGGTCTGCAGACCATCGCGCTGGCCGCCCAGCGCATCGTCGCGGGCGAGGGCGACGTCTACGTCGCCGGTGGCGTCGAGTCGATCTCGCTGGTGCAGAACGACGCGAACAAGAAGGACCTGATCGACCCGTGGCTCAAGGCGAACAAGCCCGAGATCTACTGGCCGATGCTGCAGACCGCCGAAACCGTCGCCAAGCGCTACGGCATCGCCCGCGAGGCTCAGGACCGCTACGGCGTCCAGAGCCAGCAGCGTGCGGCCGCCGCCGCCGCGGCCGGCAAGACCCGAGACGAGATCGCGCCGATGAAGGTCACCATGAAGGTGATCGACAAGCAGACCGGGGTCGAGACCACCAAGGAGGCCCTGCTCGACCGCGACGAGGGCATCCGCGGCGACACCACCTACGAAGGCGTCTCGCAGATCAAGCCGGCGATCGAGGGCGGCGTGATCGCCGCCGGCAACGCCAGCCAGTTCTCGGACGGCGCGGGCGCCTGCGTGCTGATGGAGCGCAGCCTGGCCGAGAAGCGCGGCCTGCCGATCCTCGGCGCGTTCCGGGGCTTCGCCGTCGCCGGCTGCGAGCCGGACGAGATGGGCATCGGCCCGGTCTACGCGATCCCGAAGCTGCTCGCCCGCCACGGGCTGACGGTCAAGGACATCGACCTGTGGGAGCTGAACGAGGCGTTCGCGGTGCAGGTGCTCTACATCCGTGACCACCTCGGCATCGACAACGACAAGCTCAACGTCAACGGCGGCGCGATCGCGGTCGGGCATCCGTACGGCGTGTCGGGTCAGCGCCTGACCGGTCACCTGCTGATCGAGGGCAAGCGCCGCGGCGCCAAGCTGGGCGTCGTCACGATGTGCATCGGCGGCGGCATGGGCGCCGCCGGCCTGTTCGAGATCGCCTGAGTGGAGCGGGGGCGAGGATCGCCCGAGGCACGGCGCGCGCCGTGACCGCGGCGCTCCTCGCTCCGTCGCGCGATGCGCCGCGTCGCGGCGCGTGAACGATCGCCGGGTGCGGCGCCGAGCGGCCCCCGGCACGAAGGACGGCAACCTTGGAATCGAAGCTGCTGAACCCCCGGGACCTGGCCTTCCTGCTGTACGAGTGGCTCGATGTCGAACGCCTGTGCGCGCGACCCCGCTACGCCGACCATTCGCGCGAGACCTTCGAGGCGGCGCTCGACACCAGCGCCCGGATCGCCACCGATCACTTCAAGCCGATCAACAAGCTGCTCGACGCCGAGGAACCGACCTTCGACGGCGAGCGCGTGCACACGCCCGCGCCGCTGGCCGCGGCGCTGAAGGTCTTCAACGAGGCGGGTCTGCTCGCGGCGGGCAACGACTTCGAGCATGGCGGCATGCAGCTGCCGGTGACCGTCTCGAAGGCCTGCTTCGCCTGGTTCAACGCGGCGAGCGTGGCCGGCGTGGGGTATCCGTTCCTCACGCAGGGCAACGCGAACCTGCTGCTGGCGCACGGCACCGACGAGCAGAAGGCCCGCTGGGTCCCCGAGCTGCTGTCGGGGCGCTTCTACGGGACGATGTGCCTGTCCGAGCCGCAGGCCGGCTCCTCGCTGTCCGACATCAGGACCCGGGCCGAGCCGCGGGACGACGGCAGCTACCGGCTCTTCGGCAACAAGATGTGGATCTCGGGCGGCGAGCACGAGCTCACCGAGAACATCGTCCACCTGGTGCTCGCGAAGATTCCGGGCCCGGACGGGAAGCTCGTGCCCGGCACCCGGGGCATCTCCCTGTTCCTCGTGCCCAAGAAGCTGCTGGACGATGACGGCGCCGTCGGCGAGCGCAACGACGTGACGCTGGCGGGGCTCAACCACAAGATGGGCTTTCGCGGCACGACGAACACGCTGCTGAACTTCGGCGAGGGCCGCTTCCGCCCGGGGGGCGAGGCGGGCGCGGTCGGCTGGCTGGTCGGCGAGCCGGGCAAGGGGCTCGCCTGCATGTTCCACATGATGAACGAAGCACGGATCGGCGTCGGGCTGGGGGCCGCCTGCCTCGGCTACACCGGCTACCTGCACGCGCTCGACTACGCGCGCACGCGCCCCCAGGGGCGTCATCCGCAGGCCAAGGATCCGGCAGCGCCGCAGGTGCCGATCATCGAGCACGCCGACGTTCGACGCATGCTGCTCGCGCAGAAGGCCTATGCCGAGGGCGGGCTGGCGCTGTGCCTGTACTGCTCGCGGCTGGTCGACGACGAGCAGACCGGCGACGAGCGCGAGCGCGAACGGGCCACCTGGCTGCTCGAGCTGCTGACGCCGATCGTCAAGAGCTGGCCGTCGCAGTGGTGCCTCGAGGCGAACTCGCTCGCGATCCAGGTGCACGGCGGCTACGGCTACACGCGCGACTACGACGTCGAGCAGTTCTACCGCGACAACCGCCTGAATCCGATCCACGAGGGCACCCACGGGATCCAGGCGCTCGACCTGCTCGGGCGCAAGATGGTCATCGGGCAGGGCCGCGCGGCGATGCTGTTCGCCGGCGAGGTCGAGGACTGCGCGGCGCGGGCCGGCGCGCTCGCCGCGCAGGGGCCGGATGGCGAGGCCCTCGCGGCCATGGGCCGCCAGCTCGCGGCGGCCGCCTCGCGCGTGTTCGCGACGGTACGCAGGCTGCACGCCGTCGGCGACCTGAACGTCACGCTGGCCAATGCCGCGGTGTTCCTCGAGGCCTTCGGTCACGTCGTGGTGGCGTGGCAGTGGCTCGAGCAGGCGATGGTCGCGCAGGCGGCCACGCCCGCGTCCGACTCGGACCGCGACTTCTACGCCGGCAAGCGGCAGGCCGCTCGGTATTTCTTCCGCTGGGAACTGCCCAAGGTCGGACCGATGCTCGACCTGCTGGACTCGATCGACACCACCACGCTCGAGATGCGCGACGCGTGGTTCTGACCCCCTTCCTGGAGCCCCCATGTCCGTCCGCAGCAAGTTCGACCTCACCGGCCGCAAGGCGATCGTCACCGGGGGCTCGCGAGGCCTGGGCCTGCAGATCGCGGAGGGCCTCGGCGAGATGGGCGCGGAGCTGCTGCTGACCGCCCGCAAGGCGGACGAGCTCGAGCAGGCGGTCGCGCACCTGAGCGCGATGGGCATCAAGGCGTCGGCGATCCCCGCCGACATGAGCCGGGCCGATGCGGTGGTGCCGTTCGCCGAGGCCGCCCTGGCGCGGCTCGGAGAGGTCGACATCCTGGTCAACAACGCCGGGGCCAACTGGGCCGCGCCGATGGAGGACTATCCGCTCGATGCCTGGCTCAAGCTGCTGACGGTCAACCTCACCAGCGTCTTCCTGCTGACCCAGACGATCGGTCGGCGTTCGATGATCCCGAGGCGCCACGGCAAGATCCTCACCGTCGCCTCGATCGCCGGCCTGCGCGGCAACCGCCCGGACGAGGGCGAGATGATCGGCTACAACACGACCAAGGGCGGACTGGTGAACTTCACCCGGACGCTGGCCGCCGAATGGGGCGAGCACAACATCAACGTCAACGCGCTCGCGCCCGGGTTCTTCGAGACGAAGATGACCCGCGGACTGCTCGGGAAGGTCGGCGACGCCCTGACCGCGCACGCCCCGCTCGGACGCCTCGGCGACGAGGAGGACCTCAAGGGCCCGGCGGTGCTGCTGTGCTCGGAGGCGGGCAAGCACATCACCGGCCAGATCCTCGCCGTGGACGGCGGGGTGATGGCCGCATGACGGCGGGCGCCCGGCACGACATGCAGTTTCCCGACGGCAAGCGACGCCGCATCCCGTTCCTGGATCACCTGGGCGTCGAGCTGATCTCGTTCGGTCAGGGTCGATCCGAACTCGCGATCGTCGTGCGTCCCGAGCTGTGCAACTCGATGCAGGTCGCACACGGCGGCGTGGTGATGACCGTGCTCGACGCGGCGCTGGCGATCGCCGGTCGGGCCGCCCACACCGACGACTACGACGCGCCGGTCAACACGATCACCGTCGAGATGAAGACGAGCTTCATCCGCCCGGGTGCCGGGCGCCTGACCATCCGGGCCGAGTGCGTCCACAAGGCGTCCTCGCTGATGTTCTGCGAGGGCGAGGCGCGCGACGAGCAGGACCGGCTGGTGGCGCGCGCCAACGGCACGTTCAAGCTCTGGCTGCCGAGACCCGGCTCGGCGGAACGGCCGGCGGATGGCTGAGCCGGGGTTTCGGCGAGCACGGCTCGCCGCCGACCCGCCCGCCCCCCGAACGTGAACCCGCCGAGAGGCGGCTGACTGAAGCGAACAAGGAGACAAGACCATGACCACCTACCGCCGCATCGTGCTCGCCGCCCGCCCCGAGGGCGCGGTGAAGCCCGAACACTTCCGACTCGAGGAGCGGCCGATCCCGGCGGTGCCCGACGGCCACCTGCTGGTCCGCAACCGCTTCATGTCGCTGGACCCCTACATGCGCGGCGCCATGAACGACCGCAAGTCGTACCGCCAGCCGCAGGCGATCGGCGAGACCATGGTCGGCGGCACGGTCGGGGAGGTGATCGAGAGCCGGCATCCCAAGTTCAAGGTCGGCGACGTGGTGGTCGGCGGCTTCGGCTGGCAGGAGATCGGCCTGTCGGACGGCGGCGGCGGACTGCGCCGCGTGGATGCCTCCCGCGTGCCGATGCAGGCCTTCCTCGGCGTGGCCGGCATGCCCGGCGTCACCGCATGGGTCGGCCTGAACCGGATCATCGCGCCGAAGGCCGGCGAGACGGTCGTGGTCTCGGCCGCCTCCGGCGCGGTCGGCTCGGTGGTCGGCCAGCTCGCCAAGGCGCACGGGTGTCGTGTGGTCGGCGTCGCGGGCGGCGCGGCCAAATGCGCCACCGTCGTCGACGAGTTCGGCTTCGACGCCTGCGTCGACTACAAGGCCGGGCGGCTCGAGGCCGACCTCGCGGCGGCCACGCCCGACGGCATCGACGGCTATTTCGAGAACGTCGGCGGTGCGGTGCTCGACGCGGTGCTGGCCCGGATGAACGCCTTCGGCCGCATCGCGGTCTGCGGGCTGATCGCCGGCTACAACGACGAGCCGATCCCGGTGCACCAGTTCCGCTCGGTGCTGACGAACCGCCTGAAGATCCAGGGCTTCATCGTGTCCGAGGTGCCCGACGCCTGGCCGCCGGCCCTCGCCGAGCTGGCCGCGAAGGTCGCCGACGGCTCGCTGAAGTACAAGGAGACCGTCGCGCGCGGGATCGCCTCGGCGCCCGCCGCCTTCATCGGCCTGCTGCGAGGCGAGAATCTCGGCAAGCAGCTCGTCTCGCTCGACTGACCGCCCCGTCGCACCTACCAGGGAGAACCGAACATGAACGCACCGCAGACTTCGATCCGTTCGCAGGTGTCCGAGCAGGAGTGGCAGCTCCGCGTCGACCTCGCGGCCGCCTACCGGCTGGTGGCGCTGCACGGCTGGGACGACCTCGTCTTCACCCACATCTCGGCGAAGATCCCCGGCCCCGAGCACCATTTCCTGATCAACCCGTATGGCCTGATGTTCGACGAGATCACCGCGTCCTCGCTGGTCAAGATCGACATGGCGTGCAACCCGGTGATGCCGACGCCGTACCGCGTCAACCCGGCCGGCTTCGTGATCCACAGCGCGATCCACGAGGTGCGGGAGGACGCCGGCTGCGTGCTGCACACCCACACCCGCGCAGGGGTGGCGGTGTCGGCGCAGAAGCGCGGCCTGCTGCCGATCTCGCAGCAGGCGACGGTCATCATGCGGTCGCTGGCCTACCACGACTACGAGGGCATCGCGGTCCGCGACGACGAGAAGGCCCGGCTGCAGTCGAACCTCGGCTCGGCCAACTACCTGATGCTGCGCAACCACGGGCTGCTGACCGTCGGCCGCACGATGGCCGATGCCTTCCTCTACATGTACACCTTCGAGTCGGCGTGCCAGGTCCAGATCGGCGCGCTGGCCGGTGGCGCCGAGGTGATCGAGGTCGGCGAGACCGTGCTCGACACCGTCCGTCATGCGATCGGCGTGCAGCGCAACGTGCTGCCGACCGAGCAGGTCTACGCGGCGCTCAAGCGCAAGCTCGACCGCCGCAACCCCGGCTACGACCAGTGAACGGACCCCTCCAGGACGGAGACGCGGCATGAAGGACTTCTCGGGCAAGGTCGCCGTGATCACCGGCGCGGGCAGCGGCTTCGGCCGCGAGTTCGCCCGCATCGGCGCGAAGCTGGGCATGAGGCTCGCGCTGGCCGACGTGCAGGCCGACGCGCTCGCCGCGACGGTCGCCGAGCTGGCGGGGCAGGGTGCCCAGGTGATCGGCGAGGTGGTCGACGTCTCCAAGGCCGAGGACATGGAGCGGCTCGCCGCCCGCACCCTCGATGCCTTCGGCGGCGTGCACCTGCTCTTCAACAACGCCGGGGTGGCGGTCGGCGGCCTCGCCTGGGAGAGCTCGGTCCGCGACTGGGAATGGGTCCTCGGCGTGAACGTCTGGGGGGTGATCCACGGCGTTCGTGTCTTCACGCCGATCATGCTCGCGCAGGGCGGCGAAGGACACATCGTCAACACCGCCTCCGTCGCAGGCCTGGTGAACCCGCAGATGATGGCGGTCTACAACGTCAGCAAGCATGCGGTGGTGTCCCTGTCCGAGACGCTGCACCACGACCTGAAGCTGGTCGGCAGCGCCGTCGGCGTGTCGGTGCTGTGCCCGGCGTTCGTGCCGACCGGCATCAACGCCTCCGACCGCAACCGGCCCGTCGACCTCGCCAACGACGCGCCGCCCACCGCCTCCCAGGCGGCGCTCAAGGCGCAGCTCGACAAGGCGGTCACCTCCGGCAAGATCACCGCGCCGCAGGTCGCCGAGATGACCTTCGAGGCGATCCGCGAAGCGCGCTTCTACGTGATCACGCACGACAAGATGATGCCGTCGATCGAGCTGCGGCTGCAGGACGTGGTCCAGCGCCGCAACCCGAGCGATCCGTTCAGCTACAAGCCCGACGTGGCGGTCGGCAAGTCGGGCTGAGCGATGACGGCGACCGCCCCGGGGGTGCGAACCGGTCGTTTCGTCGAGGTCCAGCCCGGCGTGCGCCTGCACTGCGCGGAGGCGGGCCGGCCGGGCGCCCCGCTGATTCTCTTCCTGCACGGCTTTCCCGAGTTCTGGTTCACGTGGAAGGACGTGCTCCCCGCCTTCGCGGACCGGTGGCACGCGGTCGCGCCCGACCTGCGGGGCTTCAACCTGTCCGACAAGCCCGGCGACGTGAAGGCCTACCGGGCCGACCGGCTGGTGGCCGACCTCGACGGCCTCGTCCGCGGTCTCGGGCACGAGCGTGCCGTGGTCGTGGCCCACGACTGGGGCGGGGCGGCGGCCTGGACGTTCGCGATCGCGATGCCGCACCGGCTTTCCCGGCTGGTCATCCTCAACGCGCCGCATCCGGTGCCCTTCGCGCGGCTGCTCGCCGACGATCCGGCACAGCAGGCCGCCAGCGCCTACATGAACTGGCTGCGCAGGCCCGGAGCGGAGGGCGCGCTCGCGAAGGACGACTTCGCGGTGTTCGACCGGTTCTTCGCCGGTGCGCCGGCGGCGCCGTGGTTCGACGCGCGCACCCGCGCGGCCTACCACGACGCCTGGTCGCAGCCGGGCGCGCTCACCGGCGGGCTCAACTACTACCGCGCCTCGCCGCTGTATCCGCCGGTCGACGATGATCCGGGAGCGAAGCGCCTGAAGCTCGATCCTCGGGACTTCGTCGTCCGGGTCCCGACGCTGGTGATCTGGGGCGAACGCGACCATGCCCTGCTGCCGACGCTGCTCGACGGGCTCGAGACCCTGGTGCCGGAGCTGACGGTCCAGCGCCTGCCGGAGTGCACCCACTGGCTGACGCACGAGGCGCCCGAGCGGGTCGTCGGGCTGGTCCGAGCGTTCGTGGACGACGCGGCGTGACCGCCGGACTGGACCCGCGGGTGGCACAGCTCCTCGCCTGGGTCGAGCGCGCCGGCGGCCCGTCCTATCCGGCAATGGGCGCGGCCGCGGCCCGCGCCCACTACGAGCGCGTCGCGACGACGCTGGACATCGCTCCGGCCGAGCTCGCGACCGTCGAGGATCTGGCCGTGGCGTTGCCCGGGCGCACGCTGCGCGTGCGCCACTATGTCCCGCGCGAGCACGGCTGGGCCGAACCGATGCCTGCGCTGCTCTTCTTCCACGGCGGCGGGTTCACCATCGGCTCGGTGGACACGCACGACCGCATCTGCAGGATGCTCGCCCGCCAGGCCGACTGCGTCGTGCTGTCGGTCGACTACCGGCTCGCGCCCGAGCACCGCTTCCCGGCCGCGGCCGACGACGCCTTCGAGATGCTCGACTGGGTGCGGCGCGAATCCGGGGCCCTCGGCATCGATCCGGCACGCCTCGCGGTCGGCGGCGACAGCGCCGGCGGCACGCTCGCCACGGCCTCGGCGATCCACGCCCGCGACCGCGGCTGGCCGCTGGTGCTGCAGCTGCTGATCTACCCCGGCGTATCGGGACGGCAGACCAGCGCCTCGCATCACGACTTCGCCCGCGGCTTCCTGCTCGACGTCGACGTCGTGTCCTGGTTCTTCGCGAACTACGTCCGAGACGACCTCGATCGGGACGACTGGCGCTTCTCGCCGATCTCGCATCCGGACCTGCGCGGCGTGGCGCCCGTCTGGATGGCGATCGCGGGCTTCGATCCGCTTCGCGACGACGATCGGGCCTACGCGGCCCGGCTGCGCGAGGCGGGCGTGGCGCTGGCCGTCGACGAGTACCCCGGGATGGTCCACGCCTTCTTCCAGCACGGCGGCTTCGTGCCGACCGCGCGGCGGGCCCATGCCGACGCGGTCGGGGCGCTGCGCCGGGCGTTCGGCACCGCGTGAACGTGGTGGCCACCGAGGGCCCCGCCGACGGCCGCCTCGTGCTGCGGACCGGTGACTGGAGCTCGCTGCGGCACGGGGCTGAACCCGTCCGGCGCGCGGTGTTCGTCGTCGAGCAGTGCCTTCCGGAGGCCGACGAGTTCGACGCGGACGACCCTCGGTCCCTCCACGCGGTCGCATTCGACGCTGGGGTGGCGGTCGCGACCGGGAGGCTGCTGCCGGACGCGCGGATCGGCCGCATGGCGGTGCTCGCGGCCTATCGGCGAAGCGGCGTCGGCGGTCAGGTCCTGTGTCGTCTGCTCGAGCTCGCCGCCGCGCGCGGCGACACCGAGATCGTGCTGTCGGCGCAGGC
>RPRK01000156.1 GCA_003818495.1 Burkholderiales bacterium
GAGGCCGGCGCGCGCTTCGAGACCCGCTCGACGCTGGTCGCCTCCTCGGTCGCGATCAGCACCTCGCTCTCGCTCGGCTATGCCGTCTGGATGATCCGCGGCGGCGTGCTCCTGACCAGCCTGCTGGCCTCGATGCCGGCCTGGCGCTCGATCGATCCGTTGCCGGTGCTGGCGCGGGTCGATGCGCGCGGCCGCGATGACGACGAGACCGACGACTCGCTGCGCGGCCTCCTGAAGCACGCCGCCGACCGGCAGGCGGCCGAGGCCGAAGCCGCGGCCGAAGCCCGGATCGCCGCCGAGGTCCGCGCGCTCGCCGAGGCCGACCCCGGGCCGGCCGTCGACCGAACCGCGCCGGTGTCGGCATGACCCGCCCGAGCCGACCGACGACCCGACCGACGACCCGGGTCGCAGACCCCGACGGTCACGGGGGCATGCGACCCCGTGTCGAGCTCCGGTCGCCTGCCGGTCACGCGGCCGGGCCGGACAGGCGACCCCGTCGACCAGCCATCGGCCCGCAGCGGCCCTTACGGTCGAGCTGGTCCGATACTGGCTCGATGGACCCGCTGTGCCTGCACCGCCGCCGGGCGCCCTCGATCGAGGCGCTCGAGCCCCGACTGCTGTTCTCCGGCGACGCTGCCGGCGCAGCCGTCGGAGAAGCGGTCGCATGGGCGGCGGCCGCGTCGGCACCGGCCTCGGACGCGGCGGTCGTCTGGACGGCCCCCGCCGAGAGCGGCGCCGCGCGCCAGGCCGGCGCCCCGCGCGAGCTGGCGGTGGTGGACACCCGCGTGCCCGACGTCGGCCGGCTGCTCGCCGACCTCGAGGCCCAGCGCGTCGCGGGCCGCCCGATCGACGTCGTCGTGCTCGGTTCGGGCGAGGATGCGCTGCAGGCGCTCGATGCCGAGCTGGCCGCCGCCGACGTCCCCTACCGCGCGGTCCACTTCTTCGGACACGGCACCGCCGGCTCGATGCAGATGGGCGGCACCGCGCTCGACCTCGCCACCGTCCGCGCGAACGCGGATGCGATCGCGGGCTGGTCGGCCGGCCTCACCGGCGACGCCGACCTGCTGCTCTGGGGCTGCGACACCGGTGCCGGTGCCGAAGGCGCGGCGCTGCTGGACGCGCTGGCCGGCCTGACCGGCGCCGACGTCGCGGCGAGCGAGGACGCCACCGGCGGGCTGGCCCACGGCGGCGACTGGACGCTCGAGGTCGCGCGGGGCGCGATCGAGGCACAGGCACCGATCGGCGCGGTGCTCCAGGCCGACTTCGGCGGCGTGCTGGCGGCCGAGGCCCCGGCGAGCCCCGACGCGGTCGTGGTGCCGGCCGACAGCGGTGGGCGGCAGCTCGCCGGCAACGCCACCGGCAGCGTCGCGGTCTGGGTCGAGGCGAACACGAACACCGTGGTCGCGCAGCGCTACGACGCGGCCGGCGAACGGATCGGCTCGCTGATCACGGTCTCGAGCGGCGCCGGACGCGCCGCCGCGGTCGCGATGGATGCCGACGGCGGCGATTTCGTCGTCGTCTGGCAGGACGGCACCGGTTCGTCCGGACAGATCCTGGCGCAACGCTACAGCGCCAATGGCGCCACGGTCGACGTCGTGCCGCTCGCGGTCACCGCGGATGCGGTCGACCTGCCCTCGCAGCCCGCCGTCGCGATGAACGCGAACGGCGACGCCGTCATCGTCTGGGCCCAGGAGATGGGCAACGGCGGTGGCCGCTCGGTCGACCTCGTCTATCGCCGGATGTCGGCCTCGGGCGTGTTCACGACGCCGATCGAGACCCTCATCCGCCCGAGCGAGCAGTCCGGCACACAGTCGCATCCGTCGGTCGCGATGCAGGCCGATGGCGGCTTCGCCGTCGCGTACCTCGATGCATCCGACGGTGGTTCCATCCGGGTCATCGCGGTCCCCGACTCGGACGACCCCGCGAACGGCGTGAGCTCCGAGCGGCTGTCCACGCTCGGTGATGTCGCCGTCGACGCGCCGTCGATCGCCGCGCTCGCCGACGGCCGCTACGCGGTGGCCTGGAGCAGCGCGGCGACGGGCGGCGACGCGACCGTCCGGGCCGTGCTGGTCGACGGCGAGACGGGCGAGCCCGCCACGGCCTTCCAGGTCAGCGACGCCGCCATCGGCGTCGCCGCCGCGCGCCCGTCGATCGCGGTCGCCCCGGGCAACATCCTGATCGTGGTCTGGCAGCAGGACGACGGTGTCGACGGCGACCTGCGGGGCCGCGTGTTCAACGCCGGCGGCAGCGCCATCGGTGCGTCCTTCGAGGTCAACCGGAACACCACGGGCGTGCAGCAGGCCGCATCGATCGCCGTCGTGAACGGCGTGCTGCAGGTCGCATGGACCGGCCCGGCGTACGACAGCCCGTCCGTGAACCAGACCTGGCTGCGCACGATAACGCAGGACGACAGCGGCGGGCGACAACTCGCCGCCAACGGCGTGGCCGGATCCGGCAGCGTCGCGGTCTGGATCGACGCCTTGACGAACACCGTCGTCGCGCAGCGCCACGACGATGCCGGCGCCGCGGTCGGCGCACGGATCACCGTCTCCGCCGGCACGGGGCGCACCCCGGCGGTCGCGATGGATGCGGACGGCGGCGGCTTCATCGTCGTCTGGCAGGACGGCGTCGGCGAGTCGGGGCAGATCCTCGCGCAGCGCTATCTCGCCAACGGCGATCCGGACGGCGCCGTGCTCGCGGTCACCGCGGATGCGGCCGACCGGCCCTCGCAGCCCGCTGTCGCGATGGACGCGAACGGCGACGCCGTCGTCGTCTGGGCTCAGGACGTGACCGACCTCGGCGGCAACCGCTCGGTCGACCTCGTCTATCGCCGGATCTCGGCCACGGGCGGACTCGCGGCCACGATCCACACGCTCACCCACACCAGCGAGCAGGCCGGCGTCCAGTCGCATCCCTCGGTCGCGTTGCAGGCCGATGGCGGGTTCGCCGTCGCGTTCGTCGATGCGGCCGACGGCGGATCGATCCGGGTGATCGCGGTCCCCGATTCGAGCGACTCCGCCACCGGCGTCCAGTCCCAGCGGCTGTCGCCGGCCGGTCATGTCGCGGTGAACGCGCCGTCGATCGCCGCGCTCGCCGACGGGCGCTACGCGGTGGCCTGGAGCAGCGCGGCCGCGGGCGCCGTCGCGACCGTCCAGGCGGTGGTGGTCGACGGCGAGACGGGCCTGCCCGGCACGGCGTTCCAGGTCAGCGACGCCCCCCTCGGCGTCGCCGCCGGACGTCCGTCGATCTCCGTCGCACCGGGCAATGCCCTGGTCGTGGTCTGGCAGCAGGCCGACGGCGGCGACATCGCGCTGCGCGGCCGCATGTTCACCCTCGCCGGCGCGCCCTACGATCCGTCGTTCTCCATCGACCCGGTGGTGCCGGGGACGCAGCAGCACGCGTCGGTCGCCGTCGTCGACGGGGCGCTGCAGATCCTGTGGAGCAGCGCGTCGGGGCCGCTCTCGCAGACCTTCCTGCGGACGATCGCCGGCACCGTCGCCGTGACCTGGCCGACCAGCGCGGTCACCTCCGAGGCCGACGGCAGCACCGGTGGCGCGACCGTGCAGGTGAGGCTGACGCTGCCCCCGACCGGGACGGTGACCGTGCGCGTCACGGTGATCAACAGCCGGGCGGGCGCCGACGAGGCGACGGTCCACGACGGCGTTCTGACCTTCACGTCCAGCAACTGGAACCTGCCGCAGACTGTGACGATCCGCGGCAACGACGAGGCGCGTCCGCTCGACGACGGCGACCAGTCGTACACCGTGCGCGTGGCCGTCGACACGAGCCTGACGACGACCGCAGCCTGGCAGGCCGTGGCCGACCAGGACAAGCCCTTCCAGAACCTCGACAACGACACCTACAGCGAGTTCGTGGTGACCACGGACCTCGACGTCGACGACGTGGCGCGCGCCCCGGGCGATCCGCTGACGCCGTTCGACCTCTGGCTGCACCAGCAGAACGGCAACACCGTCTCCCTGCGCGAGGCCCTGCTCGCCGCAAACTTCCAGGCCGAGGCGCCGGGCTCCCGCGACCGCATCCGGTTCGACCTGCCGCCCGGCTCGAGCCGCATCGTGCTCGACGCGATGCTGCCCACCATCGACCATGCGGTCGACATCGACGGCGGCGCGCCGAGCACCCCGAACGGGGCGCTGAATGTCGAGCTGACCCGCACCAACGCCGCCGGCGGCGGCAACGGCCTGGTGCTCGGCCTCGGCAGCGACGGCTCGCGCATCGCGAACCTCGCGATCGGCGGCTTCGGCGCCAACGGCGTGCTGGTGCAGTCGAGCGACAACGTGATCGAGAACAATCACATCGGCGTCGACGCGAGCGGCACCGGGGCGCTCGCCAACGGCCAGCGGGGCGTGTCGCTGTGGAGCGAGAACCCCGCCGCGACCATCGCGCGCAACGTCATCGCCAACAACGTCATCGGCGCCAACGGCCAGGGCGGCATCCGCATCCTCGGCGGCAACGCCTACGAGAACGTGGTCCAGGGCAACTTCATCGGCACGGACCGCAGCAGCGAGCTGGACCTCGGCAACGGCCAGTTCCCCGACGTCGATCCGTTCGGCTACGGCATCCTGCTCACCAACGGCACGACCGACAACCTCATCGGCGGCCCCGACGCGGGCCAGGGCAACGTGCTGCGCAACAACGGCGACTTCGGGATCCTGGTGGTCGCCGCCTCCTCGCGCGACAACACGCTGCTGCGCAACCACATCGACGCCGACGTGGCGCCGATCGAGCGCGACACCGGCACCCGGACCGTCCCGACGCCCGTGCTGAGCAACGCCCGGCCGGGCAACAACGCCGGCACGACGACGCAGGTCGCGGTGACGCTCAGCGGAACGGCCTTCGCCTACTACCGCCTCGACTTCTACGTCGACCGAGCGGCCTTCGAGCCGGGCTCGGTGGTGACGGTCGACGCGCAGACCTGGATCAGCGGCGTCAGCCATCGGGTCGTCCAGCTCGGGTCCAACGGCCGCTGGAGCGGCACGGTGACGCTGAGCACCCAGGCGGACTACACGATGGCCGTCGTGGCGACCGCCACCGCGACCGACGCCGCGGTGCCCACGCCCGACTTCGGCGAGACCTCGGCGCTGTCGAATGCCAGCCGCGTCAATCTGGTGCCGGTCTTCCAGGCGACGAGCAACCTGAGCGTCGCCGAGAACACCAACCCCGCGGTCACGAGCGGCCCGTACGCCGTCGCCACGCTCAGTGCGAACGACCCGGACCTCGCGAACGGTCCGCTGATCTGGTCGATCGTGGGCGGCGACGACCGGGCCGACTTCTCGATCGACCGGAACACGGGCGCGCTGCGGTTCAACTTCCCGCCCGACTACGAGAACCCGCAGGACGCGAACGCCACGCATCCGACCTTCCACAACACCTACGAGGTCGTCGTCCGCGCCGTGGACGTGCTGGGCGGGCAGTCCGACCGCAGGTACGTGGTCACGGTCCTGAACCAGAACGAGCGGCCGACGCTGGCCCTGCCGCCCACCGCGGTGCAGGCGGTCGAAGACACGGACCTCGCGTTCCGCAACGCGACGGCCGTCTCGGTCGGCGATCCCGATCGCGTCTCGTCCATGCGGCGGGTCGTCGTGGAGCTGTCGGTCGACCGCGGCACGCTGGGTCTCGGCGGCGACCTGGACGACGTGAGTTTCCGCGACGGCACGAACCGCGTCGGCTCGCGCATCGTGATCAGCGGCGACCTCGAGGACATCCAGGACGCGCTCGCGCGCATCGGCTACCGGCCGGCCGCCGACGACTTCGGCACGGCGCGGCTCACGGTCACCGTCAGCGATCGGGACGACCCGACCCTGTCGTCGAGCGGTTCGGTCGAGATCGCGATCGCCGCGGTCAACGACGCACCCGTGGTCGGTACCGTGCCGCCCGATGCGCCGATCAACCTTCGCGCGACCGGCTCGCTCGCGCTCGACACGTCGCTGCTCGCGACGGCCGACGTCGACCATGCACCCGAGCAGCTCGTCTACATGATGACCGCGAGGCCGGCAGCGGGCCAGCTGCTGCGCGACGGCGTCGAGATCGGCGTCGGCGGGACCTTCACGCAGGCCGATGTCAATGCCGGCCGGATGCGCTTCCTGGCGCCGACCCAGGGCGGGCTCCAGCAGCTCAGCCTGGAGGTGCACGATGGTGCGAACGCCGCCGCGACGTACGGTCCGATCGTGCTGAAGCTGTCCGTCCAGTCGCTTGCCGCGGCGTCCAGCGCCTCGTCGGCCTCGGGATCGGCCTCGGCCGCTGCGTCCGGCGCAGGCGGCACCGCGTCCGGCGCGGGCGACGCCCCCGCCGATTCCGGTTCGGGCGGCGGCGATTCGGGCGGCACGGCCGCGCGTTCGGCGGCCGGGACGGGCGCGCAGGCTGCGGCCGCGCGCGCGGGCGGCGCTTCGGCCGCGGGCGGTCCGGCGGTGGTCGCGACGCCCGGCGCGACGACGCAAGCCGGCGCGATCGCCACGCAGACCGGCGGCGCCGAGCTCAGATCCGCTCGCCAGGACGCCCCGTCCGCCGCCCGCGATCCGGCCGGCGGCATGGCCCACGGCAACCTCGGCGCCGCGGCGCTGGCCACGGCCCTCTCGAACGGCCACGACGCCTCGGATCGCATCCGTGGCGCGACGGCGACTTCGGCATCGGTGGCGCTCACCGACGCCTGGCGCCGTGCCGGCGCACTGCAGGCCGCCGAGGCCGCCGCCGAGATCCAGCAGGCCTGGTCGCCGGTCGTCGCGCTGCGGCAGGCCGATTTCCGCGAGGAGCTCGCGCAGTCGCGCGAAGAGGCCACCTCCAAGTTCCAGGCGAGCAGCGCGCTGGTGGCGTCCTCGGTCGCCATCAGCACCTCGCTGTCGCTGGGCTACGCGATCTGGCTGCTGCGCGGCGGCGTGCTGCTCACCAGTCTGCTGGCCTCGATGCCGGCATGGCGTTCGATCGACCCGCTGCCGGTGCTCGCGCGCATCGACGCGCGCGGTCAGGACGACGACGACGAGGACGATTCGCTGCGCGGCATGCTGCAGCGGGCCGCCGACGAACAGGCCGAACGGGTCGCCGAGGCGGAGGCCGACGCGGTGGCCCAACGCCTGGGCGTTCCCGCCGGGCGCATTGCCGAAGGTGTGGCATGAAGCGCGTCACCGCAGCCTCCCCGTCCTCGCCGCGCGCCGGCGCGGCGTCCCGCCCGGGCGCGCGCCAGCGCCTGTCCGAGGCCACCGACCGCGTGCTGCGCCGATGGTCGGCCCGGCTCCAGGGCCTGGCCCGGCTGCCCGGCCTGCGCTGGATCGCCAATGCCCGGCTGCTGGTCACCACCGGCCTCGTGTCGATGGTCGTCAGCGCCCACCTGGGCGCAACCTGGATCGGCCTGGTGCCCGATACCGGCAAGCTGCAGGCCGAGGCCCGCGCAGCGCTGGTCGAGGCGGTCGCCGCCGGCAGCATGAGCTCGCTCTCCATCGACAACGTCGACGCCGCGGGCGAGCTGCTGCAGTTCACCCTCGAACGCAATCCGTCGATGCGATCGGCCGCCATCCGGCGCGCCGACGGCGCGCTGGTGGTCTCGGTCGGTCCGCACGCCGAGACCTGGACGCAGACGGACGAGATCGCTCGCTCGACATCGACCGAGCTGTCGGTGCCGCTGTTCGCGGGCGGCGCCCGCTGGGGCCGTCTGGAGGCCGCGTTCGAGCCGCCCCGCGACGGCCTCGCCGGCCTGTTCCTCGAGGGGCGCAGCCGTGCGCTGGTGCTGATCGCCATCGCCTGCTTCGTCGGTTTCTACGTCTACCTCGGCCGGATGCTCAAGCAGCTCGATCCGTCGCGGGCCGTGCCCGATCGCGTGCGCAACGCGCTCGACACGCTCGCCGAAGGCCTGATGCTGATCGACGCCCAGGGCGGCGTCGTGCTCGCCAACGCGGCGCTGTGCGAACTGCTCGGCAAGGAAGCCGACCAGGTGACCAGCCGGCCCGCCACCGACATCGGCTGGCTCGATGCGACCGGCGGACCGTTCGAGGCCAGTGCGCTGCCGTGGGCCCGCGCGCTCGCGGAGGGCCGCACGCTCAAGCTGCAGCCGGTCGGACTGGTCGACTCGGCCGGCCAGCGCCGCAGCTTCCTCGCGAACTGCGCACCGGTGGGCTCGAGCGAGGGCACGCCCGCCGCCGGCGTGCTGGTGAGTCTCGACGACATCACCGAACTCGAGCGCAAGGAGGCGCTGCTGCGCGAGGCGACCGAGCGCGCCGAGCAGGCCAACCAGGCGAAGTCGGACTTCCTGGCCAACATGAGTCACGAGATCCGCACCCCGATGAACGCGATCCTCGGCTTCACCGAGATGCTGCGTCGCGGTCGGGTGAAGGACGCCGCGCAGGCGCGCCGGCATCTCGACACGGTCCATGCCAACGGCTCGCACCTGCTGACGCTGATCAACGACATCCTCGACCTGTCGAAGGTCGAGGCCGGCCAGATGGAGGTCGAGCGCATTCCCTTCGAGCCGCACCAGGTGCTCGCCGAGGTGGTCGAGGCGATGTCGGTGCGCGCGTCCGAGAAGGGCATCGGGCTGCGCCGTGCGGTCGACGGGCCGGTGCCCGCCGAGGTCCTCGGCGATGCCTCCCGCCTGCGGCAGGTCATCACCAACCTCGTCGGCAACGCGATCAAGTTCACCAGCAGCGGCGAGGTGGTGGTCACCGAGACCTGGATCCCGGCCCGCGCGGGCCAGCCGGCCCGGCTGCGGATCGCGGTGCGCGACTCCGGCATCGGCATTCCCGCCGACAAGCTCGGCGCGATCTTCGAGCCCTTCGTGCAGGCCGAGACATCGACCGCGCGCCGCTTCGGCGGCACCGGCCTGGGTCTGTCGATCAGCCGCAAGTTCGCGCGTGCGATGGGTGGCGACATCCACGTCGAGAGCATCCTCGGGCAGGGCAGCACGTTCATCGTGTCGATCGATCCGGGCCCCGACGCGCACCGCGCGATGATCGAGCCGGCGCAGGCGCTGGCCGATGCGCCCGAGTCCGCGGCCGAGGCCGGTCACGCCTGGCGCTTCCCGCCCAAGCGGCTGCTGGTCGTCGACGACTCGGCCGAGAACCGCGAGCTGGTGGCGCTGGCGCTGCAGGACTGCGGGCTGATCGTCGAGCAGGCCGACTCGGGCCTGTCCGCGCTCGCCGCGGTCGCCGCGCGCGCGCCGGACCTGATCCTGATGGACATGCAGATGCCCGGCATGGACGGCTTCACCGCGACCCGCAAGCTGCGCGCCTCGGGGCTGCGCGTGCCGATCTTCGCCTTCACCGCCCACGCGCTGCGCGGCTTCGAGAAGGAGATCGCGCAGGCGGGCTGCGACGGCTACCTGACCAAGCCGATCGACATCGACGGCATGCTCGAGACCCTGGCCGCCCGCCTCGGCGGGGTGCGGGCCGACGTGTCCGCCGACGGCGTCACCGACGCCGGCGCGCTGATCGTCGCCGGCGCACGGCCCGCGCCGCCCGCGCGGGCCGCCGCGTCGGCCGCGACCGCCGCCGCATCGGGCGACACCGGCCCCGTGGTGTCGCGACTGGCCTCCAATGCGCGCTTCGCATCGGTGGTCTCGAGCTTCGCGCAGCGGCTGCCCGAGCGCCTGGCCGCGCTGCGCGCCGCCTACGACCGCGGCGACGCCGAGGCCTGCGCCGAGATCGCCCACTGGCTCAAGGGCTCGGCCGGCTCGGTCGGCTACGACGCCTTCACCGAACCCGCGCGCGAGGCCGAGCAGGCCGCGCGCGACGGCCGCCTCGCCGCCGTCGGCGTGCAGCTCGAGCGCATCGAGTCGCTGGGCGCGCGCGTCGTCGCGCCCGCGACGGCCGGGGCATGACGCAGGACCGCATGGGCAACCGCGAACCCCTCGACCTCGCCGCCGACCGTCCGGTGGCTCAACGCCCGGTCGCCGAGCGCGCCGTGGCCGATCGCCGCGCCGCACTGCCGCCCGTGACCGAGCCCATCGCGCCCGCCACCCCCGAGCCGCCGGCCGCGGCGGCGGCCGCGCACGATCCGGTGCTGGCGAACGCGTCGGTGATGATGATCGACGACGAGCCGATCCTCGTGGAACTGGTGCGCGCCTTCCTCGAGGACGCCGGCTACCGCGACTTCCGCGGCGAGACCGATCCGGTCGCCGCGATGAAGCGGCTGCGCGCCGAGCATCCGGACGTGCTGCTGCTCGACCTGATGATGCCGGGCATGTCGGGCTTCGAGGTGCTGCGCGAGGTGCGCGCGGACCCGCAGCTCAAGATGATGCCGGTCATCGTGATGACCTCGGCCAGCGACGCGCGCACGAAGCTGCGGGTGCTCGAGCTCGGTGCCACCGACTTCCTCGAGAAGCCGGTCGACCCCAGCGAGCTGGTCCTGCGGCTGCGCAACACGCTCGCCTTCAAGGTGATGCGCGACCGCAGCAACTGGTTCGACGTGCCCACGGGTCTGCCGAACCGCAAGCTGATGCTCACGCACACCGCCAGCACGCTGCGTCGCGCGAGCCGCCGCGGCGAACTGTGCGCGCTGCTGCAGGTCGAGATCGGCCGGATCCGCCAGCTGAGCGAGACGCTCGGCCACCGCGCCGCCGACGAGGCGCTGCGCACCATCGCGCAGCGGATCCAGCGCTGCGTGCGCAGCGGCGAGCCGATCGGACGCGGCGCCGAGGACACCTCGGGGCCGATGGTCTCGCGAACCGGTCCCGACGAGTTCGCCGCGCTGCTGCCGTCGCTGGCCCGGATCGAGGACGCCGCCGGCATCGCGCGCCGTCTGCTCGCCACCGTCGCCCAGCCGATGCAGATCGAGGGCCACGACTGGTATCCGCAGGTGTCCATCGGCATCGCCGCGTCGCCCGGCGATGCCGGCGAGGCCGAGGCCCTGCTGCGCTGCGCGCGCGCCGCCGCATCGTCGGTGCGCAGCCGGCCCGGCAACGGCTACGGCTTCTACAGCGCGTCGCTCAACGCGCAGTCGCTCGCGCGGCTGACCCTCGAGGCCCAGCTTCGCCGGGCGATCGAGCGCGGCGAGTTCGAGCTCCACTACCAGCCCAAGGTCGCCTCCCAGACCGGCCGCATCATCGGCTGCGAGGCGCTGATCCGCTGGCGCCATCCCGAGCGCGGGCTGGTGCCGCCGGGCGAGTTCATCCCGATCGCCGAGGAGGCGGGCCTGATCGTCGAGATCGGCACCTGGGTGATCGGCGAGGCCTGTCGGGCCGCGCGTCGCTGGCTCGACGCGGGCCATCCCGGCCGCGTCGCGGTCAACGTCGCGGCCCCGCATTTCCGCGAGGGTCGGCTGCTGCGCGACGTCGACCGTGCGCTCGCGAGCGCCGGCCTGCCCGCACGCTACCTGACGGTCGAGGTCACCGAGAGCATGCTGATGTCGGCCGCCGACGAGAGCGTCGAGGTGCTGAACCAGCTCAAGTCGCTCGGCGCGTCGATCTCGCTCGACGACTTCGGCACCGGCTACTCGTCGCTCGCCTACCTCAAGCGCATGCCGGTGGACGAGCTCAAGATCGACCGTTCGTTCGTCAATGGCCTGCCCGACGACGGCGACAACGCCGCCATCGTCCGCGCCATCGTCGGCCTGTCGGGCAGCCTAGGCTTCGAGGTCATCGCCGAAGGGGTGGAGACCCGCGAGCAGGCGGCCTACCTCGCCTCGGTCGGCTGCGGCGCGTGCCAGGGCTGGCTGTTCAGCAAGGCGGTTCCCGAGGCCGAGTTCGCCTCGCTGCTCCGGGTGGGGACGATCGTCCGCTGAGGCGTGCCCGGGGGCGATCGGCAGATCGACAGCCCGACAGCCCGACAGCCCGACAGC
>RPRK01000157.1 GCA_003818495.1 Burkholderiales bacterium
GCCGACCGGGCGGTGAAGCCGGACTGACGACGAAGCACCGATCCGCGGGGGGCCTCCCGCGGATCGGCGCCCCCGACGCCGCGCCACCCATGGCGCTGTCAGGGGCATTGCGCGACGCGACGAGCGGGTCCGGGTCTCCCCGGGGCCGCTCGCCGCGCCGGGCTACAATCGGGCGACACGCGGGGCGTCGCGCCTCGCCGAACCCCAACAATCCAAGAGGAGTCGCGAGCATGACCATCGCCATCGGAGACCGCCTGCCCGAGGCCACGCTGACCGAGTTCATCGAGGTCGAAGGCAACGGCTGCGCGCTCGGGCCCAACGCGTTCAAGGTGTCCGACCTGGTCAAGGGCAAGACCATCGCGATCTTCGGCCTGCCGGGCGCGTTCACGCCCACCTGCTCGGCCAAGCACGTCCCCAGCTACCTGCAGCACTTCGACGCGCTCAAGGCGAAGGGCGTCGACGAGATCTGGTGCGTGTCGGTCAACGACGCGTTCGTGATGGGCGCCTGGGGCCGCGACCAGAAGTCCGGCGGCAAGGTCCGCATGATGGGCGACGGCAGCGCCGAGTTCGCCCGGGCCACCGGCCTGATGCTCGACCTCACCGCCCGGGGCATGGGCGTGCGTTCGGACCGCTACTCGATGCTGGTCGTCGACGGCGTGGTCAAGCAGCTCAACCGCGAGGCGCCCGGCAAGTTCGAGGTCAGCGACGCGGCCACGATGCTCGGGCAGCTCTGAGCCGCCTTCACCTCCCTGAACCCGGGATGAACCGGTGCTGAGGCAGCGAACGGTCAAGGCGCTGGTGCGGACCACCGGCGTCGGCCTGCATTCCGGGCAGGGCGTCGAGCTCGTGCTGCGCCCCGCACCGCCCGACACCGGGATCGTCTTCCGCCGCGTCGACCTGCCGGTGCCGGTCGAGATCCGTGCCGACGCCGAGCGGGTCAACGACACGCGGATGGCCTCGACGCTGACCGCGGAATCCGACCCCGACGTCCGGGTGGCGACGGTCGAGCACCTGATGTCGGCGCTCGCCGGCCTGGGCATCGACAACCTCTACGTCGACGTCACCGCCGCCGAGATCCCGATCCTCGACGGCTCGGCGGGCTCGTTCGTGTTCCTGCTGCAGTCGGCCGGCATCGTCGAGCAGGCCGCGCCCAAGCGCTTCATCCGCGTGATGCGTCCGATCGAGGTCCGGGACGGCGACAAGTGGGCGCGCCTCGAGCCGTATTTCGGCTACAAGATGCGCTTCTCGATCGACTTCGGGCACCCTGCGATCGACGCGACGGTGCAGGAGGTCGAGGTCGATTTCGCCAGCGACTCCTACGTCACCGAGATCTCCCGGGCCCGCACCTTCGGCTTCATGCAGGACGTCGAGGCCCTGCGCTCGCGCGGCCTCGCCCAGGGGGGCAGCCTCGGCAACGCGATCGTGATGGACGAGTACCGCGTGCTGAACGCCGACGGCCTGCGGTCGCGCGACGAGTTCGTCAAGCACAAGATCCTCGACGCGATCGGCGACCTGTACCTGGTCGGCCATCCGCTGCTCGCGGCCTATTCCGCCCACAAGTCCGGCCATGCCATGAACAACGCGCTGCTGCGGGCGCTGCTGGCCGACCGCCAGGCGTGGGAACTGAGCACCTTCCCGCAGCGGCGGGAAGCCCCCCGGATGTTCGCCCGCGACTGGGTCGCCGCCTGACCGGCGGGCCGCCGTGCTCTTCCTTCGCATCGTCGCCATCCTGATCGGCCTGGGCGTGGCCGGGTCGGCCGCCGCCTGGCTGGTCACCCGCGATCGCAAGTGGCTGACCCGTGCATGGCGGCTGCTGTGGGTCGGGGTGGCCGTCGGACTCGTGTTCTTCGGCGTTCTCCTCGTCGAGCGCCTGCTGGCCTGAGAAGCTGTGAATAAACCTACTGCGCGTCCCGATCCGGCGCCTGCGGTGCTCGCCGGGGAGCCTCGCGCCTGCAGGCGCGAGTCGTTCGGCCGGCACGGCGCATGCGCCGTGAAACCCCGGCCTCACCATCGCGTACGGCTGCGCTCCTCGGCACCGGCTCGGGCCTGCTCGCAACGGTTTCTTCACAGCTTCTAAGACGCCGTGGAGCCCATCGACGCGCCGTCCGACCCGCTCGCCGGACCGGCCGCTGCCGCGCTCGGGGTGTGCACCACCTCGGAGGCGGCTCGCCTGCTCGACGTGTCGCCCACCACCGTCCAGGTCATGGTCGAGCGCGGCGACCTGCAGGCCTGGAAGACGCGCGGCGGGCATCGGCGGATCGCCCGGGCATCGATCGATGCCCTGCGCGAGCTGCGCGTCGCCGGCGGCACCGCCCGCGGCGTGGGGGCCGGCACGGTCACGCTGCTGGTGGTCGAGGACCGTGACCCGGTCCGGCGCCGGATCGCGGCCGCGATCGCCGGCTGGTCCGAGCCCATCCGGGCGCTCTGGGCGGGCGATGCGTTCGATGCGCTGGTCCAGATCGAGCGCCACCGGCCGGACGTGCTGGTGAGCGGGCTGCGCGCCGCGCCGATGGACGGCTTCGAGTTCCTGAGGCGCCTGCGGGCGATGCCCGAGTACCGGACCATGGCGATCGTCGTGTCGACCGCGCTCGACGACGAGGATCTCGACGCCCGGGGCGGACTGCCCGCCGGCACGGTGCGCTACGGCGAGCCGCTGCCGCTCGACACGCTCCGGGGATTCGTCGAGGCGTGTGCGCTCAGGAAGCGGATTCCCTCGTCCTGATCGGCCGGGGCCAGGCGTTTCGGCGGGTGCGGGCGCTCACGTCGTGGTGGGCGGCGTGTGCCGCGACGCCAGCCGGCGCAGCGCCGCCCGCAGCCGGGGGTCCTCGATGCGGTCGGACAGCGCGTCGATGTCGGCGATCGCCTGGGCGCTCGGCGCCTCCTTGGGCCGGCGGGGCGCCGCCGCGACCACCGGCCGCCACTGCGGCTTGAAGCGGATCTTCTCGATCTTCCAGCCGCGCCGGGCGAGCCCGGCGAGCACCGTCGGGCCGATCTGCCGGACCTTGGCCGCGACCGCCGCATGGGCGGCGCCGACCACCAGCGTGTCGCGCTCGAGCGCGACGACGACCAGGCCGAGCCCGGGCATCGCACGCTCGAGGTCCGCCTGCAGCGCCGTCAGCCGCGCCGCCTGCTCGCCGAGCGCGGCGAAGACCGGCTCGTTGCGCAGCCAGGCCGAGGCATTGCGGGTGCGGGGAAAGGGCTTCATCGGGGCGGGTCGTCCTGGACCCACTGTAGCCGATCGCCCGGCCGACGAGAGGCTGCGGCGGCCCGGCCAGGGCCCGGAGAGTCCCTGCGACCCCATGCTAGACTCGACGATTGCCCACGAGTCCCGATCCGTGGCCCGGCGGAATCACGCCCGGGCGCGGAGGCAACGTCCCCATGATCCAGAAACTGCTGACCCGAATCTTCGGCAGCCGCAACGAACGCCTGCTGAAGGACTACCGCAAGGTCGTCGAGCGGATCAACGCGCTCGAGCCGAAGGTCTCGGCCCTGACCGACGAGCAGCTCACCGGCAAGACGGCCGAGCTGCGCGGGCGCGTGAGCGCCGGCGAGTCGCTCGACGCGGTGCTGCCGGAAGCCTTCGCGGTCTGCCGGGAGGCGGCCAAGCGCGTGCTCGGCATGCGGCACTTCGACGTCCAGCTGATCGGCGGGATGTCGCTGCACGACGGCAAGATCGCCGAGATGCGCACCGGCGAGGGCAAGACGCTGATGGCGACGCTGCCGGCGTACCTGAACGCGCTGAGCGGCCAGGGCGTGCACGTCGTCACGGTCAACGACTACCTCGCGCAGCGCGACGCCGAGTGGATGGGGAAGCTCTACAACTTCCTGGGCCTGACCGTCGGCGTGAACCTGTCGCAGATGCCGCACGCCCTCAAGAAGGAGGCGTACGCGGCCGACCTGACCTACGGCACGAACAACGAGTTCGGCTTCGACTACCTGCGCGACAACATGGTCTACGACGCCAAGGACCGCGTGCAGCGCGGTCTGGCGTACGCGATCGTCGACGAGGTGGACTCGATCCTGATCGACGAGGCCCGCACGCCGCTGATCATCTCCGGTCAGGCCGAGGACCACACCGAGCTGTACGTCCGGATGAACCAGGTCCCGCCGCTGCTGACGCCGATGGCGTCGGAGCCGAAGACCAACGAGCCGGACCCGCCCGGGGACTACTGGGTCGACCGCAAGGCCCATCAGGTCCACCTCTCCGAGGCCGGTCACGAGAAGGCCGAGAAGCTGCTCACCCAGCTCGGCATCCTCCCCGAGGGCGCCAGCCTCTACGACGCCGCCAACATCCTGTCGATGCACCACCTGACGGTGGCGCTGCGCGCGCACACGCTGTTCTTCCGCGACCAGCAGTACGTCGTGCAGGACGGCGAGGTCATCATCGTCGACGAGTTCACCGGCCGGCTGATGGCGGGGCGGCGCTGGTCCGACGGCCTGCACCAGGCGGTGGAGGCGAAGGAAGGCGTCCGGATCCAGTCCGAGAACCAGACCCTCGCGTCGATCACCTTCCAGAACTACTTCCGCATGTACGGCAAGCTCGCCGGCATGACGGGCACGGCGGACACCGAGGCCTACGAGTTCCAGGAGATCTACAGCCTCGAGACGGTGCTGATCCCGACACACCGTCCGATGGTCCGCAACGACCGCCAGGACCAGGTCTTCCGCACCGCCAAGGAAAAGTACGACGCGATCCTGGCCGACATCCAGGACTGCCATCAGCGGGGCCAGCCCGTGCTCGTCGGCACCACGTCGATCGAGAACTCCGAGCTGCTCTCCGGGATGCTCCAGCAGGCGAAGCTGCCGCACAACGTGCTGAACGCCAAGCAGCACGCGCAGGAGGCCCAGATCGTCGCCGAGGCCGGCCGGCCGCACACGATCACGATCGCCACCAACATGGCGGGCCGCGGCACCGACATCGTGCTCGGCGGCAATGCCGCCAAGCAGATCGACCAGCTGATGGCGCGCGAGGACCTCGACGAGGCCGCCAAGCAGTCGCAGTCCGAGGCGCTGCGCTCGGGCTGGCAGGCGCTGCACGACCAGGTGGTGGCCGCCGGCGGCCTGCACATCATCGGCACCGAGCGCCACGAGTCGCGCCGGATCGACAACCAGCTGCGCGGCCGGTCGGGTCGCCAGGGGGATCCGGGCTCGTCGCGGTTCTACCTGTCGATGGACGACCCGCTGCTCAAGATCTTCGCGGGCGACCGGCTGAAGTCCATCATGGACCGCCTGAAGCTGCCCGAGGGCGAGGCGATCGAGGCGGGCATGGTCACGCGCTCGATCGAGAGCGCGCAGCGCAAGGTCGAGGCCCGCAACTTCGACATCCGCAAGCAGCTGCTCGAGTACGACGACGTCGCCAACGACCAGCGCAAGGTGATCTACCAGCAGCGCAACGACCTGCTCGAGAGCGTCGACACCGACGAGCTGATGGGCGGGCTGCGTCATGGCGTGTTCACCGAGATCTTCCGGCAGCGCGTGCCCGAGGAGAGCGTCGCCGAGCAGTGGGACATCCCCGGGCTCGAGGCGGAGCTGCGCGACGACTGGGGCCTCGAGGTGCCGCTCGCCGCGATGCTCGAGGGCGAGGCGGGCGATGCCGACCTGCTCGCGGCGGTCCTCAAGGCCGCCGACGACCGCTACGGCGAGAAGGTGTCGGCGGTGGGTCGCGAGGGCTTCGCAGGCTTCGAGCGCTCGATCATGCTGCAGTCGATCGACCAGCGCTGGCGCGAGCACCTGTCGGCGCTCGATCATCTGCGCCAGGGCATCCACCTGCGCGGCTACGCGCAGAAGAACCCCAAGCAGGAATACAAGCGCGAGGCCTTCGAGCTCTTCGAGTCGATGCTGCAGAGCATCCGCAACGAGGTCGTCAAGATCCTGATGAACGTCCGGATCCAGTCGGCCGAGGAGGCGCAGCAGGTCGAGCAGCAGGTCGAGCAGCAGGCCGAGGCCTCGTACACGCAGGCCTCGTACACGCACGCCGAGTTCGCCGCCGCCCCCGACGCGGATCCCGAGTCGGTGGCGCTCGCGGTGCAGGAGCCGCCGGCGCTGCCCGACGACGACAAGGAGGCGCCGTTCCGGCGCTTCGGCACGAAGGTCGGACGCAACGATCCGTGCCCCTGCGGGAGCGGGCGGAAATACAAGCAGTGCCACGGGCAGCTGAAGTAGACGTCCGCCCGCGGCGGACGCCGACTCAGGCGTGATCCGCGAACACCGGCAGCGCGGAGGCTCCGGTGGCCAGCAGCGCCACGATCTGCGCCGCGCGCATCGGCCGGGCGTAGAGGAAGCCCTGCAGCTCGTTGCATCCCGCCCGCCGCAGCCATGCGGCCTGTTCCTCGGTCTCGACGCCTTCGGCGATGCTGACGATCGAGAGCTCGCGGGAGAGTCCCACGATCGCCTCGACGATCGCCCGTGAATCCCGTGCGTGGGGCAGCCGGGCCACGAAGCTGCGATCGATCTTCAGGCCGTCGAGCGGGAAGCGCTGCAGGTACGACAGCGACGAGTAGCCGGTGCCGAAATCGTCGAGCAGCAGCTTCAGGCCGCGCGCGCGCAGCGCCTGGATCGCGTCCGCTTCACCCTCGTCGAGCTGTCGCATCATCACCGTCTCGGTGATCTCCAGCTCGATGTCGGAGGCCTCGATGCCGTGCCGGCGCAGCAGGCCGGGCACGGTCGAGGCGAACAGTTCGGTCGAGAACTGCGCGGCCGAGACATTGACTGCGACCGACGGCACGGCCACGCCCGCGGCGCGCCAGGCGGCGGTCTGCCGGCAGGCCTCGTCGAGCACCCACCGTCCGATCGGCACGATCAGGCCGGTCTCCTCGGCCAGCGGCACGAAGTCGGCCGGGGACACCAGTCCGCGGTCCCGGTGCCGCCACCGGATCAGGGCCTCGACGCCGGCCATCGTGCCGTCGACGGCACGCCAGCGCGGCTGGTAGTGGAGCTCGAATTCGCCGCGTTCGAGCGCACGGCGCAGGTCGCATTCGATCGTGATCCGGTTGATGCGCGGCGCCACCGGGTCGGGCCCGAACATCGCGACCTGACCGCGTCCGAAGCGCTTGGCCCGATACATGGCCGCGTCGGCGCAGCGGAACAGTGCCTCGGGCGTGCTCGCATGCTGCGGATAGACGCCGCCGCCGATCGCCGCGCTGACGAAGACCTCGGTCGCGCCGACGTCGAACGGCGTGGCGAGCGCGCCGGCGATCCGCCGCGCGAGCGCATTCAGTGCCTCGACGCCGCCGCTGCCGCGGGTCAGCACGACGAACTCGTCGCCGCCCAGCCGCGCGAGCAGGTCGCCGGCGTCCATCGCGCCCTCGATGCGCTGCGCGACGTCGATCAGCAGCGCGTCGCCCGCGGCGTGCCCGAGCGTGTCGTTGACGTGCTTGAAGCCGTCGAGATCCATCATCAGCATGCCGAGGCCCCCGCCCTCGCGGCCCGCCGCGGCCACCAGGCGCGCGGTCTCGGCCTGCAGGAAGAGCCGGTTGGGCAGGCCGGTGAGCACGTCGGTGCGGGCGAGCTGCTCGAGGCGCTGCTGGGCGACCTTGATCTCGGTGACGTCCGCGAGGCAGCAGACGACGCTGTCGTCGTCGGGATCGTCGTGCGAGGCCGGCACCGGCTGCACGTTGACCGTGACCCAGCGCCGGCGACCGTCGCCGCCGAGCAGGCCCAGGACGCGGTCGCGCTGCGGCGCACGGGTGGTCACGCAGCGGTCGATCGGCGAATCGTCGTGCCGCAGCGGCGTGCCGTCCTCGCCGACCGCGCCCGCCAGCAGACGCTGCGCGTCGAGGGCGGCGAGCCCCGAATCGTCCAGGCCCAGCAGACGCTGGGCGCCGGCGTTCCAGCCCGAGAGCTTCCAGTCGCCGCGGAAGACCAGCACCGCCGCGCCCACCGCCTGCAGCACCGACTCGTGGCGGACCCGGTCGCGCCGCATGCGCTCGCGCAGCGCGGTACGGCGCATCGCTTCCTCGGCGAGCCGGACGAAGGCGTCGACGACGTCGAGCTCGGCCTCGCCGGGCCGCTGCGGCGAATCGTGATACACCGCGAAGGAGCCGGCGACCCGACCGTCCGCGTCGCGCAGCGGCGTGGCCCAGCAGGCCCGCAGTCCGTGGTTCGCGGCGTGGGCCCGCGAGGTGCTGCAGATCGGATCGGTGTCGATGTCCTCGACGATCACGCGCCGGTCGAAGAACACCGCCGCGCCGCAGGCGCCGCCCGAGGGGCCGATCTCGAGGCCGTGCACCGCCTCGCAGTAGGCCGCGGGCAGCGTGCCCGACACCATGGCGTGCAGCCGCCGGCGCTCCGGGTCGAGCAGCGTGATGCCGCAGCGTGCGCTGCCGCCCAGCATCCGCTCGATCGACGTGCAGATCCGGCGCAGCACCGCGTCGAGCGGCGCGCCGTCGGCCATGGTCTCGAGCACGTCGCGGGTGCGTGCGGCGAGCGTCTGCTTCATGCGCCGCTCGGTCGCGTCGCGCAGCAGCGCCTGGCGCGCGGGACGTC
This sequence comes from Burkholderiales bacterium, assembly GCA_003818495.1. Taxonomy (GTDB): domain Bacteria; phylum Pseudomonadota; class Gammaproteobacteria; order Burkholderiales; family Burkholderiaceae_E; genus UBA4615. Next base: position 8,485 of record RPRK01000157.1, read on the forward strand.
CGTCGAATTCCGTCTGCGACACCGAGGCCTCGATCACGCAGCCCACGCCGTCGAGCCGCATGCACTCCAGCTCCAGCACCTCGGGTCGGCCGCCGTTTCCGGCGAAGGCACGGCACAGCGACGGGCCGGCGGCAGGCGACGGCGCGAGCAGCGCGTCGACCGTCAGGCCGATGAGGCGCGCCGCGTCGGCGGCACCGAGCAGCATCGCCGCGGAGCCGTTGGCGAAGACGATGACGCCGTGCTCGTCCACCACCAGCACCCCGTCGGGCAGCGACTCGTAGAGCCGTCGCTGCGCCGATTCCGCGTCACGCTGCACGGTGCACGACCCGGCCGGCGCGCGGACCGACGCGGGGGTGCAGAGGACGGACGAGGTCGGGCGTCGGAGGTTCATGGAGACCAGGTGGGGCAGGGGCAGGGGCGGAGTGGCCGGAGAGATGCGTCGACCCGCGGGGCGGACGCCCGGGGCGCAGCGAGGAACGCAGCGAGGCGCGCAATGAGGGAGCGAGCCGAGTGTGTCCTGGCGGTGTCGCGGCGGGCCATTGGGGATGCCCGCAAACCCGCTTCGGAAAGCCGCCGGTGGCCGGTTCAGCCGCCGGACGGTACCCTTTCGCACATCGTGTCCGGCCGGCTCCGGCGCGTCACGAGCGCCTCCGGCCGTGGAGCGCGCCGTGTCCGATGCCTCGCGTCTCATGAAATTCGCCCGATGACCGCCCTGCGCCGCAACAACGTCACGGTCCAGGGTGTCGGATCCCGGACCATCGTCTTCGCCCATGGCTACGGGTGCGACCAGCGCATGTGGCGGCACGTCGCGCCCGCGTTCGCCGACGCGCGCCGGGTCGTCACTTTCGACCACGTCGGCGCCTGCACGACCGATCGTTCGCACTACACCGCCGCCCGCTACGGCACCCTGCACGGCTATGCGGCCGACGTCCTCGAGATCGTCCGCGCGATCGGCCTGCCGCGCGTGACCTACGTCGGCCACTCGGTGAGCGCGATGATCGGCCTGCTGGCGGCGATCTCGCACCCCGAGTACTTCGAGCAGCTGGTGCTGCTCACGCCGTCGCCGTGCTACGTGAACGACGGCGACTACCGCGGCGGCTTCGAGCGCGAGGCCCTCGACGGCCTGCTCGCGACGATGGATGCCGACTACGACGGCTGGGCCCGCGCGATCGCGCCGGTCATCATGGGCAATCCCGAGCGCCCCGAACTCGCGAACGAGCTGCGCGACAGCTTCTGCCGCAGCGACCCGACGATCGCGCGGCACTTCGGGCGCGTGACCTTCCTGTCCGACCACCGCGACGCGGTGTCGCGGCTGCAGGTGCCCTCGCTGACGCTGCAGTGCCGGGACGACGCGGTCGCGCCGCTCGAGGTCGGCCGCTGGATGCACGCCCGCATGCCGGCCGACACGCTGGTCGAGATGGCCGCGACCGGCCACTGCCCGCACGTCAGCGCCCCGGCCGAGACGATCGCCGCGATCCGCGCGTTCGTGGGCTGACGGCCCGCCCGTCGCGGGGCCGGCGGCCGCGCGACGGGCAGTACAATCCGGGCTCCCGTGCGCCGCCCGCGCACGCCCGCCCGAGCCTGCGATGCCCGTCAACCTCGCCCCCCTGGATCCCTCGCGCCTCTTCCCGGTCGCCGGCCTCGAGCTGGGCACCGCGCGTGCCGCGATCCGCAAGCCGAACCGACGCGACGTGCTGCTCGCGCGCCTCGCACCCGGTTCGACCGCGGCGGGGGTCTTCACCCGCAACCGGTTCTGCGCGGCGCCGGTGACGGTGTGCCGAGAGCACCTGGCGGCGGGCGCGCCGGTGCGTGCCTTCGTCGTCAACACCGGGAACGCGAACGCGGGCACCGGCGAGCCGGGCCTGGCGGCCGCGCGCCAGACCTGCGCCGCCGTCGCCGCGCTGCTCGGCTGCGAGCCCGCGCAGGTGCTGCCCTTCTCCACCGGCGTGATCCTCGAGCCGCTGCCCGTCGATCGCCTGGTCGCCGGGTTGCCGGCCGCCATCGCCGACCTGCGCGCCGACCAGTGGGGCGTCGCCGCCGAGGCGATCATGACCACCGACACGATGCCCAAGGCCGCCTCGCGCCGCATCACGATCGGTGGGCGCACCGCGACCGTCACCGGGATCTCGAAAGGGGCGGGCATGATCCGCCCGAACATGGCGACCATGCTCGGCTTCGTCGCGACCGATGCCCGGGTGCCGCAGCCGCTGCTCGCGAAGTGGGTCCGCGAGGCCGCCGACGCCAGCTTCAACCGCATCACCATCGACGGCGACACGTCGACCAACGACTCGTTCGTGCTGATCGCCACCGGTGCGGGCGAGGTGTCGGTCGCCGACGAGGCCGACGTGACGGCCGCGCCGCTCAAGGCCGCGATCGTCGAGGTCGCCCGCGAACTCGCGCAGGCGATCGTGCGCGACGGCGAGGGCGCGACCAAGTTCATCACCGTCGTGGTCGAGCGTGCCGGCACCGCCGAGGAGGCCGCCGCGGTGGCCTACGCGATCGCCCACTCGCCCCTGGTGAAGACCGCGTTCTTCGCCTCCGATCCGAACCTCGGTCGCATCCTGTGCGCGATCGGCTATGCCGGCATCGAGGACCTCGATCCGAGCCGGATCGACCTCTGGCTCGACGACGTCCACGTCGCCACCCGCGGCGGCCGCCATCCGGCCTATCGCGAGGAGGACGGCCAGCGGGTCATGAAGCAGGCGGAGATCACGGTGCGCGTGTCGCTCGACCGCGGCGCCGCCTCGACCACCGTCTGGACCTGCGACCTGTCGCACGAGTACGTGTCGATCAACGCCGACTACCGTTCCTGACCCCACCGATGCTCTTCGACACGAAAGCCATCCAGCGCCTCGCCGAGCGCGCCGAGACCCTGCTCGCCCGCGTGGAGGGCCTGCTGCCCCGCGCGACCGAGCCCGACTGGGACGCCTCCATCGCGTTCCGCTGGCGGCGCCGTCCGACGGCATTCGGCTGGCAGTCGTGGCTGCAGCCGGTGCGCCACCGCTCGTCCATCTCGCTCGACGACCTGCAGAACATCGACGAGCCGAAGCGGCTCATCGAGCGCAACACCCGCCACTTCGTGCAGGGGCTGCCCGCCAACAACGTGCTGCTGACCGGTTCCCGCGGCACCGGCAAGTCCTCGCTGATCAAGGCCTGCCTGAACGCGCACGCGGCCGAGGGGCTGAGGCTGATCGAGGTCGACAAGGCC